>JAFZGC010000090.1 GCA_017555595.1 Paludibacteraceae bacterium | reverse complement strand
TATGTGTATCTACCTTGGATTAGTGATGCCTTTCGTGAGCAGTTTTTACAATCAACGAATATTCTCAAATACTCATACGAAAACCATTTTATTGTAGGTTGGGGATATGCAGGCAGTTATTCTTCGTTCAGTTCTCGCTATCCTTATCGTTCGTACGCGAATGTCAACTACAATGTGGAGACAGCAGGTAACTTGATGCTTGGGTTGGCGGAGCTATGTGATTTTCCAACGGATGAAGGTGGAAAATACATGTTGTTTAATACACGCTTTGCGCAGTTTGCTAAGGCCGATTTATCTGCCACCTATCATCAGATATTCAATGAGTCGCATCGATTGGTATTCCATGCCGATTTAGGGATTGCAGTTCCGTATGCTAACTCACAAGTAGTACCGTTTGAAAAGCGCTATTTTGCGGGGGGATCGAATGGTGTACGTGGATGGACAGCCCGTAGTTTAGGACCAGGAGGATATAGAGGAACTGGTAGTATGATTGATTTCAACAACCAATCGGGAGATATTCGTCTCAATCTAAACGTCGAGTATCGAGCAAAAGTATGGTCGTTTATTGAGTTAGCTGCATTTGTTGATGCTGGAAACATATGGACTATCTACGATTATGAAACGCAACCACATGGACAATTTCATTGGAATGAGTTTTATAAGCAGATTGCGCTATCATATGGCGTTGGTCTGAGATTGGATTTTTCGATATTTGTCTTACGTGTTGATCTGGGTGTGAAGTTATATGACCCAAGTCGTTTATATGACAACTTGTCTGGTACCCAATGGCGTACGGTTCCTAATGGTTTGAAATGGTCGGATGATATGAGTTTGCATTTTGCTATTGGTTATCCGTTTTAGATAGGAATTTGGTCTCTTTGGAATCCATATTTAGAAAAAATGTTAAAACCATACTACATAGAAGGCGTTATTGAGGCCGGTTGCGATGAAGCAGGTCGTGGTCCTTTGGCAGGTAGCGTGTTTGCTGCTGCGGTCATCCTTGACCCGTATCTCAAGGATAATAAGCATCACCGAGAGTGGCTTTCGCTGCTTAACGATAGTAAGCAACTCACCGACAAACAGCGTCAATACTTGCGTCCACTCATAGAGCAACATGCTACTGCTTGGGCGGTGGTGGAAGTCACACCAGAGGAGATAGATTGTATCAATATCCTCAACGCCTCTATTATGGGGATGCAGCGTGCTTTGGATAACTTAGGAATAACACCGCAACATATCATTGTGGATGGCAATAAATGGAAACCATATATCCCTGATGGGCAGGTGATGGAAGTGCCAGCGCAAACTGTGGTGAAAGGTGATGGTAAATATTTGTCTATAGCGGCTGCTAGTGTGTTGGCTAAGATATATCGCGATGAGTATATGCTTCGTTTGCACGAACAATATCCTCAGTATCATTGGGATACGAATATGGGCTATCCCACCAAAGCGCATTACGAAGCTATTCGGCTGTATGGTATCACGCCTTACCACCGCAAGACTTTTAAGTTGAATAAGCCGTAAATCCCTTGTGTGTTACCTGTCAGTTACGAGACAATTACGGCAACGACACGGCAACGACACGGCAACGAGAGAAGACTTTAATGAGCTATAATAAAAACTTTAGTATAAGAAAACAATGGCAATTTTTGTAAAAAAAGAGGGAGAACCTCGTAAGAAAATGGGTTGTTTAGGCAAAACCCTTATTGGTATTGGTGTGTATTTTGGTGTTTGTTTCCTTTTGGGGGCGTTGATGGGCGATATGATGTCTACACCTGCCACCAAATTGGAGGAGAACACCATCTATCGTATTGATTTGAAAGGCACGTTGGTAGAGCAAGCAGGCGAAGAGAATCCATTGGACGCCATCATGGGTGAATGGTATGGTCAAACTACTACCAACGTCGGCTTGAGTGATTTGCTCAGCAACATCGCTTTGGCAAAGGACAACGACAAGGTGTTGGGTATCTACCTCAAGGGCGGTTCTCTCGCAGCGGGACCAGCTTGTGCAAAGGCACTGCGCGATGCGCTGCTTGACTTCAAACAATCGGGCAAGTTCATCATCGCGTATTCTGATTCGTATTCGCAAACTAACTACTATATCGCTTCTGTAGCAGATAAGATATTCTTTAATCCAGTTGGTTCGTTGGCTTGGGACGGCTTGAGCGCACAAAAAGAGTACTACACCCGCCTCTTCGATAAGATTGGCATTGAGATGCAAATCCTCAAGGTGGGTACTTTCAAATCGGCTGTTGAACCATATTTCCGCACTTCGATGTCAGAGGCAGACTGCAAACAAACCGAACAATACCTCACGGGTATCTGGAGCGAGATGAAAGCGGCAGTAGGACAAAGTCGCCAAATCACTCCAGAGCAATTGCATGCATATGCCGATGAGTGCATGTCGCTGCAACCACAAGAGAAATATCTCACCTACCACTTTGTGGATTCATTGGTGTATGTGCAAGAAATGGATTCCATTTTGCGCACGTATGCGGGTACAAAAGACTATAAGCAATTGTCTAACAGCAAGATGACTAATGTAGAGCGCAACAAAGTTGACGCTACTGACAAAGTGGCAGTTCTCTATGCCGAAGGTGCTATTGTGGACGAAGGCAATGGTGGTATTGTAGAAGGTAAGATGCTGAAAACCATCAAGAAAATCTATAAGGACGATGATGTGAAGGCGGTAGTCTTCCGTGTGAATAGCCCTGGTGGTAGTGCCGATGCGAGCGAGCAGATTTGGCATGCTATGAAGATGTTGCAAGACAAGGGGCTACCTGTAGTGGTTTCTATGGGCGATTATGCTGCGTCAGGCGGCTATTATATCTCATGCTGTGCGGATTATATCTATGCGGAGCCTACCACACTGACTGGTTCTATCGGTATTTTCGGTACTGTACCTAATGCAAGTAAATTGTTGGATAAGATTGGTTTGGATGTTGATGGCGTATCCACCAACCAACACGCTGCCCTCACGACAAATGCTATTTACAAAGGCATGAACAAACAAGAGATGGCGCTGATGCAATCCATGGTGGAGCGTGGCTATGATCTCTTCACACGTCGTTGTGCAGAAGGTCGTGGCGTATCTCAAGATGAAATTAAGAAAGTAGGAGAGGGTAGAGTATGGCTTGGAAAAGACGCATTGGAGATTGGCTTGGTGGACGAGTTGGGCAACATAAACCATGCAATAACTAAGGCAGCTGAACTGGCTAATTTAGGCGAATATGCCATTGTTGATTATCCAGAGAAGAAAGACCCATTCGAGGAATTGCTCAAGATGTTTGATACTACTACACCAGAGGAACGCCTTGTGCTGAAGGTGCGTGAGTTTGTATCTCAACCACGTATCATGGCACTTATGCCAGAGGTGACAATTCAATAAATGATGTAATAATGAAGTTCTTTCTTGCCCCTCTTTCGTGGCTTTATGCATTCATCGTATGGGTGCGTAATATCCTCTACGATGATCATGTACTACCTTCGCATAAGGTGGATGTACCAACCATAGCAATTGGTAATTTAGCAGTAGGGGGTACAGGCAAGACACCTATGACGGAGTACCTAATCCGTTTGCTTGCTCCTAAGTATAAGGTAGCGGTCTTGTCACGAGGATATGGTAGAAAAACGCATGGATTTCGTTTGGCAACAGCGGAAGATACGGCGAAAAGCATTGGCGATGAGCCGATGCTTATCCACACGCACTTTCCCGATATACCCGTAGCGGTGTGTGCAGATAGGGTACAAGGAATAAGGCTGTTACAACAGATGATACCTGATTTACAATGTGTTATCTTGGATGATGCCTACCAACATCGCAAACTGCGTGCTGGTTTCTACATATTGCTCACTTCTTATGATAACCTATACGTGAATGACCATATGCTGCCGCGAGGTACTCTACGGGATCTTCCTGCGGAGAGTGCACGTGCCAATGCGGTGGTCGTTACCAAATGCCCCAATACCATGCAGCCTATTGACCGCCGTATAGTGAGCAATAGTTTGCGTTTGGCTTCGTATCAGCAATTGTACTATTCTTCAATAGGTTATGAGCAACTCCATATATCATCCACTCCTCTCCTTGTGGCAGGAATAGCCAATCCTGATCTCTTGTTCAAGCACTTGCAACAGCAATTCCCTGATACGGGACTATTGACATTTGCTGATCATCGTAATTTCACTAAGAGCGATGTAAAACTCATCTTAAGTGAGGCAGAGAAATATGACCATGTGGTAACGACCGAAAAAGACTTCATGCGTATGCAGCAAACGCCTTTAATAGAAGCCTTGGGGGATAAATTATATGTTCTGCCTATTCAGACAACTCTGGGCATAGATAAAGAGGCGTTTGATCGCCAAATTCTGCTCTATGTCAGCGAAAACAATCGCAAAATATCAATTGTCAACTGTTAATTGTCAACTATGAACATCCTCTCCCTCCTCAAGCGCTTTGTTCCGCCATATCGTTGGCAGGTCGCAGCTAACTTATTCTTCAATATCTTTTCTACGATATTGTCGCTTTTCTCTTTTGCTACGATCATCCCTGTCTTGCAGATCTTATTCGGTTTGTCCGAGAGCGCGGCTACCTATACGCCTTTGGCGGAAGCCACCAGCTTAGAAGAGACGCTTGCTATTCTGAAAGACAATCTATACTATTATCTTCAAACCTTGATTGAAACCCAAGGAGCGCAATCCGTATTGCTTCTTTTGGGAGGCTGTTTGGTGCTGCTTACGGGCTTAAAGTGCCTTACTGCATGGCTCGCCAACTATTTCATGGTTCCAATACGCACGGGCGTATTGCGCGACCTGCGCGCGCATTTATATCAGAAAGTAGTCAGCTTGCCTATCGGTTTCTTCACCGAAGAACGCAAGGGCGATGTCATGTCTCGTATGACCAACGATGTGAACGAGGTTGAGGCCAGTATCATGTCCACACTGGACATGCTTTTCAAAGATCCAATCATGATTCTGGTGTATTTGGTGACCCTCTTCACCATCTCTTGGCAACTCACGCTCTTCGTGCTAGTCCTCTTACCTATAGCAGGTTTCCTCATCGGACGAATTGGTCGTTCACTGAAACGTGCCTCTACCAAAGGACAAGAGCAAAATGCCGAAATCCTAACCCAGATCGACGAGACATTGGGCGGTCTGCGTGTGGTAAAAGCCTTCAATGCAGAGGGCAAACTCACCTATCGCTTCCTCAACCTCATCAATGCCACTCGCGCCACGTTCAACCGTATAAATCGTCGCTACTATCTGGCGCATCCCGTTTCGGAGTTCTTTGGCACCGCTCTGATTGCGATATTGTTGTGGTTTGGTGGTACGCTCATTTTGGGAGATAATTCTTCCATTGAAGCTGCTACTTTTATCTATTACCTCGTGATTTTCTATTCCATTATCAATCCCGCCAAGGATCTCAGCAAAGCTACCTATGGCATTCGTCGAGGTATGGCGTCGTTGGAGCGAATAGATAAGATACTTAACACAGAGAGTAATATTCGCAATACCGAAAATCCAAAGCAAATTGCAGATTTTCAAGGATTTATTCGATATGAGGACGTTTCGTTCTTCTATCAGGCAGATCGCTCTGTTTTGCAGCACATAAATTTGGATATCCACAAGGGTCAAACTATCGCTTTGGTAGGTCAATCGGGTAGTGGTAAGACAACGCTGGCAGATCTTCTTCCTCGTTTCTATGATCCTGTTGCAGGACGCATCACAATCGACGGTATAGATATTCGTGATGTTAATACCTTCGACCTCCGTGCACTCATGGGTAATGTCAATCAAGAGGCGATTCTCTTCAACGATACTTTCTATAATAACATCACTTTTGGCGTGGAATCTGCTACTATGGAAGAGGTGCGCCAAGCGGCTCGTATTGCCAATGCAGATGACTTTATTATGGCTACGCCTGACCAATATCAAACCACGATTGGCGACCGTGGTTCACGCCTTTCTGGAGGGCAACGCCAACGTATTTCCATAGCGCGTGCGATACTCAAAAATCCGCCTATTCTCATTCTTGACGAGGCCACTTCTGCCTTGGATACAGAGTCTGAAAAACTCGTGCAAGAGGCGCTTGAAAACCTTATGAAAGACCGTACTACTCTAGTGGTTGCTCACCGCCTAAGCACCATCCGCAATGCAGATCTTATTTGCGTCTTGCACGAAGGACAGATTGTGGAACGCGGTACACATGAGGAACTAATCGCTCTCAAGGGCTATTATCGTCGTCTCATAGAGATGCAACAAGAATAAATCAATGATTCATATGACTGTAAAAGAGGTTTTTGAGTTACGTCGTCAAGGACATATAGAAGAGGCTTACAATGCTATTCTTCCGAGGTATCGTGTGCACCATGGCAAATATACTTCGTTGGCTATGTTTTGGTGTGCTGCAGATATGATGAATCTGCTATTGTCGCGTGCTTTGGATACTACAGAAACATCTCTTTTCTCTTTGCAAGAGGCCGAAAAGATATACCTTAGTCTTCAGCGTCTTTGTTCCAAGATTCCCGATGAATCTGGTGCTTGCCGACAAACAATGCTTAATCTTGGTGAGTCACTCAAGGCAACTCGTTTACGCGTTATGGATACAAAGTGACAGTTTTATATAAAAAGCAAGGCACTAGTGGGATTATTTCCCCCCTACTAATTTCTTTATTTCGCTCAACTTGTTTAATGCCTCTAATGGAGTTAGGTTGTTGATATCCAATGTCTTTACCTCATCGCGTATCTGTTCCAGCACGGGGTCATCCAATTGGAAGAAACTTAGTTGCATACCTTCGGGTACGCTGACTGTGACTTTTCCGCTGCCGATTGCTTCTCGTCTTTCACCTTTCGCCTCTCGCCTTGCGCCTTCCAAATCACTGAGAATCTGGTTTGCACGCTCTACAATAGACATTGGCATACCTGCCAACTTCGCCACATGGATACCAAAACTATGCTCCGAACCTCCGCGTACTAGCTTGCGCATGAAGATTACTTTGTTGTCCACTTCGCGTACCGATACATTGTAGTTGCGTATTCGTTGGAAAGTCTTCTCCATCTCGTTGAGTTCGTGGTAGTGGGTGGCAAACAGGGTCTTAGCATGTCCTTTTTGCTCGTGGATATATTCCACAATCGCCCATGCGATACTGATACCGTCGTAGGTGCTTGTTCCGCGTCCTAACTCATCAAACAGCACCAGACTGCGCTCGCTGAGGTTATTCAATATGCTGGCTGCCTCGTTCATCTCTACCATGAACGTACTCTCGCCTGCGGAGATATTATCGCTGGCACCCACGCGCGTGAAAATCTTATCCACTACACCTATGCTGGCGCACTCTGCTGGTACGAAACTACCCATCTGTGCCATCAGCACAATCAGTGCCGTTTGACGGAGTAGGGCGGACTTACCGGCCATGTTAGGTCCTGTTAGAATGATAATCTGCTGCCCATTGTTGTCCAACAATACATCGTTGGGTACATACTCCTCATCCAGTGCTAATTGCTTCTCAATTACGGGGTGACGCCCTTGGCGGATATCCACAATGAGGCTATCGTTGATGTCGGGGCAGACATAGCGGTTTTCCACTGCTACAGTAGCAAAACTCATCAAGCAATCCAATTGCGCTACTATGGCTGCATCTTGCTGCATTTGTGCCACATACTCGGTCATTGCCAACATCAGTTCGGTGTAGAGGCGGTTTTCGATGACCTGTATTTGTGTTTCAGCGGTAAGGATCTTCTCCTCATAGTCTTTGAGTTCTTGAGTGATATAGCGCTCGGCATTGACCAGTGTCTGCTTTCGAATCCATGTCTCGGGTACTTGGTCGCGGTAGGTGTTGCGCACCTCTAAATAGTAGCCAAATACATTGTTGTAGCCAATCTTGAGACTACTAATGCCAGTGTTCTCTATTTCACGATTTTGAAGTTGCAGTAGGTAGTTTTTGCCATTCTGTTGAATATCGCGTAGTTCGTCTAATTCAGCGTTGATACCACGTGCAAAGATATTGGGTTTGCCTTGCATAGCGGGTGGCTCTGGTACTATCTCGCGCTCAATGCGCTCGCGGATCTCGGTGCATAGGTTCAGTTGTTCGCCCAATAGGTGCAGATATGTATTATCTATTGCTCCTTGACAAATCTGCTTGATAGGTATAATAGCCTGTAGCGCCTTGCTCAGTTGTACCATCTCGCGGGGCGTGATACGCCCTGTGGCAATCTTGCTTACCACGCGTTCCATATCGGATATACGTTGCAGGTTTTCGCGAATCACTTCGCGCTCTTGTGGGTGACGGAACAGATATTCCACCACGGTTTGTCGGTTGCGAATAGGTCGTACCTCCTTTAAGGGGAATGCCATCCAGCGATGGAGTAGGCGACCTCCCATCGGGGTTATCGTTCGGTCAATAATATCGTAGAGCGTAGTACTATTTTCTCGTTGCCCGCTCAGCAGTTCTAGGTTGCGAATGGTAAATCGATCCATCCATACGTATTTATCTTCCTCAATGCGACTCAGGTGCTGAATATGTCCTGTTTGCAAGTGTTGTGTGGCGTCCAGATAGTGCAATATCGCACCTGCAGCAATCACGCCCTGTGGTAGGTTATCCACACCAAAACCTTTGAGGTTCTGCACGCTAAACTGCTTGATGAGTCGTTCGTTAGTGGCTTCGCGGGTCACCATCCAGTCGTCAAGTTCAAAGGTGAAGTACCTGTTGCCAAACGCTTCTTCAAACTCGCGTTTCTTGCCACGGACATATAGTACCTCTTTGGGCGCGAAGTTCACCAGCAGTTTATCCACATAGTCTGCAGTACCTTCTGCCACGAGGTATTCGCCCGTAGAAATGTCTAAGAATGCTATGCCTACACTCTGTTTGCCCCATTGCACGCAGGCGAGCCAAGTATTCTCGCGTTGCTGTAGGGTCGTCTCAGAGTAACTTACGCCAGGTGTGACTAATTCCGTGACACCACGTTTTACCAGTTTCTTGGTCAGCTTTGGATCCTCCAACTGGTCACAGATGGCTACGCGCAGTCCAGCACGCACCAGTTTAGGCAGGTACGTATCCAGCGCATGGAACGGAAATCCAGCCATCTCCAGGGCTTTGGCCTCCTTGCTGGCGCCGTTACTACGATGCGTGAGGGTGATATTGAGTATCTTGCTTGCGCGCACCGCATCCTCTGCGTATGTCTCATAGAAGTCGCCACAACGAAATAGCAGTACCGCATCGGGGTATTGCTGCTTGATTTCGCGGAACTGCTTCATCATTGGAGTTTCTATTTCGTTTATCTTGCTCATAATCCTACTTTATCATCACATCAAACTTCACATTTATCATTCTGCCTGTTAGATAGTTGGGACTTGCCCATTGCAGACCGTTGGCGGCTGTTACCCAGTAGTAACTATTCACGTTCTTCCAACCAATAAGGTTGAAGACATCGAGCTGTATGCTCCAGCTATCCACATGTTTCGACTTCTTCATCCATTTGTCGGTGCTGGCTGAGAATGTACGTGTGGCACCTATGTCCACACGACGATAGTCGCTCATGTGTCCCAAATAGCGCATGTCTTCTCGGCGTGGATAGCCGAAAGGCAGACCCTCGCTCCAGATAGCCTTGAGGTGGATTTTGTATTGTGGGAAGCGTGGCACGTAGTCCTGGAAATATATGGTCAAGTTGTAGCGTTGCTCTTGTGGGGTAGGTATCCAACCTAAATTGTACTTGTCATCCACAAACTGCATACGGCTACGCATGGTGGAAAAACTAATCCACGAATCGGCACCTGGCACCAACTCGCCCATGAGTTTCATGTCTAAACCAATAGTATATCCTCGGCTATCGTTCACACCTGAGTATCGGATGCGCACATTGTCCACGGTGTAGCTCTCCATACGGTCTATGAGTTTGCCGTAGGCTTCAGCAGTGAACTTGAAGGGTCTGCCCCATGCGCGGAAGTAGTAGTCTGCTCCCATGACCAATTGCCAAGAGCGTTGTGCTTTCAGACTGTCATTGAGGTAAATACGGCTCACGCGTCCATCGTCGGTCAATACTTGACGTAGTTCCTTGTAGAACGGTGCTTGATAATATAGACCTGTAGCTACGCGGAAAGTGAAGTCGCGTTTCCATCCAGGCATCCATGCTACGCTCAGGCGTGGTGAGGGCAGAATCTCATTGGTGTAACTCCACCAGTTGAAGCGCATACCACCTGTCAGTAGCACATTGCCATGGTCGGTATGCCAGCGATAACTATCCTGTGCGTAAGCTTGCACGCGTGCGCTGCGAACGGAGGATGTGCCTTTGAGTGCGTAGTAGAGTGCCATCTCTTGCTCCAAGTTGGGCAGACTATAGCCCATCGAATCGCGCCACTCCCATTCGCTGATATGGTCATTGACCAATTCCACTTGTCCGCTCACGCCCCATTGCAGGGTGTTCTCGCCTCTTTTCCATTCACCAGTATGTGCTAGTGTCACCATACCTGCTTGCAGGGTATTACGCGCATGCTCGTGGAACTTGCCTGTGCCCAATACACCTTGCCCATCGCCTGTCGCCAATTGTCCATTGCCTACAGGGGAGGAAGAAACGGAACTTCCATCTGCGGGCTTTTCGCTCAGCACGTATTCGCTGCTGATGTCAAAGGTTTCTGTCTCGTGGGTATAGAATCCGCTCAAGTCCATGCCTAAGCGGATATTACGTGTCAGCTGATTCTGTACGCTCAGTGCCATATAGGCGGTGCGGAACATGTCTTCCTCTTGACCTTCGTACCAAATCGTTTTGTTGAGTGCTTGTTGCATCGTTCCAAAACTGGTGCTCACGGAGTCGGGGGTGAACTCATAGCTGTTCTGCGAGAAGTTACCCAATAGCGTTATCTCCCACAGTCCCCTTCCCTTTAGGGAGGGGGGAGGGGTAGGCTTCCACGTCATCTGTGTCTGATAGTCAATGAAGTTTGGTTTGTAGTTACCAACTGTTTCTAGTGCACCCAGTAGGTAGCGTGATGTCTTGTAGCGTATGCTGTGCATTTGGCTTTGGGTGCTGTCGCCCCAGCCTATGTATGCGCTTGCGCCCAGCAGGCTCATGTTGAGCCGTGATTCCAGTCGGGTAGGGCGCTTGTAGCGAATATCCAAGACGGATGACATCTTATCACCATACTTGGCATCAAATCCTCCAGCGGAGAAGTCCACACTCTCCACCATATCAGGATTGACGAAACTGAGTCCCTCTTGTTGTCCGCTGCGAATTAGCAGTGGGCGGTGTACCTCTATACCGTTTACATAGACCGAGTTCTCGTCAAAACTACCTCCGCGCACATTGTACTGGCTACTCATCTCGTTGTTTTGGCTCACGCCAGCGAAGGTGATGAGCAAACTTTCTATACCGCCACCTGTGGCATCGGGCATGAGTCGTGCGGTGCTGATGTCCACGCGGTCCATGGTGTTGGTTTGTCGTTGGATAGCGCTGACGGTAATCTCGCTGAGTAGTTCCTCGTTGGTAGGTAGTACCACATTGATGCCTATTACATCGCGTGTGGTAAAGAGTTGTTGGCGGATAGTTTCGTATCCAATCATCGAATAGACGAGTGTGACTGTGTCTGGTAGTTCTACAAATAGTTCGTAATAGCCATTCTGATTGGTGGTGGTACCTACCAATGTGTTATCCTCTACATATACGTTGGCCAGTTCCATACCACGATTGTCTGTATCCAAAACATATCCAAATACCCTTACCTCATGCCCCTGTGCAATCATGTTACCATTGGTAAAAATGGCAACAAGTATAGCAAAAATATGATATCTTTTAATATTGAACATATGAATATGTTATTCCTACACAATTAGCCCACAAAGGTACTACAAAAAATGCATATATGCAAGCATTTCACTTTAATTTTTATTCTCACACACAATATTCTTAATAGATATAACAAACATAACATACAGTCATGCTCGTTTTATTATGTTGTGCAACATAAATACCATATATTTTTAATATATATTTGTGTGTTTGTAAAAAAAATTGTATCTTTGCGCACCTTATTAAGACACAAAGATTAATTATTAACAATCAATCGTTAATTATTAAAGACCATGAAGCACCTACTTTTGGGCGATGAAGCCATAGCGCAAGGCGCTATTGATGCTGGATTGAGTGGAGTGTATGCCTATCCAGGTACACCGTCCACCGAGATTACCGAGTATATACAATTATGTGAGAAGCGCAAAGCACTTTCCACAAATACAGTTGAAACAGGCAAGATATTCTGCCAATGGGCTACCAACGAGAAGACAGCCATGGAAGGCGCACTCGGAATGTCGTATATGGGCAAGCGTGCGCTCGTATGTATGAAGCATGTGGGAATGAATGTATGCGCAGATGCGTTTATGAATGCCGCTATCACGGGCATAAATGGCGGATTGGTAGTGGTGGCTGCCGATGACCCATCGATGCACTCTTCACAGAACGAACAAGACTCGCGTTTCTATGCGAAGTTCGCCATGATTCCTTGCCTCGAGCCAAGCAACCAACAAGAGGCATACGATATGATGCATTATGCCTTTGATCTATCAGAATCGTTGCGTACACCTATCCTTTTGCGAGTGACTACACGCATGGCGCACTCGCGTGCTGTAGTGGAGACAATAGATACTCCTCGTGAACAAAATGTCCTCTCTGCGCCTGAGAATACGAATCACTTTATATTATTGCCTGCATTCGCACGCAAAAACTACGCAGAACTAGTAGAAGCACAAGCAGATTTTGTGCAAACAAGTGAAGAGTCGCTATACAACACCTATACCAAAGGTATACAACCCAAGAAGGCGATTGTTACCACAGGTATTGCGTATAATTACCTTCGCGAAGTGATTGGAGATAGTCAAGAAGCAAGCGTGTTGAAGATTACGCAATATCCATTTCCAGCTACGATGATTAACCAATTGGTAGCAGATGGCGCGGAGGAGATTCTGGTCATGGAAGAAGGGCAACCTGTAGTAGAAGAGTTGCTGCGCGGAATGGTACCATCATCGGTGGCTGTCAAAGGTCGTTTGACAGGCGATCTGCCTCGTATGGGTGAACTTACTCCAGATTGTGTGCGTGCAGCATTGGAAAATGGAAATGTGAAAACAGAGAGCGAAAAGGCAGTTCCTGAAATTGTCGTTGGTCGTCCACCTGCATTGTGCCAAGGTTGTGGTCACCGCGATATGTACGCTGCACTCAATGAGGTAGCGGCTGAGCATGAGGGCTCCAAGATCTTCGGCGATATAGGTTGCTACACCTTAGGTGCGTTGTCGCCATTCCATGCTATCCACGCATGCGTGGAGATGGGTGCTAGCATCACGATGGCCAAGGGTGCTGCTGATGCAGGTCAATTCCCATCGTTTGCGGTGATTGGTGACTCCACCTTCACCCACTCGGGTATGACCGGATTGCTGGACTGCGTGAATAGCAAAGCGAATGTGGTAGTGCTGATATCTGATAATCTCACTACAGGTATGACAGGCGGACAAGACTCTGCCGGTACAGGTCGATTGGAAGCTATCTGCCTCGGTTTGGGTGTAGAACCTGAACATGTACGCGTGGTGGTGCCATTGCCAAAAAACATGGAGGAAATCAAACAAGTGCTTCGTGAAGAGGTGGCATATAATGGTACTAGCGTTGTCATAGCTCGTCGCGAGTGCATCCAAACCCTGAAACGACATTTGAAAGCAAAGAAATAGAACAAAGAACAAGGAACAATGAACCAAGACATATCAGTAACGACTAATCAAACGAAGGTAATTGGTCTTGGCTCCTTGCTCCTTAATCCTTAATCCAATAAAAACATGAAACGCGATATTATTTTAGCAGGCGTAGGCGGACAAGGTATCCTCTCTATTGCCACTGTCATAGGTGATGCGGCCCTCAACGAGGGACTCTATCTCAAGCAAGCCGAAGTGCATGGTATGAGTCAGCGAGGCGGTGATGTACAATCCAACCTCCGCCTCTCTAGTGACCCTATCTATTCGGATCTAATACCCAAGGGTGGGGCAGATTTGATCATTTCACTCGAACCCATGGAGGCGCTCCGCTATCTGCCTTATCTGAAGGAAGATGGCTGGATTGTTACCAGCAGCAAGCCCTTTGTGAATATCCCTAATTATCCTGAAATAGAGGATGTTATCAAGCATATTGAGGCCATTTCTCACCATGTGCTATTGGATGTAGAGACATTGGCAAAAGAGGCTGGTGCACCTGCGCAAGCGGCCAATATGGTGTTGCTTGGTGCCGCTATCCCCATGTTGGGCATTGACCATGATAAGATAGTAGAGGGCGTAAAACGTATCTTCGCTCGCAAAGGCGAAGCTGTTGTCGCAGCCAACCTCGCAGCTATCGAAGCAGGTTACCAAGCCTCTAACATCTAACAGCCGTAGGCGATCTAACGGCGCAGTTGTTTAACTTCTAACAACGAAGCGATCTAAAATTATGAGCTTTCCTCTCAACAAACAACTCGTAGACCAAACTTGTATTGATTTTGGTCTGCGCAATGCCAAGGAATTGGGCGCCTCTTCCATTCGCCAACTCGTGGGCGTAGTCAAGGATATCGAACGTGCTACAGGTGTGGAGTTTATCCACATGGAACTCGGTGAACCAGGATTGCCGGCCGAGCAGATTGGTATTGCTGCCGAGCATAAGGCGCTCAAGGCGGGTATGGGCTCTAAGTATCCACTCATTACGGGTATCACAGAAGTGAAACACTGGGGTAGCGAGTTTGTGCGTGCGTTTATGAATCTAGATATCCCTACCGAGTGCATTGTGCCTACTGTGGGCAGTATGCAAGCGGCGTTTGCCATTAATATGCTGGTGTCGCAGTTGGACGAGAAACGCGATACGATTCTTTTCCTTGACCCTTGTTTCCATGTGCAGAAACAACAATGTAAGGTCATTGGCGTGCGAGTGGATTCGTTTGATGTGGCGGATTTCCGTGGTGAGGCATTGGCGGATGAACTGGAGCGCCATTTCAAGTCGGGTAGGATAGCGGCTATGCTTTTCTCCAACCCCAATAACCCATCCTGGATGTGCCTGACGGAGCGTGAATTGGAGATTATTGGTCGCTTAGCTTCGCTATATAATGTGCTGGTTATCGAGGATTTGGCATATCTGAATATGGACTTCCGTGATGCGGAGCGTGGTATGCCTTACGAGCCACCGTATCAGCCTACCGTAGGCAGATATACCAACAATTGCTTGCACATGATCTCCTGCTCCAAGATGTTCTCCTATGCGGGTCAGCGTGCGGCGATTGTTGCTATTAACCCTTATCTAGCACACCGCCGATTTGCCACCTTGGCTGACCGCTATCAGAACGATGGTGAGTTCCTGCGAAACTTCATTTATAATGTGCTTTATAGTCTGTCATCAGGTGTGACGCACTCCGTGCAATTTGCTATGGCTGCCATGTTTAAGGCAGCCTGCCAGGGCAAGATAGACTTCGTGACAACCACGCGCGAATATGCGCGAAGGGCTAAACTGGTGAAGGAGATTATGCTTCGCAACGGTTTCCACATTGTCTATAATGAAGATGCAGACGAACAGGAGGTCGGCGATGGTTTCTTCTTTACCTTTGGCTACAAGGATTGGACGGGTGAGAAGATGGTTAACAAATTGATTTACTACGGCATATCAGCCATCTCACTCGCCAGCACAGGTGCCAAACGTGAGGGTATGCGTGGCTGTGTTTCCTGTATTCGTGAGGATCAATACGAATTGCTCGACCAACGCCTCGCGCTCTTCAACCGCGATTATTGTGATAAATAATTAGATTCATTAGTCTAAACAAAATCGCCATTTGTGTTTCATGCACAGGTGGCGATTTGTTTATCACTTATGATTTATAGTTCAACAAGCACGGAAAGTGGCTTTTGGCAAGCCGCCTACCGTGAACATCAGAGTGGTAACCGAGTGGTTTCGAAAGATACCGCTGGCGAAATTGTCGCCCACGAGTAGGTTTTTGATAGGATATATCGGGTATGATGAGGGTATGATGAGCGTATGAAGCGTGTGGTAAATGTGCGGTGGAAATGAATAAAAATACCAAAATATTTGTATATATCAAATATAACTATTACCTTTGCAGCGAATTTAACCCATTATACCATGCAATACCTATCTCCCATTGAGGCAGTGCGCCTCGTGAAATCAGGCGACACGATTGTTGTACAAGGTTCTACCTCTATACCTATGGTACTTTTGCGTGCGCTTACCGAGCGCGCCAGCGAACTGCGCGATGTGAAAGTCATATCGGGCTTTGGCATTCATCCCGAAGAAGCACCATACGCCAAACGTGAACTCATGGACTCGTTCCGTGCGCTCAATATCTTTGTGCCCAACAACCTGCGCCGCGCCATGCGCGAGGGCGTAGCGGACACCATCCCATGCTTCTTGGGCGAAGTGCCATTTCTCTTCCGTAGCGGACAAGTGCCTGTGGATGTGGCTTTCCTGAATGTGAGCGAACCCGACGAGAATGGCTATTGCTCCTATGGAATTAGTGCCGACATCGCTTTCTCGGGGGCAGAATGTGCCAAGACGGTTATTGCACAGGTCAATAAATACATGCCTCGCACGTTTGGCGACCCTGTGATACATGTCAGTAAGATAGCGGCTATGTGTCGTGGCGATGAACCACTCATTGAAGTGCCAACTCCTGTGCCAAGCGAGATAGAAACACGCATCGGTAACTTTATTGCCAACGAGATTCCCGATGGTGCCACCTTGCAGATAGGCGTGGGTGGCATACCCAACGCCGTTATCAACGCACTGAGCGGACATCAGCATTTGGGATTGCATACCGAGGCAATCACCGACGGCGTTTTGCCATTGATAGAGAAGGGGATTATTGACAATTCGCTGAAGAAGATTTATCCGGGTAAATCGCTTGGTAGTCTGGTGTTGGGCTCGAAACATCTGTACGAATACATGGATAATAATCCAGACTTCGTTATTCGCGATGTAGCATTTACCAACGACCCACAGAATATCCGACAGAACCCTAAAGCGATGGCCATCAATTCGGCTGTAGAAGTGGATTTGACAGGACAGATTTGTGCCGACTCTATAGGCGAAACCATCATCTCTGGTGTGGGCGGTCAGCATGACTTTATGTACGGTGCTGCATTGTCGGAAGGCGGCAAATGC
>JAFZGC010000089.1 GCA_017555595.1 Paludibacteraceae bacterium | reverse complement strand
ATGGCGGTAGCATGATCATGTTGGCTAAGGGTAACCGCTCGATCGATGTAACCAACGCTTGCCAAAAGCACGGCGGCTTCTACCTCGGTTCAATCGGTGGTCCTGCTGCTATCCTTGCACAAGAGAATATCAAGTCAATCGAGTGCGTAGAGTACCCAGAGTTGGGCATGGAGGCTATTTGGAAGATTGAAGTAGAGAACTTCCCAGCATTTATCCTCGTAGACGACAAGGGCAACGACTTCTTTAAGCAATTGAAACCATGCGAAGGGTGCACAATACTTAATTAAGAATTTTGAATTAAGAATTAAGAATCTTGACTGAAGAGAAAAAGAAAAAATCGCTTTGGCGTAGGTTACGCGAAAAGTATCGCATCAGTGTTCTGGATGAGAGTACATTGACAGAGCATTTACATGTTCGATTGAATGGATGGGGTGCTATAGTGTTAGTTGCGGTACTATTTTTGCTAACTATGGGGCTGTTCTCACTGGTGATTCTATATACACCAGTGAAGAACTACCTGCCTGGTTATTCTGAAGATATACGTCAGCAGTTGATGCAGGAGTCGGCTCGTGTAGATTCATTAGGAACAACGTTGGAATTGCAGCGTCAATACTTGGATATTGTGAAGCAAGTCGTGGCGGGTGAGGTGCATACGGATACTGTGCAAAGCTTGGATTCGATGTACATCATTACGCGTGAACAACTATTAGAAGCCAAAAGCGAAGCTACAGCCGAGTTTATTGCACAATACGAAGCTAAAGAAAAAGATAACTTGCAGCTTTTTCATGTTGTAAACACTACGCCAATGTTGTCGTTTTTTCGTCCAGCACATGGTGTGATTTTGCAGTCATTTTCGGAGCAAGAAAAACGCTATGGCGTGACTATTCAGACAGCGGAGAATGAAAATATCACAGCGGTGTTGGCAGGCACGATTGTGCATGTTAATTATGAGATTGGCAATACATATAGCATTATGGTACAGCATACTAACTATCTTTCGGTATATCGCAACGCGGTAAAAGCATTGAAGAAAGTAGGTGATTCTGTGCAAACGGGTGAAAGTATAGCTATTATGGGCAATCAACCACTATTGTTTGAACTATGGAAAGAAGGTAAAGCTATCAATCCAGAAGAGGTAATCGCATTCTAACTCATTACGTATCACTCATAGTTTATACTTTAGAATGAAACAAATAGCAATATTAGGTAGTACCGGCAGTATTGGCACACAAACATTGGATGTAGTGCGTCAGCACCCAACGGAATTTGGCGTGTATGCTTTGACTGCTCACCGTAGTGTAGAACTGTTGATCGAACAAGCCTTAGAGTTCAATCCTGCTGTGGTGTGTATAGCTGATGATAGTTGCTATCCTCGTTTGCGTGAAGCACTTAACGATTTGCCTATTAAGGTCATGGCAGGAGAGCAGGCATTGGAAGAGGTGGTAACAATACCTGCAATAGATGTTGTCGTAGCTGCAATGGTTGGTTATGCTGGTTTGCCTCCAACGATAGCTGCAATCAAAGCAAGAAAGACCATAGCACTTGCAAACAAAGAGACATTGGTGGTAGCAGGTGAAATTATCTGCCGTTTGGCGCAGCACCATAATGTGAAAATTTTGCCTGTCGATAGCGAGCACTCCGCTATTTTCCAATGTCTAGTAGGCGAAAATATGGCAAGTGTAGAAAAACTACTTCTTACGGCCAGTGGAGGACCTTTTCGTACCTATACCTACGAACAGATGCAGCATGTCACAGCTGCGCAGGCGCTTCAACACCCCAACTGGGAGATGGGTGCGAAAATTACTATTGATTCGGCAAGCATGATGAACAAGGGATTTGAGGTGATAGAGGCACGTTGGCTGTTTGATATTCCCGTAGAGAAAATTCAGGTATTGGTACACCCTCAATCGGTGATACATTCGGCAGTGCAGTTTGTGGATGGTAGTGTGAAGGCGCAACTGGGTACTCCCGATATGCGTATGCCGATACAATATGCGCTGACTTATCCTAATCGTTGGAAGAGTGATGTGTCACGATTGGATTTCTTTAAGACCAATAACCTGACCTTTGAGGAACCTGACTTGCAGCGCTTTCCTAACCTGCGTTTAGCCTACGAAGCAATAGACAAAGGTGGCAATATGCCATGCATATTGAATGCTGCCAACGAGGTGGTAAATTTGGCATTCCGCGAAGGTAAGTGTGGATTTTTGCGAATGTCGGATATCATCGAGCAAACGATGGTCAAAACCGAATTTATCGTAGAACCGACTTATGAAGACTACGTGCAGACAGATAAACTCGCACGACAAATAGCAAAAGAAAATATTAACTTTTTAATTAATAACTATTAATACGAATGCAGTGGATTCAACTCATACTCGCTCTTAGTCTGCTCGTGGTAATTCACGAGTTCGGACACTTTTTCTTCGCGCGAATATTTAAGGTACGCGTGGAGAAATTCTATATGTTTTTTAACCCTAAGTTCTCGCTCATACGTGCCAAGAAAATCAATGGCAAGTGGCAAATCAAGTTCTTTGCACCTAACGTGGAGCCAGCAACTACGCCTGTGCTTGACGCGATGGGCAACGAGAAGAAAGATGAGAAGGGTAATACTATCCTTCGCCCAATGAACGACGAGGAATTGTCTGCTTTGCCAGAGGAGGATTGGCGTCGTTATCCCGAAAATACAGAATGGGGACTGGGTTGGGTGCCTTTTGGCGGCTATTGTGCTATTGCAGGTATGGTGGATGAAACCAAAGCAGCTACCGACTTGCCTACTGAACCACAACCATGGGAGTTCCGTTCCAAGAACGTGTGGCAACGCCTTTGTATCATCATAGGTGGTATATTGGTGAATTTCGTAGCAGCGCTTTTTATCTTTGGAATGGTACTATTCACATGGGGCAAAGATGCGCTGCCACTGAACCAAGTACATACAGGACTTTACTACTCTGATATACTCGTTGGTGAGGGTTTTGAGCAGAAAGATAAAGTATTATCTATCAATGGTGTAGAACCGCAGACCTTAGGCGAGATAACACAGGCTATTATTCTAGAAGGTCAGCGCGATGTAGTGGTGCTTCGTGGCGAGGACACCGTGTCTCTCACTATGTCCGAGGATTTGGGTAAACGCTTCTTGGCATTGCAAAACGATTTTGATGCTATAGAACGCGAGAAAGCACGTCAGGATAAGTATTATGCTAAACGTAGTTACACCTTGCTTTCCTACTACATGCCGTATATAGTGGATACAGTTATCCCTGGTGGAGCAGCATCTTATGCAGATATACGCAAAGGGGATGTGCTGACTGCTATCAATGGCACACCTTGTCCATGTTTTGCACAGGTTACTCCATTGCTTGCGCAGTATCCATGTGATAGTGTTACGATTTCTTACACGCGCGATACACTATTATTAGAGGCACGTCTCTTTATCGGCGACCAAGCAAAATTAGGAGTAGGTGGTGTATTGCCATGGCAGTATTATACACCAGTACATACTAGTTATACCTTCTTTGAGGCTATCCCCGCAGGTATTCGATTGGGTTGGGATCAGTTGGTTATGTACGTGAAGCAGTTTCGTTTGGTATTTACGAAAGAAGGTGCACAAAGTGTAGGCGGTTTTGGCGCGATTAGCAATATGTTTCCTAATGTGTGGGATTGGCAATCGTTCTGGTACATGACTGCGTTCTTGAGTTTGATATTGGCATTTATGAACTTCTTGCCTATTCCTGCACTGGATGGAGGATATATCTTGTTCCTGCTATGGGAGATTATCACTCGACGCAAACCAAGCGACAAGTTCTTAGAAGTGGCAAATACAATCGGTTTCTGGATCTTGCTTGCCCTGCTTATATTTGCAAATGGTAATGATATATTTAAAGCATTCTTTTGACCCATCGCAGAAAATAATAGTATAGTTATGGATAATTATTTCAAGCATGAATCTTCGTATATAGACGAAGGATGTATAATAGGCAAAGGTACTAAGATTTGGCATTTCTCGCATATCATGTCTGGTTGTCAGATAGGTGAGGATTGTAATATCGGACAGAACGTAGTAGTATCGCCAGGTGTGGTATTAGGACGCAACTGCAAAGTGCAGAACAATGTGTCGATATATACAGGTGTTCGTTGTGGTGATGATGTGTTTCTTGGTCCAAGTATGGTGTTTACCAACGTGATTAATCCTCGTTCTGCCGTTTCTCGCAAAGATGAATACAAAGATACTTTCATCCGTCGTGGAGCATCTGTGGGCGCTAATGCTACTATCGTATGCGGAAACTCACTAGGCGAATACTGCCTTATTGGTGCAGGATCAGTAGTAACAAAAGATGTGCCTGCTTTTGCGCTTATGGTAGGAAATCCTGCACGTAGAGTGGGATGGGTTAGTCGTAATGGCGAAAAACTCCACTTCGACAAAGATGGTTTTGCCACTTGCCCCGCCACTGGCGAGAAATATCAGTTAGTTAATGACCTATGTCAACTAGTAAAATAGTCAACAACACTCTAAACAATACGAAAAATGATTCAACGAATTCAAACTCTTTACCTCTTATTGGTAGTTGTGCTTGGCACATTGTTGTGCTTCTTTTCTCCTATTCAATTTCTTATGCCAGAGGGCACTGTGTATTTCAGTTTGCAGGCATTTGATAAGTGGCCAATGGTCGTAATCACTGTTGTTGTACCTGTGTTAGCATTAGTGAACATATTCCTTTTCAAAAATCGCATGTTGCAAGCACGTCTCAATGTAGTGAATGCTATCCTGTGTTTGGGTCAGTGCGCTTTGTTGGCATTGTATGTGACTTTTGTGGTAAAAGGATATGAACCTATCAACGGAATGATATTAGGTGGTGCAGAATGGTATCCATCTGTATGGGCAGCAATTCCATTGGTAAATTTGGTATTGCTGATGATGGCTACACGTCGTATCCTCAAAGACGAAGCACTCGTTCGTGCTGCTGATCGCTTACGATAAAATAACCCAATAGCAATCACAAAAAAGGTCACTTCAGTAGGAGTGACCTTTTTTTATTTTATTGATTAAAGGATCAGCTATATTTACGTGGATATCGGAAGAAAATTCCTAATAGCGCAATCGCACCTAACGCCATAGGGTAGTATAGATAGCCCATGATTTCGAATGGCGTGATTGCAGCTAAACCTGCAGCCATAAGCAGTTGTGCACCATAAGGAATCATGCCTTGTGCAAAGCAACTAAAAGTATCCAGTAGCGAAGCACTCAAGCGTTTGTCGATGCCATAGCGGTCAGCTATCTCGCGTGCCATAGGTCCTACGGTAACCAATGCAATCGTGTTATTAGCTGTACACAAATCAGCCAATGTAACCAATAATGCAATTGTGAGTTTGGCTCCGCGTTTGCCACGGATATGCAAGGTGAGCACACGGATGAGGTAATCAATACCGCCATTATGGCGAATAAGCGCTAGCATACCGCCTGCCAATAGCGTGACTATGATCAGTTCGCTCATGCCCATGATACCTTCGCCCATAGCACTGAGCGCATTCATGAGATCGAAACTGCCACTCAGTATGCCTATGCAACCAGCTAGTAGAATACCAATCAGCAATACCACCAACACGTTTATACCTGCAGTTGCCAGTACTAATACTGCTATGTATGGGATTACCTTGTACCATTCCATAAGCACGATATCCGTAGGCACATGCACGTCCTTTCCGATAAAAATGTATGCCACTAGCACTAAGATAGCAGCGGGCAATGCCAACCATATGTTAGCCTTGAATTTATCGTTCATCTTGCAGCCCTGCGTTTGTGTAGCAACAATAGTAGTGTCGGATATAAACGACAGATTATCACCGAAGAATGCGCCTCCTACAACGATGGCCACCATCAGCGGAAGTGTTGTTCCCGTTTGCTCTGCTATACCTACAGCCACGGGCGTGAGCGCCACGACAGTGCCCACCGAGGTTCCGATAGATAGGGAAATGAAGCAGGCTGCGACAAAGAGTCCTGGCAAAAGCATTCCAGAAGGCAGAAAGCGAAGTGTGAGGTTAACTGTAGCATCGATAGCACCCATCTGCCCTGCAATCTTAGCGAATGCACCTGCGAGAACGAAAATCCATACCATTAGCATGATATTCTCGTTGCCCGACCCACGTGAAAAGATATTTATTCGCTCTTTAAGAGGTAACTTTGGGGTGATGCAAATAGCATATGCCGATGCGATAAGGAAGGCTACGGTGAGAGGTAACTTGTAGAAATCGCCCGCAAGGAGCGATCCTACAAGATAGACCACCATAAATACTATGAAGGGGGATAATGCTAACATGTTTTTTTAGTTCACTTTGTTCACGTTTATGTTTTCGCTTCACGAAATTGGCTTTGCGTTGATGGTTTGCTTCACGAAAATTACGTAGATTTAAGTCGAAGACCATCTACGCAGCTTCGCTGCCATTAGGTTAGGCTGCGATAGCGAACGCGTTTAGGTTCGGTAGCATCCTCGCCGAGACGCATCTTCTTATTTGCCTCATATTCAGAGTAGCTGCCCTCAAACCAGAATACCTTACTATCACCTTCGAATGCTAAGATATGGGTACAGATACGATCGAGGAACCAACGGTCGTGGCTAATCACTACTGCGCAACCTGCGAAGTTCTCCAAACCTTCCTCTAACGCACGGAGGGTATTCACATCGATATCGTTGGTAGGCTCGTCGAGGAGCAGTACGTTAGCCTCAGACTTCAATGTCAATGCCAAGTGCAAGCGATTGCGCTCACCACCAGACAAGACACCGCATTTCTTCTCTTGGTCAGCACCTGTGAAGTTGAAGCGACTTAAGTATGCACGTGCATTTACTTCGCGACCGCCCACTCGGATATACTCGGTACCGTCGGCAATCATCTCGAAGACGCTCTTGTTAGGGTCGATGTTGGAGTGCACTTGATCCACATAACCTACGCGTACGGTCTCGCCCACAGCGAAGGTACCTTTATCTGCTTGTTCCATACCCATAATCATGCGGAAGAGGGTAGTCTTACCAGCACCGTTAGGACCGATGATACCTACGATGCCGTTAGGTGGCAGCATAAATTCCAAATCCTCGAAGAGTAGTTTCTCGCCGAAGGCTTTGCTTACGCCCTCTGCATTGATGACCTTGTTACCCAAACGTGGTCCGTTAGGGATAAATATCTCAAGCTTCTCCTCGCGCTCTTTTTGTTCCTCGTTAAGCATTCGGTCGTAGGCAGCCAAACGCGCTTTACCTTTTGCTTGACGTGCCTTAGGAGCCATGCGCACCCATTCCAACTCGCGCTCCAAGGTCTTACGACGTTTGCTGGCTTGCTTCTCCTCCATAGCCATACGAGCGGTCTTTTGCTCAAGCCAAGAAGAATAGTTACCCTTCCATGGAATACCTTCGCCACGATTGAGCTCGAGAATCCAACCTGCTACGTTGTCGAGGAAGTAGCGGTCGTGGGTGATACAGATGACAGTACCTGCATATTGGTGGAGGTGTTGCTCGAGCCAGTCGATAGACTCAGCGTCCAAGTGGTTGGTAGGTTCGTCAAGTAGCAGGATATCAGGCTGTTGCAACAATAGGCGGCACAATGCCACGCGGCGACGCTCACCTCCAGAGAGGTGTTTTACCAATGCGTCGTCTGCAGGGCAACGCAAAGCGTCCATAGCGCGATCCAAACGTGTGTCAATATTCCATGCATCCACGCTATCGAGCTTGTCTTGCAACTCTGCTTGGCGAGCAAGGAGCTTATCGAAGTCGGCATCTGGTTCAGCGAATGCCATGTTGATAGCATCGTATTCTGCCAACATGTCCATGATAGGTTGCACACCCTCTTGTACGCACTCGCGTACTGTCTTTTCTGGGGCGAGCTGTGGATCTTGCTCCAGATAACCTACGCTGTAACCAGGAGAGAATACTACTTCTCCTTCATAGTTCTTTTCGATACCTGCAATGATCTTCAGCAGGGTGGATTTACCCGCACCGTTGAGACCGATGATACCAATCTTTGCGCCGTAGAAGAAACTTAGATAGATATTGTTCAATACCTTTTTTTGTGGGGAGAAACTTTTACTAACTCCCACCATTGAGAAAATAATTTTCTTATCGTCTGCCATAGTTGTATATTGTAGTATTGTTTAACGGTAGTATAGTGAATAGCCCTACCAATCCAAGTAAAATTCGCTGCAAAGGTACGGATTTTTTTTGAATTATGCAAGGTATATTTGTGTATATGCGATTTTTTTTGTACCTTTGCGGTGTTAAATCTATGAGAATATGAAAGTGCTTTTAATTAATGGTAGTCCACGCGCGAATGGCAACACTAGTATCGCACTTGCTGAAGTGGCAAAGACATTAGAGGAAGATGGTATTGAAACAATTACAGTAAGTATAGGTAATCAGCCTGTTCGTGGTTGTGTGGCGTGCGGAGCATGCCATACAAAAAAAGGCAAATGTGCATTCTCTGATCCGCTTTACGATCAACTGCATGCTATTCTCACACAAGGTGTAGATGGCTTAGTTATTGGTTCGCCAGTCTATTATGCTGGACCCAACGGATCGCTGTGTGCGTTGTTGGATAGATTATTTTATTCGGCAGGAATATTGCTCTCTTACAAACCCGCTGCTGCTGTGGCAGTATGCCGAAGGGGTGGAGCAAGTGCATGCTTCGACAGATTGAATAAGTACTTTACTATCAATAATATGCCTGTGGTTTCATCGCAATACTGGAATAGTGTGCACGGTTGGGAGAAGGGTGAAGCTAAGCAAGATGCCGAAGGGCTACAAACCATGCGCACGTTAGCACGCAATATGGCTTGGATGCTACGCAATCTCGCCAAGGAACAACGTCCAGAAAGTGAGAAACCAAAATTGAGAACAAATTTTGTTTAGTGGACACTTCACTACTATTATTTAGAAATTATGTTTACAAACGAAGAAATAGAGCAACGCGTGGAGCGTGCCAAGGCACTTTTTAAGAAAGGCTTTAATTGTAGCCAATCCGTATTTGCTGCATGTGCCGATATATATGGTATAGAGGACGAGGCATTGGCCTTGCGTTTGTCTGCATCTTTTGGCGGAGGAATAGGGCGTATGCGCCAGACTTGTGGAGCAGCCTGTGGCATGTTTATACTCGCTGGATTGGAAAACGGTAGTGCCATAGAAGGTGATACGGAAGGTAAAAAGCAAAACTATGTTTTTGTGCAGGAGCTTGCAGCGCAGTTTAAAAGTGAAAATGGCAGTCTTATCTGCTCTGAACTGCTTGGTATCGCACCCAAACCACAAGAACCTACTCCGGAAATACGTACCGAAGTATACTATCAAAAGCGACCATGCGTAGAGATGGTAGCCAACGCTGTGCGCATTTATCTTACTACACTAAACAATTCTCTACAAGACTAGACATTTCTACACAACACAAATATGAAATACTTCCTTGCAATCATTGGTGGTGGACCTGCTGGATATACCGCCGCAGAAATCGCTTCAAAAGCGGGTAAAGATGTCATAATCTTTGAACAGAATACTTTGGGTGGTACTTGTCTTAATGTTGGATGTATTCCAACTAAAACCTTGTTGTACAGCGCGAAACAATATTACAATGCTAAAAATGCTGCGAAATATGGTGTTGCAGCTGAGAATGTGACATTTGACTATCTCAAGATGGCTCAACGCAAAATCAAAGTAGTGCGTAAACTAGTAGCCGGGATTAAGCTAAAACTTAATAACGAACATTGCACTATTGTCATGGGTGCAGCTTCGGTGGTTACTCGCACCGATGATAATGTGGTGTTGGCATGCGGTGATGAGCAATACGAAGCAGAGAACCTACTTATCTGTACGGGTTCGACCAATTTCATTCCTCCAATCCCAGGCGTGAAAGATAATCCTGCTGTTTGGGATTCTACAGACGCTTTGGACACAAAAGAACTACCAAAATCTATGATTATTGTGGGCGGCGGTGTCATTGGAATGGAGTTTGCCACCCTCTACCACGAATTGGGTATATCAGTAACGGTGATTGAAGCTATGCCGACTCTCCTTCCTAACTTGGATCAAGAGGTGGTAACTATCCTGCTAGAGAAATACCGTAAAGCGGGTATTCAAATATTAGTTGATACAAAAGTAACTGAGATACAAGGCAATAAGGTACTGACCACCAATGGAGAGTACGAGGCTGAGCATATCCTCGTTTCTGTTGGAAGACGGGCGAATTTGCAGGGATTAGATGCGTTGAACGATATTGAAATCTATCGTGGGGGCATAGTGGTTGATGAATTTATGCGTACCAACCTGCCTAATGTTTATGCTGCAGGCGATGTGACTGGTAAGATTATGTTGGCACATGTAGCTAGCCGTCAAGCCGAAGTTGCAGTAGGGCGAATGTTAAAGCAACTGCCACTACAACGCATTGCTTATAACGCCATCCCAAGTGTGGTATATACCAATCCTGAAATAGCATGTGTTGGCTTGACAGAGAAAGACTTGAATGATATTAAAGAAGGCGATTTTGCACCATCTATGTCCACCAACAAACCATTTTTGGAATACGAAGTGCACAAACTGCCAATGACATATTCTGGGCGTTTTGTTGCTGAGAATGAGGGAGAAATGGGATTGTGCAAAGTGATTGTAGATAAGAAAAATAAAACTATCATCGGTGTACACATGATAGGTAACCCATGTTCGGAGTTTGTGGCAGCGGCTAGCTTTGCTGTGCGCATGGGATATACCGTAGGCGAATTCAAACAGGTGGTATTTCCTCATCCAACAGTTGGAGAAATGTTGCGCGAAGTGATAATGGAAGCATAACAATATTGAACCACATTGAACAATGTTAAACCACGTTGAATCATTCATCTCCGAACGCCAAGAACGCGTGTTGGCTTATCTAAATGAGCATCAGATACCTTACACTTGCTATAACCACCCCGAAGGAAAGACTATTGAGGAGGCAAAACGTTGGTGGAAGAACGATGGTAGCATTCATTGCAAGAATATATTTATGCGCAATCACAAAGGTACGCAACATTACCTTATCTGCTTCGATTGTGAACATGACTTGGCAATCCATGATTTGGAGCAACGTCTCAAAACTTCATTGTTAGCAGCGGGCAAGAACTCGCCAGGCAAACTCTCGTTTGCTAGTCCAGAGCGCATGATGCGATATCTGGGGCTGGATCCAGGCAGCGTGAGTCCGTTCGGATTAATTAATGATGCGGAGCAGCATGTGATATTGTTCTTGGATAAGAATTTACAACAAGCAGAATCGCTTAGTTTTCACCCCAATGATTGCCGTGGCACTGTAGTGATTAAACGCGAGGATTTTGAGCAATACTTGCAATGTGTGGGGAATAAGGTGGAGTGGATAGAATTGTATTAAAAGAAAGATATGAGAAAATCAAACGAGTGGGTTAGAGTACTGAAATTTGTACTTTTTTCTGCAAGTGCAGGAATTATTCAGTTTGGATCATTTGCTTTGTTGAATGAGTTTACAGAATGGCGTTATTGGCCTTGTTATCTCATAGCATTGCTGTTAAGCATTTTTTGGAATTTTACGTTTAATCGCCGATTTACGTTCAAATCGAATGCTAATATCACAAGTGCAATGCTACTAGTGTTAGCCTTTTATGCGGTTTTTACTCCAGCAACAACCATCTTGGGGGATTGGTTAGCTGAAGATTTGAAGTGGAATGAATATATAGTAACCATTATCAATATGCTGTTGAATCTCTCGCTTGAATATGTGTATCAACGCTATGTCGTATATCGAAATAAAATGGATAATAGAAATTGATAACTGATTAATAAATAATGATATGAAACGATTACTTGTAGTTTACTTTTTGATTATGGCTATCGT
>JAFZGC010000088.1 GCA_017555595.1 Paludibacteraceae bacterium | reverse complement strand
CCCTACGTCCGTAAAACAACCATCTGTAGAAACAATCACTACGAAATACATATTGCGCAATGGACAGATATACATCCTTCGCAATCACGAAATATACGATTTACGAGGACAAAAAGTGGAGGAAAACTAGCGAACTATCCTAGTCAAACACTTCCATCAGCACATCTAGGGATTTAGGCGAACGGAAGTCTTCGATATGTTCACTATAGTAGAGGCAGAGCTGGCGTAGGCGCTGCTGGCGCTCCCCCCGAGAACTGGGAGCCTCGTACCAATCAGGATGCTCGGTATCATCTATACCAATACCTAAATAAGTAGCGTACTCCAGTAGAAAATGAAGGTGCAAGTTGGTAATCTCATCGTCTTGGTCAAGATGATGAATCATGTCGCATAGCCAATCAAATAGCTGCTGGTCGCTCATTGGATGGCGCAGCGTAGCAGCCAAGACTTCAGCAATAAACATGGCCACACACTGGCGCTGAATATCAGTAGTCAATCGTTGGGGTGTATACAGCAGCGAGACAGATGAGAGAGTAGCCATATGCATAGGAGCATTATTGCGGCGGTTGGCGGTGAAATCCACGATTGATAATGGGCGGAGCAAGCCCTTGTACTTATTGCCATATAGGGCATAATGCATTCGTCCATTTTCAGCCGTATATAGATGCACAATACTACCAGAATCCGAATAGCGTGTGATATTTAAGACAATAGCTGATTGCACTACTACTCTTTGAGTTTTGGGGTGTCTGACTTGAGTTTTTTGATTTCTCTTTTGCGAACAAAATAGCCGATGGTGAACATTGGAAGAAGGTCTGTAAAAGGAATAGACTCTTCAATAAAATTAATCGCAGCACCCAATGCACCCGTTTTTCCGCCAAATAGCCAAAAGAAGAAGAAGGCTGATATGGGTGCCCAGATGAGATCAATCCATTCGCCCCAGGTAGGTACGAAATAGGAGACACAACCTAATAGATCCAATAGTATACACAGCCAAATAGGAGGCAGTTTTATTCCTTTTTCTGTTTTCATAAATTTTCTTCTCGTTTAGTAGGAGAATTATATGCCGCCACAATATGTTTTACCAAGTGATGGCGAACAATGTCCTTTTGATTGAACTCCACCATCGCTATGCCTTTGATATCACGAAGGCGTTCGATAGCATCCTTCAACCCAGACTTCTGGCTAGCAGGCAGGTCGATTTGCGTCATATCTCCTGTGATGATCATCTTGCCATTAACACCCAGTCGGGTAAGGAACATCTTGAGTTGGGCTGTGGTAGTATTCTGCGCCTCGTCTAATATAACAATCGCGTCGGCTAGTGTGCGTCCGCGCATGAAGGCCAATGGGGCAATCTGTATCACCCCACGCTCCATATATTCGTTGAGTTTGGCACCAGGGATCATATCTTGCAAGGCGTCGTAGAGCGGTTGGAGATATGGGTCAATCTTCTCCTTCATATCACCTGGTAAGAATCCCAGTTTCTCGCCCGCTTCGACCGCAGGACGCGAGAGGATGATGCGTTTGACTTCGCGATTCTTGAGGGCCCGAACAGCCAGAGCGATAGCGGTATACGTCTTACCGCTACCAGCAGGGCCAATGGCGAATAGCAGGTCATTCTCCTCGTAAGCGTCTACAAGACGCTGCTGGTTGGCACTGCGAGCGACGATGGACTTGCCATTGACTCCATGAAGGATGAGATTATCTTGGAGAAACTCGGAAGGCTGTTCACCATGCAATAATTGGAGGATATGTTGTTCGGTCAAGGTATTATTCTTGATACAAAATGCCTCGCACTTGCGCAGATTTTGCTCAAAGCGTGTAATAGCAGGCTGCGAACCGATGATCTTTACCTGATAGCCACGCGCCACCACCCGCACATTAGGATGTTGGTTTTTCAAACAAAGGATATTGATATTATTCACACCATAGAAGGTGGCAGTATCCAAAGCTTCATTGAGTTCGATGATTACTTCCATTTTTAAGAGTTTAAAAGTTTAGGAGTTTAGAGTAATTGGGTATAGCAGGTAAAAATTGATATTGTTTTTCTAACACTTGCGCAATAATAGACCTCTGGCCATTGCAAAGCATTAGATAAGGTACTTGCAAATGTCGATTATAGATAGCTGCTTGGTCGAAGACCTCCTGCGTAAGTGGCACAGTAGGAGCTTTAAATTCCAAGAGCATCAGTGGTTGCATTTGCTGGTTATACACAATGGCATCACAACGCTTTTTTAATCCTGCTACTTCAATAGGTATTTCCACTCCGATCAATCCGTGCGGAAATCCATATTCATCCTCTAATAGCTGCAGGGTGGTCTGCCGCACTAGTTCCTCGGGCGTGAGGCGGACATATTTCCGCCTCCACGCACAGAGAACATATTGTTTGCCGTTTTGAGTTCGTATATTCATACTTTAGACCACTTTGTTGTTAGACCGCTACGCTATTAGATCACTGCGTTGTTAGAGGTTAGATTCTTAGAATCTCTCAGCCCATAGGGCGGTCAAACAATACAATGGTCTAACTTCTAACAGCCCATAGGGCGGTCT
>JAFZGC010000087.1 GCA_017555595.1 Paludibacteraceae bacterium | reverse complement strand
TGAATTTTACTTTTGGAAAAGTGATTTTAGGTGTTATTTTGGCTTTTGAACAAGTAAATTGGTGTAAAAAGTGGCGACGTATTCGAAATTTTGGTGATTTGTCACTATTTTTTCGAGAAGTTATATAATGAAGAACTAAAAGCTAAATATGTCAATAGTGCTTAGTAGCACAAATAATAACTTTTGGGCTGTGTTCATTGATTTGAACCTTGCTCACAAATAAGAGCCACAGAAGTGCTATAGATGTCCTATAGATGTCTTATGGTGGTCGCGAAACAAATAGCAACCACCCGCCCTTCGGGCGACAACATAAAAATAGTTTAGAGCGTAGCGATAAAAGCTCCTTGCCTTTAACCTTTTGCCTCTAACCTTTAACCTAAAAAAGCAGCTCCGCTGCCCACAACGCTCGCTCTGCGAGCCGCAAGTGACCTTTGAAATATTGAAATAGAATAAATGTAGTTTCATTTATGAGATTATGTGCCGAAAATTCGCCAAACGCCTTAGTGATTTTCCGCCAAACGCCTCAACGATTTTGTGCCAAACGCCTTAAAAAAATGCGTAAATACTTGCAAATGTGAAAAATAAGTAGTACCTTTGCAGCGTCAAATTTTATAAGGTAAATTTATGGCAGAAAAGAAGTATAAAAGGCGTGTAGTGGACCAATTGTTGGCAGAACGTTTGGAAGAAGTAGGTGCGGTGTTGATAGAGGGCCCAAAGTGGTGTGGCAAAACAACCACGGCGCTCCAGCAAGCCCGTAGTACGGTAATGTTGGCTAACCCTGAAGTGTTGCAGCAAAGCAAGAGTATGATTGCTACGAGCGCTTCGCATCTATTGAGTGGACTTGTTCCTCGCCTATTTGATGAGTGGCAAACCCTTCCCGAATTATGGGACAATATTCGTTATGAAGTAGATGCCCGCAATGAGGAAGGACAATTCATTCTCACAGGCTCTGCTGTTCCAGTAGAATCGGATAAGATTGTGCATACTGGTACTGGACGCTTTGCCTGGATTACCATGCGGCCGATGAGTCTTTGGGAGTCTGAAGAATCGACTGGAGATGTCAGCCTTCAGGCGCTCTTCGATGGTGATTTGGCTATTCAAGGTGAGAATAAGCACCAATTGGAAGACATTGCTTTCATGCTTTGTCGTGGAGGATGGCCTTCTGCTTTGGGGCGTTCCACAAGAGCAGCTCTGCGTGTGGCGAGTGACTATTATGATGCTGTGATAAAAACTGATTTTGTGCGTGTGGATAATACACTTCGTAATCAAAATCGTAGTCGTATGCTGCTTCGCTCATTGGCACGTTTGCAAGGAACGCAAACTTCTATTGGAGTTATTCGCCAAGATATGCTTTCGAATGATGATAATACGTTAGCAGAAAATACCGTAGCTTCGTATATAGAGGCTTTGCGTAAGATATTCATTGTTGAAGATATGCCAGCATGGAGTACCAATCTTCGTTCTAAGACCGTTATTCGAACTTCACCAACTCGCTATTTTGTCGATCCCAGTATCGCAGTGGCGGCTATGGGTATTAGCCCTAAGGATTTGATCAGCGATTTGAAAACTTTTGGTTTTCTATTCGAAGCGATGGCTATTCGTGACTTACGAGTATATGCAGATGCGTTAGATGCCAAAGTATATCACTATCGAGATAAGGATGAGTTGGAATGTGATGTGGTGATGGAGTTACGCAATGGTAGATATGCTTTGATAGAAATCAAGTTAGGTGGTCAAGATAATGTGAATATGGCAGCTCAGCAATTACAGCAATTGGCCTCTAAAATAGACACAAATAAAGTGGGTGAACCCGCTTTTCACATGGTGTTGACTGCGGTTGGTGAAAAGGCGTTTCAGATGCAAGATGGTACGTTAGTGGTTCCGATAGGCTGTCTCAAACCATAGCACACATCTCGTCGGATACAAGCGGAGTTTTTGATTACAACATCTTCTGCTATCATAAATGAAATAGGGCTTACGGCTCTATTTCTATTTTTATTCTATTTTGATACCGCCCTCGGGCGACAACATATAATCAGTTTCTATCACTCCCCTTCTTTTAGGAAGGGGTCGGGGGTAGGCTGATAACAACAAGCGGCCCCGCCGCCCCAAATAGAATTATTAACAACTTAAAAATAGCGGCTCTGCCGCAACAAAGCTTATGAAAAAAATATTGTCAACATTAGTAATGGTACTCTTCGGAGTTGGAAGTATGTGGGCAGCAACGTCTACTTATACTCTAACAGCTAAGGCAACAACCGCATTTACTCCTGCAGCTACGGGTATAACAACCTATACAACGGTCTGTTCTGCTTTTGGGGCAGAAGACTGCACCACTTCCTATACGTTTCCACAACAAACGGTAACAAAAGAAAATCACAAAGTCAGTGGTATAAGTGAGATAGCTTCATTACTGATCGGTAAGCATGCGTTTACTACTACGATGTATTTAAGTACTTATGTTGAAAGTGTGGATTATGTGTTTTCACATTGGACAGATAATAGTGGTAATACAATAGAAGACTTAGGAAAGGAAGGTGATTATGCTTATCTCAAGGAGTATAACTATACTGATATTTTTTCTGTAAGCCCAAACTATAGTGGAGGTCTTATAGCTAAGTATACTGCAAAAAACAAAACAGAAACAATTACTCTTACTGCTCACTGGGTGCAACCACAAGTAACAGGGGCGGATAAAGAAACATTGGATTTAGGAACGATTATTGATCCGAATGGTTCTGCTACAGGACAAGTAACTTTTAACCTTAAGAACGATATTAATTTTCTTAATTATACATTGGAGGTAAGTGAAGGTTTTGTAGCGACTTTGGGTTCCTATGATTCTCGTAGTGGTAAAGCTGTTATAAATGTGACTCGTACGGCTTCTGGTGTGCATGGTACATACAATGGTACGGTAACATTACGTTCGAACTACCCACAAAATAATGGCACATTTAAAACGGTTGCTATTCAGGTAGTAGAGGATTACACTCCACAATATTCTATTCCAACAAACTTTGACTTTGGTATTGTATATACTGGTGCTAAAAAGAGTAGTGATGTAGCATTGTATGCAACAGCTAAGAATCCTGCTGCTGCTATGCCAGCACCAACTGCTCCAGCAATTAATGGTACTACTTGGTCTGCGAATATCACTGGTGCAGATGCTTCTGCGTTTGAGGTTATGAATATCCAAAATGGAGATGTCGTGGTTCGCTTCGCTCCTACAGAAGAAAGAGCATATGAAGCAGATTTGGAAGTGACTGTAATATATACTGATGCAGATGGTGGTACGCCAATATTGCAATATACAACTCATACAACTTTAACTGGTAATGGTAAGATTCCACTTTTTTCTGCTATTACTTTTGAACCAGAATCATTGAATTTTGGTGATGTGGTTACAAATCAAGTAGCTACTTCTAAGGTGGATGTGATTGAACAAAACGTTTCTGATTTGACCTATGATTTTGGTGATACCAACCCAAATGGCATCTTTACATATACTGCAACTGATGGTTTGCTAACAGTTAAAGCTTTGTCAACAAATATCTTGGGTATACATACTGCAACCTTGACTGCAACAGGAAACGATACACGCGATGGAGAGAGTGGCATTACTACTGGATCCATAGAAATGACAGTACATGTGAAGATGCAATCTCCTGTATTGGAAGGTGGTACTAACTTGAAGGATACATATTATTTGTCGTGGGAGAAAGTACCATGTGCGACTGTGTACGAGATATATCAAGTAGAAGGTGGCGTACATACTTTAATTAGTGAATATACGACCTTAGTTGATAACGCAACTACAATGACAGTAGGAATATCTTCTTCTAGTGCGCAAAATACATATGTGTTAAAAGCTATAAATGTTGATGGTACATATTATGCATATTCTAATGAAGTAACGATAAATCTAAATACAATTACACAAACGGGTACCCCATATCTAGAACTTTATACAGGTACGGATATATATATAAACGGACATGCTACTTATGGTGCCTTTCCTTATCGTAAAAAATGTGCTATTAATCTCGAAGCCGCTTTCTCACCTGCGGGTGTACCTTTGTTTGATAAATTGTATATCTTTGGTATGACTACTTCAGGGACTGCTGCTACTGTATCTGGTCAAACAGGATATAAAATATCTCCAGCAAACAACACTCAAGGATCTGATGCGATTACTCCATGCTATATTTATACCAATAACGATAATGGCGGCTACAATTTGACACAAACTATTCCTAACATGAATGTGGCAAATAAACCTATATCAGATATTTCAGGAGCTACATCTGTCTACCTCACTGGTTATTGTCCTTATGCTTCTACTGGTGGCGGTAATAATAAAGATGAAAATGGAGTGTTCTGTTTTACTGGTGGTGCAGGCGAGAAATTACATGTGTATATAGATGATTTACGTCTTCATGCTCGCTATAAGAGTAACAATGGAAATACAAGTAAACCTGATACGATAACATTCTCTGGTTTGCAAACGACTTTCTATTGTGCAGGAACTGCTGCATCGTTCTGCTTCAAAGGAACTTCTACAAGTAGCAGCAATCCGTTTAAACCTATTATCCATATGCGTGATTCTAGTCGCTTAACTGGTACTACAGGTAGTGCAATTAAAGTGGAAGTATCATTCTTGGGCATGTCAATGGTTCAGAGAGCAGGACAATATAATTCCCCTATTACTTTATTAAGTGACGATGGTGAAAAATATACGGAGTTGTCTATTGACGACGTATGGCCAGCTTCAATGGCGGATAACGCATCAGGTAGTGTACGTACTAATGGCTTTTTGGATATCCGTACCAACACTGCTGCTCCATGTATTGATCTATATGATCAGAATGGTAAAGTGAACTTCAATGGTGGTCAGATTTATTTGAAAAACTCTCGTCCTTCTGGTTCGAATAACTACTTATGTACCTTTGCGGTAGGTTACCGTAAGTATGAAAAAGTAGTGTCGGGTATCAAAGCTACCATGTATGGGTTGGGAACAGATCAATCGGGTGGTGAGGTGAATTTCAACGATGGTTCGTTCTATGTAGATGCCCTGACAAATGATGAGTGGACGAAGCACGGAACGTATTATCACCACAAATATGCATTAAAATGTCCAGCAAGTAGTAAAATCAATGGTGGTACTTACTACTGTGAACCTTTTGGTTGTACAAAATCAGAGAATAAGGGTGCTTCTCCACTCAATCAATATGGTGATGGATTAGTGTTGGAGACTGTGGCTGTAGACAGTTTGTTAGAACCATATCATACTGCGGTGATTAATTTTCCTAACGATAAGCAGAATACAGGCTCTGAGGACGCAACCCATCCATCAACCTTAGGAGAGTACTATGCTTTACCAGGTAGAACGCCTTATGGAATTAGCAGTTTGAATCCTTATCAAGGTAAACAAGCACCTGATAGCGTAATCTTGATGATTCCGGCGCAATATACTAATAAAGAACTCCAAAAAGAAGTGGTTAATGTGCCATGGGCGATGTGCGTACCGGAAGTGTTAGCAGGTGGTACAATACCTTTGGGAGGTAATATTGAGGTATCGGATAGAAAAGAAAACAATACAATTTATCAAACGAACTACATACTCTACGGTACTTTGGATGAATATATTGATGATATATCAGGAGAATACCAAACACCAGTATATGATGGTCTTCCACAAGCTGGTGTGGAATTTCCAAGAGGATGGAGTAGTGATGTTGAGAATGAAGACCCCTATACGATTCAACAAGAGCAATATATGTTGATGAGTGTCAAAGCAGACGAATGGTTCTTATTTGCACCTCCATTTGATATTTCCGAGGTATATGTAGTAGAAACTTACAAGGAAGATTTATTGGTAGAAAGAGCTAAGACAAATTGGAACGAGGCGATAAGTATGCAAGCTGCATCTAATATGGACTTTTTCTATGCGCTTTGTTATAATATTGGTTATTTGAATTCTGTTAATAAATTGGATGGTATCTATTATGATTGGTCTGTAACGCTTGCTAAAAATAATAATGCTAAAGGTAAGATTAAACTAAATCACTTTACAGGCTCTAACTGGGATAAGGCTAACTACTATGTGCAACGCTCATCTGGAACTTGGGAATGGAACCCACAAGCTCAATGGGATGAAGAGAAGGGAGAGTGGGTAGGTCGCTTCGTTACAGATTGGAAATATTTGCCTGAAACAATGGAGAAAGTAACGCATGGCGAAACAGAGTATAGCGTGGTGATGAAGAAAGGTGAGATTTATTCTCTCAATTTCCCATACATGTACAACGGCTACCGTGAGAAAGGTGATGGCAATGGTAATAACAATTGGGACTACTGGACAGGCAAGTATATCCTCTTTGTGGGTAAAGGTCCACAAACCATAGAGGGTACCAATTATCATTCTACCATTTCTGCGTCTATGTCCGCTACTCCAGGTAATGCGGAGATTCGTGTAAACCCAACTTTCGCTTCGTTAGAAATAAGTAATATGGGAGCATATTACTTGGGCGAAAATCAACGCTTTACTCCTGCTCCAGATGATAACGATCCAGGATATATTGATCCTACACAAGGTTTTGTGCTCTTGAATGCTTCAACCCCATCTTCCGCTCCTCGTCGCATTAATTCCATTGATATGATGACAGGTGATGTGACCTATGAGCCAATGGATAATGGCGATGCAAATGAGACACCTACCTCTACACCTACGATAAATGGTGGTCATGATATGTTGGTTTACACTGTTGCGGGAGGTTTGGGCGTGATACCTGTTCAACCGCAACACGTATCTATCTACAACACCTCTGGTCAGTTGGTGGCAAGCCAATACCTCACCAGCGAAATGCAGTTCGCGTTGCCAGCTGGTATCTACCTCGTGCGCGGCGAGAGAGAACAGGCTAAAGCCATCGTGAAATAAGAGAAGATATTTGTCAATTGTTAACTATCAACTGTTAAAACGATAGATAAAAGAAAATCAAGAGCAGGCGAGGAAATCTCGCCTGTTTTTTATTAGGGCGAAATAAGACAATTTATACACCTTTTCCCCCGCCTCTACCGAAACCATACCGTTATCATCTTCGTACCATTATTTACTTTCCCTTTAATTTGACAAAGTCTGGTTCTAATTTTGACAAATTTTTGTTTTTTATGATATTCCTTGTTTTTAGTAGCCTGTAGTGAAAAAATGTATGTGTTTGATAAAAAATTGTAGAAAAATAGTAAAAATATTTGGATATATAAAGTAATTGTACTACCTTTGCACCCAAATCTGCGCTGGAGGGAAGTGTCTCTCGATTAAAAAGGGGTGGATTTAGACATATTTTTAATAGCGTTTATTGGCGCTTTGTGTTTTGTAGTTCGAAACTTCGCAACTTTTGAAACCTAATAAAAACCAAAGTAACAGTAGATGCCTATGGGTATGACTCATAGTACGATACACCGTTCTAGGGTGTATTGTATCGTCATATCAGCGTAGGTTTCCTGTTGTTTATTTATTAGGTGGGCAATGCGAAGGCCTCGAACTGCGAATAAGCAACTCGAGGTCTGCGCTTTGTATATCTGGTAATTCGTTTCTTTCGGTTTATCCAATCAAACAAAGTTCTGGCTCGGAGCCACAAGTGTTGATAGGCAATGTGAATTGTCAATCTTGTGTTGTGTGATGATACACAAGATGTTGAAAATGAGTTTGTTTGATTTAAGATATAGATAAAAAAGAGATGAACAAAAATGTAAATGTATTTATAGGTGTCCTCCTATGTGCTGTGTTGTGTGGCATGTTTGTATGGTTATCGAGCACAGAGGACGCTGATTTCTGGAGTCCGAGCGAGATGTATAACG
>JAFZGC010000086.1 GCA_017555595.1 Paludibacteraceae bacterium | reverse complement strand
GAGACACTTCCATTCTTGAACAAACCATTATTTTGGCGTGTACCTTGGAAGAATTGGGTAAAGTTCTGAGTAAGGTCAGCGGTATTGGCAATATAAATACCTGATTGTGCATCCGACCAGTCGGAGATGTATAGGCAACCCTCGCCATCAATACTCATACGAGTAGGGTGACCGAATGGACTACCACCTTTGTATGCTTGTGCATTTTGTTTAGCGAGAGAGTAATCATATTCCCAAAGACCGTTATCAACAGCACCATCCTCCTTGCCTTTTCGTCCACCACGGTGTAATACATAGATATGTCCAAACTTATCAGACATTGGGTTGGTGTTTACGGCATTGAAGAGTTGAGAGGTAGTATGCATATCCAGCGAGTTGTCGCTATGAACCAGAGCGAACTCAGTGATTTCTTTACCGTTTAGTTCTACTGCCCACGAGAGGGTTTGTCCCGCATCGCCAGGGAGGTTGAATGTAGAAAGAGTGATTGAGTTTGCTCCTTTAGTAGCGGAGATTGGGTAGCGGCCTATCTCTTGTTTCTCGTTGTTGTAGAAAATAATGTTGGCATTTTTCGCAGTGCTGTTAGCGTAGAAACTAAAAGTATAGGAGTCACTATTTTGCTCTACATTCAAGTCATAGGCACAGATGTGTGGTGTGGTTGTAGGATAGAGGCGCGAATAGGTTGTCTTGTCGGCTTCTACCTCTACAACTTCTGAGAAAGTGAGTCCGTTGTATTCCGATTCAAGGGTATAGGTTCCCGGTTCAAGTTCGTAGAAGACGAAGATGCCATTGTAGTTATAGTCGCAAGTATAGCGCTTAACCTCTTTGCCGTCCTTTTTAAGAATGACGATTGCTCCATTGCAAGGCATCCATTGATCGTGTGAACCCGCAAGGTAACGGTAATCTTTGTGGTCTGGCGCTGGGGTGTTGTTATCTTTAATCACACCGCAGATATAGCCGACGGTCTCTGGGGCTCCGCCAAAATAATCCCTTATTCCGCGGAAGTATGCAAGACCTTCCATACGACAATAGTCGTAGTTCAATGCGCAGTGGCGTGCTGGACCATAAGAGTGGTAGTAGCCCTCTGCCAAGAAACCTGGAACCATGTGGCGAATGACGCCCAAGTAAGAGTAGTACTCTATTCCGTCGAAAGTGAGCGTATCGGCATCTACATGCAAGCCATCAGGATATGCTGTTGCTCTATAGTAAAAATCCAAATCTCCAGAAATAAATTTTTTATCCACAGATGGTTCTTCTCTATAGGGGTGGCAAAGTGTTCCTACTCCTTCTAATAATTCATAGCAATACTTCCATGCTGCGTCTGCCATTTCGTAACTACCTGGAGAATAGTAAGAAATATTGTCGTTGGTTTGGTTTTTTGATTCATCTGAGTTTTTACTACTTTCCATGTCAAATCCGCGATACAGAAATAGAGGGTAGTTTGTCATGTTGTCACTTGCATTTCCAGGGGCATTAGAGTGAACCGAAATAAAGCAGTCAAACTCATATCCACTGACTACAGAGTCGCCGACTTCTCGTGCAATCAGTGTAGGTATGCGATTGTATTTACGAATGTCTGGGTGTTTGCAGTATCTATAAGGTGAATTTGTGTTTAGATCCCCATACCAAGTTGCAGAATCCACAACCCAATTTTGCCACGCTGCGATACTATTACCTTTCCAATCTCCTTCGAAAAAGAAATATTTTGGATAGGTTCCATCTACTTTCTCATAATCCCAAGGACCGCATTGGGTGTGAGAATAAGTCACTTCAGCACCATATTGTTCCAACTTTTTTCCAAGGTACAAGCATTTTTGCAGATTGGTGTTGGACTCAAAGAAACCGCAAGTATCAGGGATGCCCAATGAGGTACCATTTGCCTTCTTGAGAATGGGATAAGGAATGGTAGATAGAGGACGATCATCCCAGCCGTAGCTACCATGTCCTGGGTTAACATAGATTTTTTTGCCATCTAAACCAGCGGCACATACTGACGATGCCAACAGCAAGAATGCTATTAGGCAAAAAGAAGAAAGATTTTTTTTCATTTATCTATTTATTACAATCACTTTATTACAATCACTTTACTTTTGCACCTAAGATAGTATATACTTGCCCATCGCGAACAATATACAAAGCACCATTATTCAACACCTTTTGCACCTCATCGCCTGAGAACAACACCTCCTCCACATCGGTGGTGGTAGATTGGCTAGGCACTATATTGGCGCGGGCACGCAATGCCTGCAAGTCTTCTTCGGGTACATTGAAATAGCCACGCATACCATACATACTAGCCGTAGTATTTGACCAAGCCAATTGGTTATTGCTCACAAGGAACAAAATGGATTTCACACCTTCGGTCAATTGCACAGGTTTTAATATACCACGGAAGGTTATGCCCTCATACGTTACACCCTCGGTAGGTTCGGTCGCTGCTATATGTACATTCCTAAACTCAAACTCCATACGATCGATGTCCGCCTCTGGTTCTACCAGATAAGGCACACCAGCCGTCATGCCATCTACATAAGAAAAGCCCAATATAATCTCTCGGCTGCTGCCAACAGTAGTAACATCGGCTTCGGTATAGGCATACACATCTGCCTCATCCTTTGCCAAAGCTGTTCCCTCCAAAGATGGAATATCAAGAGGTACGCATAGCGTGTTATACATGCCTGCGCGCAACGAGCGCAGCACATACACATTCTCGTATTTATCCTTAAACTGCTCTAATAGCGCGGTATTATCCTCTGTGTCTAACAGCGATATGGCACGATGAAGTGTTTGCTTTTTCTGCGCAGGTACGATAATCGTATTATTATCCGTAGGTTGCGAGAACACCACTACACGCAGGTCGTTGAACATACCATTATTCGCATAGCCATGCAAACCACCAGCTACCACCAAGTTACCCGCATAGTCAAAATGCATCGTACTAATAGCTGCAAAATTGGTTGGATACGTTGCTCTAAGCGTCAAAGCAGGATCATCGCCTTGCCATGCCACATCAAAGAGCAAGATATTTCCATTACCATTTACCATTGCCAATTGGCTCTCATCAGCAGACACCGCCATACCACCACCAAACGAGCCATTGATTATTATAGCTTTCTCATCAGAACAGTATTGGCGCACTCCATTATTATCATAAAACTGCAAAGAGTAGGAATCCTTCAAGTTGTAGTTCAGCGTACGATTTTGGCACACCCATGCGCCACGACTAGTACCTACAATTGAGAAGTTAGCACCATTATCGTCCAATATATCTACTTTTTTTGTAGGTGCCGTATTCCACTTACGAATAATCGTTCCATCCTCTTGTCCCAACTGATACACCAAATATTCGGTATTTGCCGCAGCACTACCTGGCGTGCCGTCCTCGTTCAGCAGATAGAGTTTGGTGTTTTTGCCTGCGCCATAGATATGCGCACCGCAAGACGAGCCACCCATCACCACGCCACTTTTGTTCTTCCATACGCCTGTACTATTATCCACAGTACCATCGAAGAATGATTCAGTAGAGGTCAAAGTATATGGATTAGTTACCCACAAACCACTATGCGTATCGCCAAAATCTGCCCAATAGATCCAACCCTCAGCGTCCACCGCAGGGCGTGCCGCCGAATTCAATTGCGTCATACCGCACAAACCACCTGCCAAAATGGTAGAGTAATCATAATTCATCACATACACCTCACCATTTCCAATACCTATTCGGTTACCAACGTATATACGCCCAAAGAAATCCGACTCGGGGCTATTATCTATCACCGCATGGGCACGACTGAGCACCTTATCCGAATGATATACCTCGCCAAAACAAGTATTCTGCTTACCTGTCAATTGGACTGCCCAACGCATTTCGGTATAGTTGTCTTTGGCAGCAGGAATCTCATGGGTTAAGAATTCAAACTTATTCTCTCCTTTTACCACAGTTATTGGCAACTCGCCAGCCAACAGGTCATTGCTATCATCGTCGTCATCATCGATATTATAGAACAACAACTTCGCCTCTGTCGCATCCGAATTGGCATAGAACGAGAAGTGGTATTTGTTCTCTATTCGTTCCATGCGGAGGTTGTATGCCATAATGCGTGGTGTAGCTATGCGAATCTGTTGATTTTCAGGAGCAATGGTTGTATGGGTATTCTCCGCTTTTGGCAAGGCGTAAGCATAAAACCATTCGCTGGTTGCACTAGCAAAATAGAGGTTTCCTGCCACATCAAACGCTATACCGTCCACATATTTGTTGTTGATACTTTCTCCCCACGATATTGTTAGTTCATTGTTAAAATTCACTGTTGGTTTCTTGTCGGCATCATATGTAACAGGAATTATACGAATTACCGAGTTTGCATAACCATTATAAGCAAACCAATTGCCATCAGGACTTATCGCTCCACTACCACGGCGGTTGTATTGTTGCCCTTGCCTGACATCTATTTCACCTTTCTCATTGATATGCAATATTCCTATTCCATCAGCATTTATGCTATTTCGATACTGAAATATCCACAAATCATTATAAGCACCTCGTACAATCGTATTGTGTGCATTCACAATTCCTTCTTTATACAAATTCAACAAATCAGTTGCCTCTACTGTTTGCACCAATTCATCTACATCCAACGGAATACTCACAAGTTTAGAGTTACCCTCACTGCCATCACCCACATTATCAATTGCAATCAACTTCTTTTCTCGCCCCGTACCTATCACCACAGCTGAATTGATACGCTTGTAAAGCGTTCCGCGCTTTATTTGCTGCACTCCGCCCTTCATTGTATTTAGCACATCTTTGAAGTCCGCCGCAGGGTCAGCAGGATTCATGCGCCACACGCCCGATGTTCCATCTGTTACAGGACCATTGTCGCATATATACACATACCCTTCGTCATCTATTGTGATGCGTGCAGGACCATACAATGCATTTAGAAAACCATTAGTTGTCCCTTCCGTATTCTCATTCCAATCAACACGACCCGTATATGGTTCAAGCCCTTGGTTGGTCACATCCGACAAATCCGCTCCAAAAATATGGATACCTTGTTTCCTTGCGTGACCAGTTGTTTTGCCATAGGTAGTTGTTGCGTTACGTGCTTCTGTGACATAAATTCGTCCGAAATAAGGACTATTCGGATTATTATCCACTGCCAAACCTGCTGGAGTATAAAAGTTAAAACGCTCATCAGACCTTACACCCCCACCTACAAGAGTTGGCGTTTCTACCTTCTCATTGCTAGTAGCCTTGATAGCCCAAGTATAATGCGCATCTACCTCGTCCGACAGGTCAATCACCGCCGTGTTCACACCTTTGGCTTTTCCCGATAATGCGATGGTGCGTTCCACCTCTTTCGTTACGCCATTCAACAACTGAAACTCTACCTCGTCTGCTGGTGCGTTGAGAAAATAGGAGATAGACAGCTGTCTGTCGTCCGTCATGCCCGTGACTTTCAGACCAGAGGCATATACGTTCAAATTAGCAGCATTGGCTACAACGGTTGCTAATGCAAGACATAATAAGAAGGCACGTTTTTTCATGATTTTTCGTAGGTATTAAAACACGGATTTGCATCTCACGCGCACAAGGGCGCAACGCAGGCTATCCCAATTCGCCTGCAAAGTTACTACTTTTTTTTGAATAATGCAAACGTTTCAGTAAAAATCATCAAAAAACATTAAAAACACACGCAGCTACAAGGATTTGAGCAGGATACTCTCCATGATTGCATAGCCATCCATGTTAGGATGCACACCGTCCGCAGCGTATTTCTTTGGCAATCCTCCGTGTTCATCTACCAACGCTGAATGATAGTCTATATACTTGATCCTATTGGATTTAGCATATGCTTTTATCATTTCGTTCAATTGCTTTATATCTTCCGCTGGTGTCATGTTCGGACGCCATCTAAACGCCGCAGCAGGCAAAACCGAACAAAGAATTGGTTTGATACGATTATGCTTTGCCAACTCACACATGGATTGTATATTTTGTAATATCTGCTCATGCGAAATATAGCCATTGTTCATCGCTATATCATTCGTACCCGCCATGATAATCACTTTTTTCGGATTCAATGCAATCACATCTGCCTGAAAACGGCTCAACATTTGCGCCGTCACTTGTCCACTTATTCCGCGTCCCACAAAGTTGTTTTCCGCAAAAAACTCTGGGTGGAACTTAGCCCAATTATCGGTAATCGAATTACCCATCAACACCGCTTCTGGGCGTTTCATTTTCTTGCGATTTTCCCCGATTTCATCGGTAATTATAGAATCATTTTGAGCAGCATATCGCTCATACTGCGCCCAAGTCTTATCTGCCTTTGCGCCCAACACACAAGCCGCCAAAAAGATCCCTAAAAAGAATATTCGTTTCATTATCTTTTTCTTAAATTTTGGTTAATATACTCTAATAAACTGCAATTTTGGTTTTGAAATAATAATTTTTGTTAATTTTCGAATCAAATTTTGAGTAATTTTTGTCTCTTCAAATCCGCGCAATTTTCCAAATTCCGTGCAAAGGTACACAAAAATCCGCACATGCACAAGTGCTTTGCACGAATTTTGAATTAGGAACCCCATCGCGCGCAAAATGTTCCGACACATAACCGACGCATAACCGATACATAACCGATACATAACCGATACATATGAATACTCCGTGAATACCCCACGAATATCCAATGAATACCCCGTAAATCACATAGGGTGTATTGACCCCCATTTTTTGGACACATTAAGTTCTTAATTATGAGACCAAAAGTGTCATTAGAGTTAAAAATGGAGGCGTTAAAATTGCTTCAAACAGGCTTGTCCGTTCAGTCCGTAAGTAAACAGTTTCGGATTACGT
>JAFZGC010000085.1 GCA_017555595.1 Paludibacteraceae bacterium | reverse complement strand
GTAGGTCAATGCGGTAGATGATTTTAGGCGAGCGAATGACGCTATTGGTAATGTCACGAAACACGCCCGACACAGTGAGTGTAGCAATATTGCCTTCCACATATATCTCTATGGTCTTGCCCATGGGATTCTCATTGGGCGAGAAGATACGCGCAAACGACTCACTGATTACCACCGATTGTGTAGTGGCAAGTACGGACTCGGCTGTGCCTTCGAGCAGTGGGTAAGGCAGTATTTGGAAGAAATTCTCATCCACTACTAACGCATCCGCACGGTCGTCATTGCTGGTAGAAGAGTGCCCTGTGGTAGTCGTATAGCGCATGCTCATTTCGATACCGCCGAAGATTTCTGTATCGAACATACGACAGATGGACTGCACTTCGGAGAAGCGTCCGTCGAGTTGCTCTTTAATGGTGCCGCAACCGATAAACAAGCGTTCGGAGCGACTGACATAGACATTGCGCCCTTTGACTTCGTTGTCTCGTGTGAGTTGCGAGGTCACGAATGTGGCGATGAAGATGACAAACGCCAACGCAATAGCCATACCTACCACCTCAATAAAGGTGTAGAGTTTGTTTTGCTTGAGGAAATTAAGAAAGGATTTCATATTGTTGTTGTTTTCTATTTACTTGTTATTGGGTGTATATCTAGCAGCTCGCTTGCGCGTTCTTAATAATATATAAGCAAACCCCGTGCCAAAATATGTAATCTGCTGATTACTTGGTAATTGTGATTTTTTCCATTTACGAGAGTGTAAAGAAACTTTACAATTGAGTGTAAAGGGATTTGACAGGGGGAGGTTAATTATGATTTGCTCAATTCAAAAAAATGTAGTAATTTTGCTCCGAGAAATGAACCTTTTTCTAATTCGTGTGTATGCATTAGTGAAAAGCAAATGAAAATGATTACATTTTGGCGACCATATAAAAGTATTTCTGATGAGGAATTGATGCGACTGGTGCAATGCCGAGAGGAAAAGGCATTTGATGAACTGTGGCAACGCTATATGCCTGCTATGCAAAACTTTTTCTTCCGTCGCACAGGTGGCAATGCCTATATGACAGAAGACCTGACGCAAGACCTATTCATGCAGCTTTGGAACGCCAGTACACAATACCAAACAACTCAAAAGTTTCGTCCATGGCTCTTTACTATTGCATTCAATCTGCTCCGCAACACCTATCGCGATATTGATTATCAAGCACTTTATGCAGAAGATGTGATAGCAACAACGGAAGAAGCGCAAGAAGACGACACCGCATTACAAATAGACAACGAGCGACTATTTGAGGCATTGACCAAAGAATTGAATCTGTTCTCCGCTCCAGAACAACTGCTATTTGACCTCCGCTTTACGGATGAGTTGTCCATAAAAGAGATTGCAGCGATTATCCATATTCCCGAAGGGACAGTGAAATCGCGCCTACATACACTAATCCTCAAACTACGAAAAAAATTAGAAGACTATGCGTAATTTTGAATCACAATTATCTGCGTTCGGCAAACACCGATACGCACAGACAACCAAGCATTTACGCTCTGCAGTCAATCCACGCAGACGCGATCGCTCATTACTTTGGGTCACTACGCCTGCCGCCGCTGTTGCAGGTATTATTATCGGATTGGGCATACAAGTAAACTCGAATTTCAAAGAGCAAGTAACGGCACACTTTGAAGACAACAAAACCAAAACAGTCAAGCAAGTTGTGGAACTGCCAGAGTTCTGTTACACGGACTTTGAATCAGCCATTGAACTGCCTGAATTTGAAATAGTTATTAACCAATTAAATACAGAGTTATGAAAAAGTTAGCATTAATCTTGATGGCAGCTGCCGTATGTGTAGCATGCAACAAAACAGCAGAAAAGCAACAAACCACGCCTGCAGAGGAAGTCGTTGTGGTGGAAGAGGCGGTAGCGGAAGTTCCAGAAGCAGTTGAGGAAGAGATTGCGCCCGAAGATATACCTCAACGCGTGCAAATGCCTGAATTTCCAGGTGGTATGGATGAGTTGATGAAATATCTAAGTGATAACATTCAATATCCATCCAAAGCAAAAGAAAACAAATGGGAGGGTACCGTTCTTTGTGAATTGGTTGTAGAGAAAGACGGCTCTATCAACGAAGCAAAGGTATTAAAGAGTAGTGGTTATCAGTTATTAGATATAGAAGCACTGCGTGTGGTATTGAATATGCCTAAATGGACTGCGGGCAAGCAAGACAGTGATTCTGTCCGCGTACAATTCGCTTTGCCAATTTCGTTTAAGTTGCAATAAGAAACCTCTTATCAAGATGTCAATTTGATAAAGTAGGACTTGTTTTTCATCACGAGAGGGTGTGTCATTTCGACGCACTCTCTTTTGTTATAATTTTCCCTGCTTGCACCACACAATAACCAAACAATAACCGTACAATAACCACACTATTCGTTACCCTAATAAGTCATGCTTGTAGCACAAAATTTGCCGAAATATAAACAGCGAGGATATGTCGGTTGACATATCCTCGTTTATTTACGCTTCTCTCACAAATCGCTGACGCCTTTCTTCAATAGTGCGCCAATATGTGCGCTTTAGTTTGTCATCTGCAAAATAGCTCTTATCAATCAGGTCTTGCACTTGGTCTGGGAATGTCATAAAGGGTTTCAACACTGCCTCCACACGCTTGGACGATAGTCCTATCTGCAAGCCAAAGCGACGGAAATCATCTTGGCAGGGATGACCTGTGTGTTCGTAGGAATCACTTTTCTCTAAATTAGGAGACAATCCGTCACGCATCGCAAAATCACTATCATCAAGATGAATATGCGTATTGATAAGGTCGTAAGCTGGTGCCAACTGTAAGTCACCATCTTCGAGATACAGCACAGAAAAATTCTTCAAGTGGGCATCACCATTAGCAAATATATAATTGAATACCACCAAGCGGAAAAAGCGCTCTAATGCTACTGGCCAAGCAGGAATATAGCGTTTGATGATGTTCGCCATATCTTCGTAACTACCTTGATACTTAAAGTCTTTTCCATCCGTTTCCTCTGAACGCCCCATCAAAGCACAGAAATCCTCTTGGCGCAATTTAGTACCATTGGCTTGAACATCATAACGCTTTGTGATATACACCACTTGGTCGTCTGATGAAAAACAAAGTCCATTATCTGCGGTGTCTATGCCATATACCTGCTTGGCGATTTGCATAGTCAAATGCTCATTAGCAGGGATTTGTTTGCGGTGATTGATTTTAGCAAGAGGCGCAGGCTTGATAATATGGGTAGTAAGGTCTCCTTCCGTAGATAAACTTATTTTGTTGGTCTTGATACATGCAGCATATTTCTCTTGTGCTCCAGAGATGCTGAGTACATCCATACTCTCGCTTATAGCTGCCAAATCCTCTTCATCTTCTGTAGCAAAATCCAAATAAGGAGATACTTTTTTGCCATCAAATAAGTGGCGCACCGCAGCAGGGCAATATGCGATATAACCCTCTGATAATAAACTGGGACAACAATGAATATTATACATAATCAAACAAGTCTAAATTCCAAATTACCAATAACTCCTTTTCCTGCAAATAACATTAACAATCCAAAAGAATCTCGTTTATCTATGCGATGACGGAGACAGATTGTGTCACGATTAACACCTTCGGGCAGTAAATTACTAAAGCACGGAAAAAGTATAGGACTTTCATAGGTAATTTGCTTCTTTGGAAGGGTTAAACTAACTGGATGATAGGATGATTGTGCATACGCAGAATCGTATGTAAAGCGATAGAGCGAGCCGATCTGTTCTAATCGCCCTACCAACTGATTGTTCCAATATATATCCAATGCGCGTTTCATAAGCTATCCTTAAAATGCTTGTTTACGAGTTAATGTGAGTTCCAATCCCAACACCACGGCAATACGCTCCAGTGTTTTCAGTGAAGGATTGCCAACACCACGCTCTAAATCTTTGATAGTGGCAAGGCTCACACCAGCCATTTCGCTCAATTCTTGTTGCGAAACATTGAGCGTAGCACGCCTTTCTTTTAAGATTGTAGGTATATCCATAGCATTACAAAGTTTATTATATCATACTTTCCGCTGCAAAGGTAGTACTTTTTTATGATATATGCAAATAAAAGTCTAATAAAATATACTTTTTACTCGTTTTTTCTCCTATTAGAACTTCAATTTCTCGCTATTGCCAAATTTCTCGTAGCCTGAGATAATGACACGGTCGCCGGGGTGGAGGCCTTCGATGACTTCGTAGTACTGCGGATTTTGGCGACTGAGGCGAATATCTCGGCGAGTAGCACCCTTGCCATCCGCATCCATCACATAGATCCATCGTCCGCCTGTGGTCTGGAAGAATGCGCCACGAGGGATAAGCAAGGCCTGTTCTGACTCGCCCAATTGCAGATTGAGGTAATATGTTTGACCGCTGCGGATATTGTCGGGCTGTGCACCCACGAACTTCAGGTCGGCACGGAACTTACCATTGCGCACCTCTGGATATACCTTGCGCACCACTGCACGGAACTGCTCATCACGACGCTCGAAAGTCGCCTCTAAGCCTGCCGCTACACGGTCGATATAATGCTCGTCGAGTTGCGCCTCGATCTTGTAGTTGCCGAGGTC
>JAFZGC010000011.1 GCA_017555595.1 Paludibacteraceae bacterium | reverse complement strand
TTCTACTATTTCGTCAGTCGTTTATCTCCGTTGCCGGATGCAGATTCAAGCCAAGCCGATGAATAGGAAAAGGTTTTGGAGCCGTTTACTCTCCAACGGAGGAAGAAACTGCTCCAAACGGTTTACCGCTTGACCTTTTCTTATTCTAAAAGAGGTTTGGCTACCTTTGCATCCGACAAAAGGGGATAAACGACACGTGAACAAAATACTTCATAAAGTTCTTTGAAATTAAGATCTTGAGCAAATGAAGTTTGTTAATCACCTTAATTATTAGGCGATTTTATATTTTTTCGTAATGTAAAATCAAAGCGCAAACCTCCATTTGGGCGATTTGTGGCGGTGATTGTACCACCGTGGAACTGAACAGCGTGTTTCACGATGGCAAGACCAAGCCCCGTGCCGCCTTTTTGACGGGAGCGTCCCTTATCTACGCGATAGAATCGCTCAAATAGGCGTGGAAGTTGATTTGAACTAACACCTTTACCGTCATCCTCGAAACATATGCAACACTGTTCATCACTGTTTTCAAGTAGGGTGATATATATGTTCTTACCTTCGGAATAAGCAATAGCGTTTTCTGTAAGGTTGCTAAAAATGGAGCCTATCAATGATGTATTACCTTCTATTGCTACCTCGTCACAAAAATCTGTGTGTAGCGTTAGGCGTTCCTCTTCAGGCATTACTTCTAATCCTTCTGCTACCTCTTTTATGATGTTGTTTATAATAACACGCTCTCGGTTAATCAACCCACTGCCATCCTCCATTCTGGTAATTAGCGAGACATCATTGAGCAGACGGCGCAGACGCTCATTGTGTGTATAGCAACGCTCTATCAGTTCCTGACGTTTTTTTTCGCTCAAACTAATCCCTGACAATAGCGTTTCAAGGCATACCTGAATTGAGGCAACAGGTGTTTTTAGTTCGTGGTTGATATTGTTGGTGAGTTGTCGTTTCAAACGATTCCTTTCCTGCTCTGCTTCATAACGATTGACTCGCTCAATATCTTTACCAAGTTTCCGAGTGGTGAAATATGCGAGAACACTCATTACAAAACTTATGGAAACCATAATCATAAGAAATGACCAATCAGCCTCAAGCAGGTCTTGCAATGTGCCGGAATATGGAATAGCTGTTCGGATAATGACTCGTTCACCTCTTGTAGCAGAGTAGAAATACTCACGCCCATCGCTTGCCGATTGTCGGCTGATGTTAAACCCTTCGCCATTAGCCAAAGCGTTTGCCACCTCTGGACGATTACGATGGTTATCAAGTGAATCGAGCGATATGGTATTGTCGTAAACCACAGCACCCGAAAGAGCGATAATCGAAATTCGTAACTCATCAAAAGGCTTATCGTGTGTTGCGATATAATCCTCATATGGTAGTCCTTCCTCCACGGTTTCGAGCAGATGGCGGTTGTATTGTTGTAGTTGAGCATTCAAAAACTCTGATTTATACTCTTTCTCACGCAGGTATTGAAATCCAATAAAACAGAGTACAATTGCCCACGAGAAAGCGAGCAACATCAGAAACAACCGTTTGTGGAATGATATTTTAATCTCGGAAGCCATAGCCAAAACCTGAACGAGTTACAATGTATGAACCGTACGTTCCAATTTTTGAGCGTAAACGGGTGATATTTACATCAATTGTACGGTCTAATACGACCACCTCGTCGCTCCACACCCGACTGAGTATCTGATCGCGTGAACATATCTTTCCACGATGCTTTACTAAATATACCAACAGTTCAAACTCCTTTCGGGCGAGTTTTACCTCTTCGCCATCCACCGTGCAACGCTTAAATTCAAGGTCAATTTTCAATCCCTCCACCTGCAAGACATTTATTTTCTCTGTGGGAGTAGCCGCTACTTTATGCGTTGTAGTACGGCGTAAAACACTCTTTACGCGGGCAATCACATTACGAACGGTGTAGGGTTTCATAATATAGTCATCTGCACCAAGATTCAGCCCCATTATCATATCATCCTCAGTGTCGCGGGCCGTACAGAATATAATAGGAATGTCAGCTGTATCTACATCGGCTTTTAACATCTTTGCCATCTTGATGCCGCTAATTTCCCCCATCATAATATCGAGCAATATTAGCGAATACTCTTTCAGATTGTAGCCAAGAGCCTGTTCCGCACTAAAGGCAATATCCACATCATAACCCTCATTCTCAAGATTCAGTTTCAAAACCTCACATAGGGTCTCCTCATCATCCACTATCAATATACGATTTGTAGCCATATACCTTATAATATCATTTGGGTGCAAAATTACTCAGAATATCCGAACTGGTGACAATACGACACGAGATTTAATGAAAATGTAATATTTTGCTCCAAGTCAGCATTTCACGAAAGCCTAATTTTTTTGAAATATTTATGAAATGTAATCCCGATACTTTTGCAGTGTCAAATTTAAAAGACAAAAGAAAATGAAAACAAAAGTAATCTTGGCAGGTCTTTTAGCCTGCATCGGCATCACTGCCCAAGCGCAGGATGTCAAAACAGAGGAGCCTAAGGGCAAAGCGATTGTACAGGTGTTCGGAAATTTCCACACAGGTTTTGGAGCCGAGAATGATGACCGAGGCTTTGAGTTGGATCGCAGTTATTTCGGTTACGAATACAACTTCGGCAATGGTCTCTCGGCAAAGGCTGTAATGGATATTGGCAAATCGAGTGATGTTTCGGACTATCAGCGTATTGCTTACATCAAGAATGCGATGGTATCTTGGAAGAAAGGTGGTTTAACATTGAACGGTGGTCTTATTTCAACTACACAATTCAACTTTCAAGAGAAGTTCTGGGGATACCGTTATATAATGAAATCGTTTCAGGATGAATATAAATTCGGTAGCAGTGCTGATTTGGGTATCTCAGCAGCCTATAAGTTTGCTGATTGGGTATCTGCTGATGCTATCATCGTGAATGGTGAGGGATATAAGAAGATCCAGAAGAATGACGGTCTTAATTATGGTTTGGGTATAACGCTGACTCCTGTCAAGGGCTTTCAGATTCGCCTATATGGAGGATTGAACGAAAGCGGAGAAGACAACAAAAAGGATATTGCAAATCTTGCAGCATTTGTGGGTTACAAGCACGAGAAGTTTACGATTGGAGCAGAGTATAACCAGATGTGGAATGCTTCATACACAGATGGTGCAGACCAAAACGGTTACTCAATCTTTGCCTCGGCCAAGTTATCTAAAATAGCAGACATCTACGCACGATTTGATGACTTGTACTCAAAAAATGATTGGAACATCAATAAAGATGAAGCGGCAGCGATACTTGGTGCTCAATTCAAACTCGGCAAGTATGTAAAGATAGCCCCTAACTTCAGAATGAGTATGCCAAAAGCAGAGGGTGCTAAAAATGGTTATTCAGCATATGTTAATTGCTATTTCGGATTTTAATAACATAAACATTTAATACACAATATTATGAGAAAGTTTTTTTCATCAGTAATAACATTAGGTATTGCTCTTGCGATGGTTGCTTGTGGTGGAAATACAAACAATGGTGGTCGTAAGGCACAGGAACTTTCGGGTGCAGGTGCTACATTCCCTCTACCATTCTATAATGTGGTATTCGAGCAGTTTGGACAAGCAAATGGCGACCAAGTCGCATACGGCGGTATCGGTTCAGGTGGTGGTGTCCGCAACCTGCGTGATAAGATTGTAGATTTTGCAGGTAGTGATGCATTTCTCTCGGATAAGGAGATGGCAGAGATGGCTCCTGTTGTTCATATCCCTACTTGTATGGGTGCTGTGGTTGTTGCCTACAACCTTGACGGTGTAAATGAGTTGAAACTCACAGGAGAACTTGTTGCAGATATCTTTGCCGGAGAGGTGAAGATGTGGAACGACACCCGTTTGGCGGAATTAAATCCAGATGTAAAACTTCCCGCAGAGCCAATCATTCCAGTGTATCGTTCAGATGGTTCGGGTACTACATTCGTATTCACCGACTATTTGACAAAGGTAAGCCCTATGTGGAAAGAGAAGTATGGTGCAGGTAAGTCGGTGAATTTCCCTTCGGGACAGGCAGCAAAAGGTAATCCTGGTGTTGCAGGTGTCATCAAACAGACAAAAAACACTATCGGTTATGTAGGCTCGGAGTATGCCTTTGCTCAGAAGATTCCTTACGCACGAGTGCAAAATCAGCGAGGTGAGTTTGTGTTGCCATCATCGGCTACCATTTCGGCAGCTGCGTCAGGTGTGATTCCTTCCGATACTCGTTGCTCAATCACCAATTCGGATGCCGCAGGTGCTTATCCAATCTCAACCTTTACTTGGATGATAATCTACAAGGAGCAGAACTATTCTGACCGCACGAGAGAGCAGGCTGTTGCAACGCTCGATTTGCTGAAGTATATTCTTTCTGACGAGGCGCAGGGCATCACATCAGAGGTACATTATGCACCACTGCCGGCGAAGGCGAAGGAGTTGAGTCTGACTAATTTGAAGACCGTTACTTATGACGGGGTGGCAATATTGCAATAAAACATATTTCTATGAACGATAAAATATACAAAGTCCTATTGTTCGTAGCTGCATTAGTAATGCCGTTAGTGTGCGGGGGTGTAATCTACGCCCTCGTCACTGACGCATACGATGCTTTTGAACATTTCGGATTTTTCAAGTTCCTTACCTCTAAAGAGTGGAGTTATACAGAGGGAGCAGAGCTATATGGAGCGTTACCGTTTATTACAGGTACCCTGATGACAACCCTGTTAGCACTTATTTTCTGCATACCGTTCTCACTGCCTGTTGCACTATTTGTTGGAGAATATTTCAAAGGGACAAAGGTTGCATCAGTATTGAGCACCGTCACCGACCTTCTGGCAGGCATTCCCTCTATTATCTATGGTCTGTGGGGATTCTACACGCTACGACCGTTGATTATGGCACTTAATATCTCACCACAAGGCTCAGGTATATTGACTGCTTCGTTGGTACTGGCAATTATGATTGTTCCTTATGCTGCATCATTAAGCGCTGAGTTTATCAAGATGGTTCCCAATGATCTTAAAGAGGGAGCATACAGCTTGGGGGCGACTCGTGCCGAGGTTATTCGCAAAGTGGTATTCCCTGTTGCAGGTTCGGGTATATTCTCCTCATACATTTTGGCGATTGGACGTGCATTGGGCGAAACAATGACTGTCACAATGCTTATCGGCAATACCAACAATATACCAGAATCTATTACATCGACAGGAAATTCGATGGCATCCATTATTGCCAACCAATTTGGCGAAGCCTCTGATTTGCGTTTCTCTTCCTTGATTGCCATAGGCCTTGTACTGTTCCTGATTACGGCAATAATCAATATGATAGGTAAAATGATGATTAAACGTGCAAGAATATCTTAGACTATGACTACAATAAAAATAACGAATCGTTTGGCAAAGGATAAAGCGATGTTGTGGGTGGTATGTCTGTTTGCAGCGCTCACAGCAGTTCCACTGTTTGCCATTTTGGGTGAGGTGCTACTTCGTGGTTATGACCAACTTTCGTGGTCATTCTTTACCGAGCCTACCCCGACCGCATATAAGGCAATGAAAGCAATCGAAGCAGGAGAACCTATACCCGGTGGTATTGCAAACGGAATTATCGGTACGATGATAATGCTTGGTATGGCAGCTGTTGTGGCTGTTCCAACGGGTATTTTGTGTGGTGCATTCCTTGCGGAGAATCCCAAAAACAAATTTGCTCAGGTCGTAAGTTATCTCACCGACCTGTTACAGGGAACACCATCCGTAATTATCGGTATTGTAACCTATATATGGGTAGTGGTTCCTATGAAAGGCTACTCGGCTATTGCGGGTAGTGTCGCACTGTTCATTATGATGCTCCCTCTCATCATACGTTCAACGGAAGAGACCTTGAAAATATTACCCCAATCACTCAAAGAGGCTGGTTTGGCTCTTGGTGGCAACCGTGCTCGTGTAATGCTGAAAGTTCAACTCCCTGCCGCTTTTGGAGGCATTTTTACGGGTGTGTTGCTCGCTATATCGCGCGTTATTGGCGAAACTGCTCCGCTGATGTTTACCGCACTCGGCTGTTCGTTCATTCGCTTTGCGATTGACAAACCCATTTCAGCCGTGCCTCTGCTTATATGGGAGTTCTTTAATGACCCCAACCTGCAAGAACTGATTTGGGGTGCGTCACTCTTTTTGTTATTATTTGTTCTTACATTGAATCTTACAGCTAAATATCTTGCAAAGAAATGGAATCAGTAACACCTATACTTGAATTTAATAAGACTTGTGTATCATATACCAAGCAGACGATGGCGGTGAAATATGTATCGGCAGCCATCGACAGAAACACCATTACCGCCATTATGGGGCCTTCAGGATGTGGTAAATCGACACTATTGCGTGCCGTAAACCTTATGCACAACCTCTATCCCAATATCCGAGTGGATGGCGAAATATTGCTGGGTGGAGAAAACATACTCTCAATGGAGCCTATTGATGTGCGTCGTCGTGTTGGTATGGTCTTTCAGCGTCCTGCACCATTCCCCACGATGAGCATCTACGACAATGTCCTTTCGGGATATGCACTCAATGGAATTAAACTCTCAAAAACCGAGAAAGATGCCACAGTTGAACGATGCCTGAAAAGTGTTGCGCTGTGGGATGAGGTTAAAGATGTTCTGAATAAAAAGGGTACATTCTTATCTGGCGGTCAGCAACAGCGATTGTGTATTGCCCGTGCCTTGGCAATGAAACCCGATGTACTTCTGATGGACGAGCCGACCTCGGCTCTTGACCCGATTGCAACCGCCCATATCGAGGAACTGATGCAGGAACTTCAAAAGGAAGTAACCATCCTTATTGTTACTCATAATATGGGACAGGCAATGCGTATCTCGTCAAAGTCTATGTTTATGTACTTGGGAGAACTAGTCGAGTATGGAGATACTGCAACGATGTTCTCAAACCCTGCCGATGAACGCACCAAAGCCTACTTGACAGGCAAGATGGGATAGCATACATCAAGGCAACTTATTGTTACTTTGATAGTGGATAAAGTCTATGCTCAGGATAACGCGACCCGCCAGCAGTTCTTACGGGATGCTGACGGGTTCTGTTATTTGGGGGTTAGTTCAAACTCCTATTTCTTGAGTCTCTTGCCACTTCAGTATTTTAGAACGTCTTGGTTACTTTTCACTCGGTACTTGGTTACTTTTACTATTCGACTTAGTTACTTGGTTACCATTTTCGCCCTGCACTTGGTTACTTTTAGATGTTCTTTATAGTCCAAATAATATTTTTTCTTGTTCCTCCTTTATCGAGTGCCCCAAGTTCTATCAGTTCATTTATTTCTCGCTGTAAGGTTCGTAGGGGAATATCGGTTAGAACTTGAAG
>JAFZGC010000084.1 GCA_017555595.1 Paludibacteraceae bacterium | reverse complement strand
CCAAAGAAACTGATAATCACCGTGATAATAGTTATTATCATCTTCGAAGGAGTAGGGTAAACACCACATACTTCCACCAAAAGTTTCAGTCCGAAATAATTCACCAACAAGTTTACCACCACAATCAATATATATCGCCATAGCTGCTTGTAGCCGCGAAGGGAAGATTGCGTGAAAGTCACGTATTTATTCAGCCAAAAGCCCGTCAGCAACGTGATTGGGAAGACAATCAGCAAGGACATTATATGCGGCGTGAGGCAAATTTGAGAGACGAAAGGCAGGGTGATATACACCAACTCATGTCCTACCACAAAGTTATATACCACAAAGTACAGCACCCAGTCCAGCACCATATTGCCACCGCCGCAAGCAGCATAGCGAAATAGCTGTTGTGGGACATATTTACTAAAAGGTCGATAGAAAAAATCGATGATTTTAGTTATTATTTGTGATATTGTTTGCATTTATCAAAAAAAAATCGTACTTTTGCAGCCGAAAACTAAATCAGCGTGCAAAAGTAGTAAAAATTTTGCAACTGAGCAAATATTAATCGATAAATATGGACGACTATCACCAACAAAATGCAACAAGTACGTGCCAAGAAGTTTTTAGGTCAGCACTTCTTGAAGGACCTGAGTGTCGCCCAACGAATTGCTGAAACCATCCCAAGCGGTCATGTCTTAGAGATAGGACCAGGTATGGGTGTGCTCACGCAGTATCTCCTTAAAAACCCTAATCTCCAGACTACCGCTATCGAAATCGATAGGGAGAGTGTGGTGTATCTCAAGGAGTGGTATCCCGAACTGCATCTCATCGAGGGCGACTTTCTCAAACTCGATCTCAATATCATTTACCCTGACGGTGAGTTTTGCGTGATAGGCAACTATCCGTATAATATCAGCAGTCAAATCTTCTTCAAAGTTCTTGATAATAAGGACCGTATCCCTATCTGTTCGGGTATGATCCAGAAGGAAGTAGCAGAGCGTATTGCCTCTAAGCCAGGCAAGAAGGCATACGGCATTCTCAGCGTGCTGCTGCAAGCGTATTACGATATAGAATATCTTTTTACGGTGGACGAACATGTGTTCAATCCGCCGCCGAAAGTCAAATCGGCGGTTATTCGCATGACGCGCAATAATCGCCAAGGACTGGGCTGCGACGAAGCGCTCTTTAAGACCGTGGTCAAGACCGCCTTCAACCAGCGTCGAAAGCAGATGCGCAATTCGTTGATGGGCATCGTCGGCAAAGAAAACCCTCTGCTCAACGACCCAATCTTCACGAAGCGCCCTGAACAACTAAGCGTCGAGGAGTTTATCTCCCTCACAAAACTAATTCAATCTAATCACCCTTAAAACCTCTCACGGCATAGAGAATATACGAACGAGATAGACCAGGTATCTGACAGCGAGTTGTAACGAGCGTTCCGACAGTGAAACGATCTAACAGCGTAGCGGTCTAACAGCCTAAGGGGCGGTCTATTCGTTTCGATTGCCGAAACGAATCATGGCAGAGTTAAAGATATTCTATAGAGATAAAGATAAACAAGACAGAATCAAAGTAGGACGCAGCGTCAATATCCTCAATAGTCTTGACAAGAAAGACATTATCTGGATCGACCTGCTTGATGTAAGCGACAAGACTGAGGGCGTACTCGAGGACTTCCTCAAAATCGACATCCAGGAGGATGAAGAGATGGAAGAGATCGAGATGTCGTCTCGTTATATCCAAACCGACGATTCCATCGTGGCTAACTCCAACTTCCTCCGCGATAACTTCGAGGTAGAACCTGTCAACTTCATCCTTAAAAACAGCATCCTCGTCACTACCCGCGATGTGGAACTCGCCAGCTTCAACGAGACTGTTAAGAAGATGCTCATGAACACCCGCAACTTCCCAACCGGCTACCATGTGCTCGTCTCTCTTATGGAAACGCGTGTCGAAAAAGATGCGGACTTGATTGAGGATACCACCGACCTTATCACCAAACTTTCTGGTGAAATCAACGCCAAAGACCATGTGGACGAAGAGGTACTTATCCAAATCAAAGACTTGCAGGAAAAAGTCACCATCATCCGTCAGAACATCATGGATAAACAACGCGTGATCAGCAACTTCCTCAAGTGCGACTTCTTCCCTACGGAGCTGCAACCTCGCCTCACAATGATCATCAAGGATATCAACTCACTGTTCGATTATACACGATTTGGTTTCGACCGTTTGGACTACCTCCAGGATACCTTCCTCGGTCTTGTTAACATCGAGCAGAACAAGATTATCAAGATCTTCACTGTGGTGAATGTGGTATTCCTCCCACCAACCCTTATTGCAAGTATGTACGGTATGAACTTCGAGTTTATGCCTGAACTCGGGTGGAAAATTGGCTATCCGTTTGCCATAGGCTTGATGATAGTTTTTACACTGGCTATCTTGTTGATTTTCAAACTGAAAAAGTGGTTATAAACAAGTTATCAACAATCACGGATTTCGCTTGTTGATGAACTTTGATATCCCCTACTTATCAAATTTATCAACAATCCATTTCTGTTTTTTCATCGGTATAACCCCCTCAATTATATCCGAATACAGAAGTTTTCCACATTATCCACGCCCAATAATAATAAAGGAATCTTTAATTAATTCCATTTTTATAATTAAAGAAGTAAGTTTTCTTTTTTTGTTTTGATAAATCAATTTACAATATAGATTATTAATTAGTAAAAAAAGTGAGTTTGTGTGATATAAAACTATAACGAAATAAAAGATAGTAATAAAAAAAAGTGTGATGACTAATTTATTCATCACACTCGCGCTCCCTCAAGGACTTGAACCTTGGACCCCCTGATTAACAGTCAGATGCTCTAACCGACTGAGCTAAGGAAGCAGTATTTTTGACATCAAAAAACACCTCGGTTTTGAAATCGGGTGCAAAATTACTACTTTTTTTTTATATAAGCAAGTTTTTTTAAAAAAAAATTACTATCTTTGCAGAAAATTTTGATTTTACGCTAAAAAAACATCAAAATTGCCTTAAAAATAGTAAATTTTAACCTCAATATACAAAATGAAACGAGTTTTAGGTTTAGGAAATGCTTTGACGGATATTCTACTACAAGTATCAGAAGAGGATCTCCGTGAAATTGGTTTTCCAAAAGGAAGTATGAATCTCATAACCGCCGAACAATTGGAGAAAATTCAATTGCGTTTTATCTCTGTACGCAAGCATCTTGTAGCAGGTGGTAGTGCTTCTAATACTGTGGCAACTATTGCTCAATTGGGCGGTAAGGCTGCATTTATTGGCAAGATAGGTAGTGATGAAGTAGGTAAATTTTATCGTGAAGATTTGATAAAAAACAATGTTAAACCAATATTGCTTACATCTTCACTTATGTCGGGGTGTTGTGTTGTATTAATTACTCCTGATGGTGAACGTACTTTCTGTACTTATTTAGGTGCGGCCGCAGATTTGTGTTCTGAAGATATACGTAAAGAGGCGTTTGTTGGATACGATATTTGCCATGTTGAAGGTTATTTAGTACAAGATCATGATTTGATAGAAACAGCTTTACGTACGGCAAAAGAACAAGGATGTACAGTTTCGCTAGATTTAGCAAGTTACAATGTAGTAAATGATAATCACCAATTTCTTAAGGACCTTATATATAAATATGTAGATATTGTCTTTGCTAATGAAGATGAATCTTTTGCATATACTCATCTTAATCCTGAAGAGGCAGTAGAGAATATCGTAGGTCAGTGTGATATTGCGGTAGTAAAAGTTGGTAAACGCGGTTCTTATGTTCGACAAGCTGGTCAATTGTATCATATAGGTGCTATTACTTCCAATTGCCTTGATTCGACTGGTGCAGGTGATTTATATGCAGGTGGTTTCTTACATGCACTGTCTGATGGATTTGATTTACGCCGTTGTGGTGAGATAGGTACAATAGCTGCAGGGCGTGTTGTTGAAATTGTTGGTACTAAATTGCCTGAAGAAACTTGGGATGAAATTCGTCGCATATGTGCTCTTTATAGAGGTTTTATGCACAAACTAAAATTTTAACTAAGAAATAATCAAAAAGCATATGAAGGTTTTATACATTATTTACCAGTATTTAATTGGTTTTCCATTGATTGTTGTAATAACATTATTTACTGCCATTTTTACTATTATATGTTTTCCATGGAAGAATGGTAAGGCACCTCGTGTGGTACAAGTATTTTGGTCACGCAGTGTATTATGGTTACTGCTTGTACCAATCAAAGTAACAGGATGCGAGTATTTAAACTCAAAGCAGTCTTATGTCTTTGTGGGCAATCATCAGTCATTATTGGATGTATTTGCAGTATATGGTTGGTTACCTAACAATTTTAAATGGATGATGAAAAAAGAGTTACGTAAGATTCCTTTTGTTGGAACTGCTTGTGCTGTAGCTGGTCATATTTTTGTAGATCGCTCTAATCCGCGCGCTGCATTACAAAGTGTAGAATTAGTAAAAAAGGAGTTAGTAGATGGTATTTCTACGGTAATTTTTCCCGAAGGAACCCGAACTAAAACGGGAGAAATGGGACGCTTTAAACAAGGTGCTTTTAAGATTGCAATGGATTTGAATTTACCTGTAGTACCTATTTCATTGAGTGGTTTTTATCAAGCAATGCCGCGTAATCAATTTTTTGTGACGCCAGGGGCACGTGTACACTTGAATATTGGTAAACCTGTTTATTTACAGCAGTTTGAAGATATTAATGCAGCTATGGAATATTTGCGTAACCAAGTGCTACAAGGTATAAAAATATAATGATTATGGAATTTTCTGCGCAACAAATAGCCATGTTACTTGGCGGTAAGATTATAGGAGATGCTAATCGCAAGGTATCGGATGTTGGATCTATTGAAACAGCCAAAGAGGGACAGCTTACTTTTCTTTGTGACGCAAAATATATTGCCCACTTACCTTCTACTAATGCTTCTGTCGTACTTATGACAGATTCTATTCCTTTTGAGGGTGAGACGCAAGCTACTATTATTCGTGTCGAGAATGCTCGTGTGGCAATGGGACAATTGCTCGCTCTCGTGGCAAAAGCTATGAATCCTGCAAAGCAAGGCATAGAGCAACCATCTTTCATTAGCGATGACGTTACTATACCTAAAGATGCTTATATTGGTGCATTTTCCTATATTGGCAAGAATGTGCAATTGGGCAAAGGAGTGCAGATTTATCCTCATTCGTATGTGGGTGATAATGTGCAAATAGGTGATAATACTATCCTTTATTCGGGAGTGAAAGTGTATTATAACTGCGTCATAGGCAAGGATTGTATCTTGCATGCTGGTGCTGTAGTAGGTAGCGATGGTTTTGGTTTTGAGTCAGATGCTAAGGGTGTTAATCAAAAACTCCCACAAATTGGCAATGTCATCATTGAGAATGATGTGGAGATAGGAGCCAATACTACCATAGACCGTGCCATGATAGGTTCGACAATCATCCGTCGTAATGCCAAACTTGACAACCTAGTGCAAGTCGCTCATAATGTGGATATTGGAGAGAGCACCTTTATGTGTTCACAAGTCGGTGTAGCGGGATCTACCAAGGTGGGTGAACATTGTATATTGGCTGGTCAAGTGGGTGTTGCAGGTCATATTACTATTGCCGACAACTGCGTATTCGGTGCGCAATCGGGTATTGCAGGTAGTGTGCGAAAGGCTGGTATGTATCAGGGTTCACCTGCTATTGATGCAATGAACTGGCGCCGCAGTAGCGTGGGTTTCAAACAACTTCCTGACCTTATAAAAAAGATTCAAGAACTAGAAAAGAAAAAATAATGAAACAACATACATTGAAATCGTCTTTCTCTTTTGAGAGTAAAGGACTTCATACTGGATTGTATATCCATGCTACTTTTCTTCCTGCAGAGGAAAATACTGGTGTGCGTATATGTAGAACAGATTTGCCTAATCGCCCTATCCACGAGGCAATAGCTGACTATGTGACAGCAACAGAGCGTGGTACTGTACTTGAATATGGCGCATGGAAAGTGTCCACAGTGGAGCATGCATTGTCAGCGCTCTATGCTATGGGCGTTGATAACTGCCTCATTGAGTTGGATGGACCAGAGATGCCTATCCTTGATGGCAGTGCTAAGTATTATGTACAAGCTATTCAAAAAGTGGGTTTGCAAGAGCAAGATGCAGAGCAAAAAGTATTCATAGTCAAAGAGCCTATTGAGTATGTCTCCGAACGTGGCAATAAAATGCTAATCTTGCCATACAATCACTATGAAGCAGAGGTAACAATTACCTATACTTCGTCAAGCGTATTGCCCGAACAAAAAGCCGAATTACAAGATTTGGCTGACTACTCCCGCGAGATAGCTTCGGCCCGAACTTTCTGCTTCGTTCGTGAGATAGAACCACTATTGCGCATGGGACTAATCAAAGGTGGTGACTTGCAAAATGCATTGGTAATCTACGAAACACCCATGTCGCAAGATGGACTGGATTACATGACTGAAAAACTTGGTCAGCCACGATTGGATGCTACTAAATTGGGCTATCTAAGTCCACTAAACTATCCTAATGAGCCTGCTCGACACAAACTGCTGGATATTATTGGCGATATGTCGCTAGTAGGTTTCCGTATACAAGGAAAAATCATTGCTATGCGTCCAGGACATACTTTTAATACACAATGTGCTAAACGTTTGCGAAATAAAATTACGGCATGTACTTTGACGAACTAGCATTATCGGATCAGGTGTTGGATGCATTGTGGGATATGCATTTCGATACTTGCACGCCTGTGCAGGAGCAGACTATACCTGTGATATTGGACGGACACGACGTCATCTCCTGTGCGCAGACGGGCACAGGTAAGACCGCAGCATATATCCTTCCCCTGCTTACCAACTTGGAATATGACAACCACGATCCCAACAAACTCAATGCCATCATCATGGCACCAACGCGTGAGTTGGCGCAGCAGATTGACCAACAGATGGAGGGCTTTGGTTTCTATGTACCCTTCTCTTCTGTAGCAATCTACGGTGGCAATGATAGTGGGGCATGGGGCACACAAGTGACTGGTTTGCAGAAGGGTGCAGATATCGTCATCGCTACGCCAGGGCGATTGCTCAGCCAAATGAATATCTATGATATTGACTTCTCGGGCGTGAAGTATTTTATCCTTGATGAGGCAGACCGCATGTTGGATATGGGCTTCTATGACGATATTATGACGATCGTTAATAAGCTGCCTAAAGAGCGCCAAACGATTATGTTTTCGGCGACTATGCCAGCGAATATCCGCAAAATGGCGAAGGCTATTATGCACAACCCAGTAGAGGTACAGATAGCTATCTCACGTCCACCAGAAAGTATTCGACAGATGGCGGTGGATATTTACGAACCTCAGAAAGATGAATTCCTTAAGTTGCTGCTCAAAAATTGTAATCTTAAGAAAGTCATCGTGTTTGTTGGTAAGAAACAACGTGTGAAGGAACTCGCGCGTGCGTTGCGATCAATGCATATAGATGCGCGCGCAATGCACTCTGATTTGGAACAGAAAGAGCGGGACGAAGTGATGTTGGACTTCCGCAACGGCAAAGTGGATGTGCTGGTAGCTACAGATATCGTTTCCCGAGGTATTGATGTGGATGATGTACCATTGGTGATCAACTACGATGTGCCACGCGATGCAGAAGACTATGTACACCGCATTGGTCGCACAGCACGTGCGGAAAACAAAGGCGAGGCCATCACATTAGTGAGTCCTGAAGATAAACGATTCTTTAATAAGATTGAGCGATTCTTGCAGAAGGTTATAGATCGGATTCCCTTGCCTGCCGAGCTTGGAGCTGCGCCAGATAGTAGCGTATGTTCATTTGCTGCTGACGACCGTAAGCCGTCTTCCAAGCGCCGAAAAGGCGGCTGGCACGCTGGGCGTAATCGCAAGCCGAAGCATAATCGCCAAGCATCTCATAAGCAATAGCGATATTGGCCGCAGCACATGCTGCGGCTTTTTTGTCCTTGCTATTTAGAGGAGTAAGCCACTGATTGATAGCACTATTCCAGCGCTGCAAGCGAAAAGCATCCAAGCCTGCTTGCAGGTCGGGTAATTCGTAGATATAACGGCGGGTAGTTTGCCACGAAGGAGCGAAACTACTGCCAATGCGGTTGCCTAGCTCACAAGCCAAATAATGTAATGCCTCTTGGCGAGAAGGTAAGTCACTGAGACTTTGTGTACGGTTGTAGTGGAGTTGACTTTCCCAGAGGAGTGTATCTGCTTGTGTGAAAGTCACTTCGCGCAGTTGCCCCGCATAGTGAATGGTCCAATGGGACTGGGCATATGCTTGCAAGTAGGCATAGTAAGTACCCTCATCGGTAGGGAAACTCTCTACGATATCGTATAATACCAATTGGTTGAGCGTCAAGAGCGCATCTGCTTGATAATCCGTACACAAGCGCTCTGCTTGTGAGAAAGTGAGCGAGGTGCGGGTATAGTAGTTGGTGGAGTGGTTTTGCGATATATCCATCAGTTCGACGGCATCAAATTCGCCTGTAGATTCCATGCTTTGGGTCGTAGCAAAAAGGCAATAGAGTACGCTGCGAGAGAGATCAATTTCGACATTTCCCGTGTTTTCTCCATCTAGTATAGTGGTATGTCCGAAATCTTGTGGTTGGGTTAAAGCGTTGTTGACCACCAATATACGCTGCTTGCCTTGTAACTGCTGACGCTCGGCAGGATAACGCTCATCCACAGAGAAATACCACTGCTGTTGAGTGTTTACATATAGAGAGCAAAGAACCAAGAGCAAAGAGCAAAGACGGATATTCATGGTTCAAATGTATTTTATAGTTTGCGTATACGCCACTCTTTTGGGTAGAGGTTGTTGCAATGGTTACCCACATTCTTCACGAAGCCAAGAGGTACATTCTCATAAGTGAGCAACAGCACACCCGCAACTGCATTAGGTAAGGAAAGCGCTTCGCAACGGAGGTAACTGAGGGCTTGGTCAAGGGTGAGTTCTACCTTATTAAATACTTTGGTATTCAAGTCCTTAAGCATTGCCATTGCATGTTGAGGTACGACAGTCTTGCCGCGCAGTTCGCCGATGCCGAAGCCCGTGCTAATACAGATAAATTGCGAATTGAGGTACTCAATGAGTTGTTTGTATTTAGCAGGGTATGCTACCACAAAGCGGTCTTGTTGACGGATGGTCCATTGGTCTGGATGTAGAAGCCAACTCTGCATAATATCCTTAAACTCAACGGTTTCAGATACTGGGTTCTTTTGCTTTGGAATACGGAAAGCACCTTTTGCTACTCCTGATTTGCGGAAAGCGCAAAGGTAGAATCCCTCACCTTTGGTCTTGTGTGGATAGAAATGGTAACCTGGCTTACCTTCGGTAATACCCCACTGAGGATCATGTGCAATAGGTAATATTTCTGCGCCTAGTTCATCGGCAATCCACTGTGCGTTTTTCTCATTCTCTTCGCGGTTGAAGGTGCAAGTAGAATAGATCAATATACCTCCAGGTTTGAGCGCATCCCACACATCATCCAATATATCGCATTGACGCTCAGCACATTCCTGCACATTCTTCATGCTCCACTCGGCAATTGCGCCTTCGTCTTTACGGAACATACCTTCGCCTGAGCATGGAGCATCTACGAGGATACAATCGAAGAGTTCGGGCAGTTTATTGCCAAAATCAGCCGCAGGATTGTGGGTAACTACAGTATTGCCGTTTCCCCATTTCTGGATATTCTCTGAGAGAACAAAGACGCGTTGGCGTACTACCTCGTTGCTGACGAGTAGGCCCTCGTTGCCAAGAAACTGACTGATAAGCGTGGACTTACCACCAGGTGCAGCACAGAGATCAAGCACGATGCTATCGTGCTTGAGGTACTGATTAAGCACTTCGCCAACAAACATACTGCTGGCTTCTTGCACATAGTAGCAACCCGCATGGAAGAGCGGGTCAAGAGTGAATTGTGGACGACGGCTAAGATAGTATCCATCTTCGTGCCAAGGCACCTCTTCGGTGTCGCAATCGAAGGTAAGACAATCTATTTTATCATTTAGGCGAATAGAAGTAATAGGCGTTGTTTCCAACGCTTGGCATAACTGTTGCACTTCTACAGACGATAACTGTTCGTGAAGATTTTCTATGAAGTCAATTGGTAACATACCTACTATCCAAAAATTTCTTGCAAAGGTACAAAAAAACTTGCAAATTACCATAACTTTGTATAATTATTTTGATATTTGCATTTTTTTTTGTAACTTTGCAGTCTGTTTTTAATGCAAATACCATACGAGTTTATTAATTAAATCAACGAATACTATGACAATTTCCGCACTCAATTCTTCGCAACTGTCTGCTGTTACTTATACCGATGGTCCACAATTGGTTATCGCTGGTGCAGGTTCTGGTAAAACACGTGTATTGACTTATAAGGTTGCTTATTTGTTGGAGCAAGGTGTTCCTGCAGGGCATATTTTGGCGCTTACATTTACCAATAAAGCGGCGCGTGAGATGAAAGTTCGTATTTGCAATTTGGTTGGTGAGGAAAGTGCGCGTTATTTATGGATGGGTACGTTCCATGCTATTTTCTCGCGTTTATTGCGTCATGAGGCGGATTATTTGGGATATACTAGAGATTATACTATATACGATACCACAGATTCTAAATCGCTAATCAAGCGTATAGTCAAAGATATGAATTTGGATGATAAAGTATATAAACCTAATGTGGTGTATGCACGCATATCTATGGCTAAGAATAAATTACAGTCACCCAACCTTTATGCTGCTGATCGTGAGTATCTGATGCGTGACCGCTTTGAAAAGATGCATGAGATGGCGCGTATATACGCTGAGTATAATCGAAGGTTGAAAGCTGCTAATGCAATGGATTTTGATGATATTTTGGTCAACACGCATACGCTCTTACAAAAATTTCCTGATGTGGCAGAGCGTTATCAACAATTATTTCAATATATTTTGGTGGATGAGTATCAAGATACCAATCGTGCGCAGTATATGATTATTAGGCGCTTGGCTAAGCAGCACCAGCGTATTTGTGTTGTGGGAGATGATGCGCAATCCATCTATTCGTTTCGTGGAGCGGATATTAGTAATATTCTTAATTTTCAAAAGGACTATCCTAATGCACAACTCTTTAAATTAGAGCAAAATTATCGTTCTACGCAAACCATTGTTAATGCTGCTAATTCGCTTATTCGTCATAACAAAGGTCAAATTCGCAAAGAGATATTTTCTGAACAAAAGATAGGTGAGCGTATTATGTTATCTACCTATATGTCTGATCGTGACGAGGCTAAGGCTGTAGCGAAACAAGTGCAAAAATTAGTTCCGACTACATATTCATATGATGATATTGCGGTAATGTATCGTACTAATGCTCAGTCACGTGTTATTGAGGATGAACTGCGTCAACTGGGTATCCCATACAGAATTTACGGTGGCACTAGTTTCTATCAACGCAAAGAAATCAAAGATGCATTGGCGTATTTGCGTTTGGTGACTAATCGTGATGATAACGAAGCTTTTTTGCGTGTGATTAACTATCCTACACGTGGTATAGGTGAAACTACCGTTGCGCGACTCACAGAGGCTGCTAATCGAAACAAATGTTCGCTCATGCAGGTGGCTATATCACCCGAACGTATGACCACTGATTTGTCGGCTGCCACACAAAAGAAAGTGAGCGAATTCGCACAAATGATAGAGCGCTTTGCAGAAGAAATGAATACAAAAGATGCATTCGTTTTTGCACAAGATTTGATGACACAAACGGGTATCTTGCGCGAGGCGAAGAGTGATACTACTACTGAAGGGGTGGCTCGCTATGAGAACTTGGAAGAAATGTTAAGCGGTATTCATGAGTTTTGCGATCGCCGTAAGCAGGAGGGTATTGATTTTACACCTATTACAGATTTCTTGGCAGAGGTTAGTTTACTTACAGATCAGGACGAACATTTGGATGATAATCAACCACGTGTCACATTGCTTACTATCCATGCGGCAAAAGGATTGGAGTATCGCGTTACGTTGATTGTTGGGTTAGAGGAGGGATTATTCCCTTCTGCCTTCTGTCAACAAGTACGGGAGATTGAAGAGGAACGTCGTTTGTTGTATGTGGCTATTACGCGGAGTATGGAACGTTGTTTCTTGATGAATGCTAAGCAACGTTTCCGCAATGGTCAAGTGACTTTCACAACACCATCGCGCTTCTTAAAGGATATTGACCGTCAGTTTATTCTCAACCAAGATGATGCACAACGACCATCGCCGATTACACATCGCTCATCGCCTATTAGTTCTCATCTCACACCTACTACTGGTGCAAAGGAAAAATCAAAGCGCAAGGCTATTCGTTCAGAATGGACAAAAGACGATAGAGTGATACACCGCGTTTTTGGTGCTGGAACGGTGTTGGATGTATATCGTGAGAACGATAATGATAAGATTGATATCCAGTTTGATGAGGTTGGTAAAAAAACATTGCTTGTTACTTATGCTAAAATAGAACGTTTGACATAGGTTTTCTCCCATCTCTCCCGTTACCATTTCATTACCATCCTTTAGTTTCTCTATAGTTTAACAACCATTTGCGACTTTAGGTAAGGCAAGAAAATAAATGATTTTGCTAAATTTTGACGCGATTGCCATTTTTTTCAAGCGCGTTTTAAGCGCATTTATTCGCGTGGAGTATTGAAGGAATTGTATTTGTTTTTAAAGCGTATTGTATGCGCTAAGAACGGCAATTTTGAGCAATGCACATCATCTGCAGTGAATTACGCTTGGTTTGTATTCGAGAAAGGTTTTTGCGGTTCAACGGTTTTGCATTGGCTTTGAAATGACATTGAAAAGGCGTTGAAAGCAGCTTGAAAAGCAGGCGAAAAAACGCGATTATAGAAAATGAGCAACGGAGAAATTCCGCTGCTCATTTTTGTGTTGAAAGTAAAAAAAAGATGTATTTTTCGTTTTGGCGGATTATAAATAAAAATAGGAAATACCAAATTACATACAACTTATAGCGGTGTTATTATAGCACTTTTTCAAAATCCACCTTTCACAAGGTGGATTTTTTTCTGCACCTTGTCTTATAGAATATATCGTTTAACGGATAAAGTCAAGGAGAATTTTCGTAATTAGCTACAGAATAATGATTAGAGTTTATTTGTTAAATCCAGAATAAATCAATTCTAAATCCATGGGTTGTACACTATTCTGTGCTGAACGTATGTGTGTAGTTGATATTGTTTGTAGAGGTTTGACCGAAGTTATATTTGATGATGAAGAAGATTCTGCATCTACAGCTACGGGAACTAGCAAGAAACTTAATTCCTCTTGTTTATTATCTGAACGCAGTTGTTTAGTGAGTAGTGCCGACAAGTCATAAGAGTAATAGTAAGAAATGTTACCAAGTGTATCGGTGGTAGCGACCAAACTACTCAAAATAGCTAACGTGTCGGATGGAAGTTCGTTATTGGCAAAAAAATCCTCCATCTTATTTTCTTGAACTAAAAGCATATAGGCTGCTGGGCTATCCCACTGATCTCGAGGACGCGAAGATATTGAGTCACTGTATAGGACATCTATAGTTAAATTGGCACGATTGACATATACGCGATAAGTAGATGTGTCGCCCAATTGATTTTCTATTTGTTGATAGACAGAGTCCATCTGAAGCGACAAACGAGTATAGATATTAGCTGGAGAAATAATGTAGTTAGTATCTGTCCGTTGTTGTAACTCTAGCAACACCTGATCTCTATCGGGGTAAATATATCGATTAATTTGCCGTACTTCAGAATTGGCATAAAATGTTTTAACATCATGGATGATGGAGTCTTGTTGATTCTGACGATGAGAAGGAAAGTGGTAGTAAACCGACATGTAGATGTCTTTTACGTACAAAACGGTACTTCCACCAAAATCACTAACGATATACAATCCTTTAAATAACTGATTGAATGTTTCTTGTGAAGAAAAATCTTTAATAGCAAAAAAACGCTTGGCAAAAGCATCTGTCAGTTTGATTGATATGCGCGGTATATAGAGGTTGTCGGATGAATAAACAGAGTCGGTTGGAACTCCTGCAAAAGTTATATGTGAATGTTCGGAAATACGAGTAGAGTCTGTTAAACTGCAGAACGTAGAGATAGTAGTATCGCTTGGATAACGACTGTCGTATTGCAAGGTACTTTTATCTATTTCATATACTGAAATGCCTAAAGGCGATTTACCGTCACCATACCAATTTTGATAATAAAGATGCAATACTACAGAGTCAACCTCTGCCTTGTCCGAATAAGGATATTCATATCCTTCTGGACATGCTAACTGAGTAAGAATATCAGCTTTTATTGTTCCAAAATGTGTATCACACTCTCCCAATAAAAACGAGTCGGGAGTAAGCTGGAGTGCTGAGCACTTTTGTAGTGAGGATAAGACTGAAAATGTGTCAGACTCAACACGTATCTCATCTTCTCTATCTAATGCAGAAGCACCTGCGTTTAATGCGTCATTTTGGCAACTAGCAAAAAATGCTAAATAAATAAATAATGTAGTATAAATAAGATTATTCAATTTCATTCTTCAAACGACAAGTTATTACAAAAAGCTAAGAAATTTTCTTTGTTATCTTCTTCGCTATATGGCAATGTGACTTTTCCGCTATTATGCAAATAATTACATAATCGAGTATTGACTGATGGAGAGTTTAAGACAACGGCATCTGAATTATCAATTGCTAAACGCATCAAATCCTCGTATTCAACTGGTAAACCTGCGATACTTCGCACATCACCATGCAACATTCCATCTATCATTAATTTATCCACAAACTTACTGCTGAAAGGTGTTGTATATTCATCATTGTCCAATGATAATACTACTTTTGTTTTGTTAAAGAAAGGGGTGTCGTGATAAGCTTTTTTTATATATAGCGGAACCAATGCAGACATCCAACCAGAACAACAAACGATATCAGGAGTCCATCGAAGTTTTTTTATCGTTTCCAACACACCTCGAGCGAAAAAGATACAACGTTCATCATTATCTTTATACTCTTTCCCGTCTGTACCAACTAATCCCTTGCGACGATGAAAATATACATCATTGTCAATAAAATAAATTTGAATACGAGCCGACTGAATACTAGCCACCTTAATCAATAGGGGATGGTCCGAATCAGCAATAATCAAATTGATTCCAGATAGTCGAATGACTTCGTGTAATTGATTACGGCGTTCGTTTATTTCACCAAATTTTGGCATAAACGTACGAGTCTCAAAACCTTTCGATTGAAAATATTCAGGTAATTGACGGTTTCGCAAGCGTATAGGGTTTTCCGTATCTAAATACGGATATATCTCTTGCGACACAAATAAGATACGTTTGGGCTCTTTCATAACAGCGGTATTTTTATAATGGTACTATTTCCCGCTACAAAGGTACAAAAAAAAAATGATATTACATAATTTTTAACAAAAAAATTTTCTTTTTTCCTATATTTATTGTACCTTTGCAGACTTTTTTAATAAAATTCTACAACTTCAATAACAATAATATGCAAATTATAACTACAAAGTCTGAACTCACGCGCCAAGTATCTGCGTGCATGCGCCAAAGTAAAACTATCGGTTTTGTTCCTACCATGGGTGCTTTGCATGCAGGACACGCATCGCTTGTGCAATGTGCAGTAGCAGAGAATGATGTATGTGTGGTGAGTGTCTTTGTCAATCCTACACAATTTAACAATAAAGAGGACTTGGAGAAATATCCCCGTAATATCAATAAGGATGCTGAGTTATTAGCGGATTTTGGGGTGGATTTTGTCTTTGCTCCTACCCCAGAAGAAATGTATACCCAAGAGGAAATGCAACAGGAGTTTTCTTTTGATTTCGCAGGCTTAGACCTGGTTATGGAAGGCAAAATGCGCCCTGGACATTTCAATGGTGTAGTGCAAGTGGTGAGTCGTTTGTTTGACTTGGTACAACCTACTCGAGCTTATTTTGGCGAGAAGGATTTTCAGCAGTTAGCTATCATTCACCACATGGTAGAACGTTCGTCTATGGCTGGACGTTTTGGAGAATTGAAGATCGTGGATTGTCCTATTGTTCGTGAGGCGAATGGACTTGCCATGAGCAGTCGAAACGAGCGACTATCTGAGCAGTCGAAACAGACTGCTGTAGCTATTTCTCAAACCTTATTTGCTTCCTTGGAATGGGCGAAAAATGCTAGCGTTAAGGAGGTGCAACAACGAGTAATTGACACCATCAACGCTGTGGATGGACTTGAGGTAGAGTATTACGAGATTGTAAATAAAGATACACTACAACCTACAGACAACTGGGACAATGCAGTCGGTTGTGTGACAGTGTACTGTGGTCCTGTACGATTGATTGACAATATACGATACTAATACATCGTTCTGTAAATACACATATTTCACTTATAAATCTTTAGTGATTCTTTAGTTATTCATTAGTGATTCAGCAATGGTAAAGCAAGTTGTAATAGACAAAGGCATACCTTTTCTCGAAGGTGTTTTTCCTCCTGAGATAGATGTTCGTTATCTTTCTCCAGAGGAAATCACTCCCGAGACTATTCGTTATGCTGATGCGCTATTCGTCCGTACGCGTACGCAAATAAACAAGGAGTTACTTCACGGCTCTAATGTTCGTTTTGTCGCTACTGCCACCATTGGATTTGATCAAATCGACCAAGACTATTGCCGTGAGGCTGGCATACATTGGGTCTCTTGCCCAGGCTGCAATGCCCAGGCAGTTTGCGACTATATCGAGGAAGCCCTCACCACCCTTACCAATTACCTATTAGGCGGAACGCCGTCCTATAGCTTGCCATGCGAGCGTCCGATACTCGGCATCGTTGGCTACGGCCATGTAGGTAAACTCGTGGCTCAAATGGCTCAAAGAAAAGGCTATCGTGTGTTTCTCTCAGATCCACCACTAGGTATCGGTATGTCGCTCGCAGAGCTTGCACCGCAATGCGATGTACTCACCTTTCACACGCCTTTGACCCATGAAGGAGAATACCCGACTTATCACCTTTGTGATGCGAATATTCTGCGCCTCTGCAAACCCAATACCCTTATCATCAACGCCGCTCGCGGCGGAGTAGTGGATGAGCAAGCACTCATCCCTTTCCTCTCGCCTCTCGCCTTATCGCCTCATCGCCTTATCGCCTGCTTTGACTGTTGGGAAAACGAACCGAATTTGAATCAAGAGCTACTTAAGCATGTTGATTTGGCTTCCTTTCATATCGCAGGATACTCTATCCAAGGTAAAATGAACGCTAGCGAGATGTGTTTGCGTGCTTTTTGTGAATTTTTCTCGCTTCCAATTTTGTCAATCAATAAAAAAGCAGTACCTTTGCAAGGTGATTCGGAAAAGGGATGGCTCTTGCGCATAACAGAGCAGTTGAAAGCCAACCCCGAACACTTTGAACAATTACGTAAACAATATAGATTAAGATAATGGCAAGTTTTCAAAAACTAACCCCTCGAGCTACAGATTACTCGAAGTGGTACAACGAACTAGTAGTAAAAGCAGACCTCGCTGAGCAATCAGCCGTGCGTGGATGTATGGTTATCAAACCATACGGTTATGCAATCTGGGAGACTATCCAAGCAGAATTGGATCGTCGATTCAAGGAGAATGGTGTAAAGAACGCTTATTTCCCATTGTTGATTCCGAAGTCTTTCCTCAGCCGTGAGGCAGAGCACGTAGAAGGTTTTGCTAAGGAGTGCGCTGTGGTTACCCACCACCGTTTGATGAATGATCCAGAGGGTAAGGGTGTAGTGGTAGATCCTAAGGCACGCCTTGAGGAGGAACTCATTATTCGTCCTACTTCAGAAACCATTATCTGGTCCACCTACAAGAACTGGATTTCATCTTATCGCGACCTTCCTATCCTCTGCAACCAATGGTGCAACGTAATGCGTTGGGAGATGCGTACCCGTCTTTTTTTACGTACCGCAGAGTTCCTCTGGCAAGAGGGTCATACTGCTCACGCTACCGAGGAAGAGGCAGAGAACTACGCAGCTACAATGTTGGATGTATATGCAGACTTTGCAGAGAAGGTAATGGCTATTCCAGTTGTGAAGGGTGTTAAATCTCCAAACGAGCGTTTTGCTGGTGCTTTGAATACTTACTCTATAGAGGCTATGATGCAAGATGGTAAGGCACTTCAAGCCGGTACTAGTCACTTCTTGGGTCAAAACTTTGCTAAGTCATTTGACGTAACTTTCCTCAACAAAGAGAATAAGTTTGAGTATGTATGGGCTACTTCTTGGGGTGTTTCTACTCGCCTTATGGGTGCACTTATCATGACTCACTCTGATGACAATGGTCTCGTTCTTCCTCCTAATCTTGCTCCTACTCAAGTGGTTATCGTGCCTATCTTCAAGAAGCAAGAGCAATTGGATGAGTTGATGGCTAAACTCAATCCATTGGCAGACGAACTTAAGAAACTAGGTATCCGCGTACAAATCGACGCTAGCGACAAGGCTACTCCTGGCTTCAAGTTCGCCGAGTACGAGCTCAAGGGTGTACCTTTGCGCCTCGCTATGGGTGGTCGTGACCTCGAGAACGGCACTGTAGAGCTCGCTCGTCGTGATACATTGACCAAAGAGACTGTTGCCTTTGATGGTATCGTAGAGACCATCAAAACCTTGCTCAAAGAGATCCAAGATAATATCTACCAGAAAGCGCTTAACTTCCGCATTGAAAATACCCGCGAGGTGGATACTTGGGAGGATTTCAAAGAGGAGATTAAGAAACCTGGCTTCTTGCTTTGCCACTGGGATGGTACTCCAGAGACCGAGGAGAAGATCAAAGCTGAGACCAAGGCTACTATCCGTTGTATTCCTTTGGAGGGCGACAAGACTCCAGGTAAGTGTATCTATACTGGCAAACCTAGTGCACAACGCGTAATATTCGCAATAGCATATTGATACATGCTCGTATAAAAAAATAAGACGACACAATTCTGTGCCGTCTTATTTTTTATAGGTGATTACATCTTATCGTTTGCCGTACATGTCGTCATAGTATTTCTCGTACTCGCCAGAGGTGATATTGTCCATCCATTCTTGGTGATCAAGATACCAGCGAACAGTTTTCTCAATACCTTCTTCAAATTGCAACGATGGTTCCCAGCCCAGTTCTGCTTGCAGTTTGCGCGAGTCGATGGCATAGCGCATGTCGTGACCAGCACGGTCGGTAACATAGGTGATGAGATTCATATCTTCGCCCTCTTCACGACCCAATAGACGATCCACAGTATTAATAACCACTTTGATAATATCAATGTTCTTCCACTCGTTGAATCCGCCGATATTGTATGTCTCGGCGATAGTGCCTTGATGGAAAATGAGGTCAATAGCACGTGCGTGGTCTTCCACATACAACCAATCGCGCACATTCTCGCCCTTACCATACACAGGCAATGGTTTACGATGACGGATATTATTGATAAACAGCGGAATCAATTTCTCGGGGAACTGATATGGACCATAGTTATTCGAGCAGTTGGTCACGATAGTTGGCATGCCGTATGTATCGTGGAACGCACGCACAAAGTGGTCGCTACTTGCCTTGGATGCAGAATATGGGCTGTGAGGGTTGTACTTGGTGGTCTCTACAAAGAAATCCTCGCCGTATGCCTCATGATGCTCAGAAGAAGCTAGGGTTGAGAAAGGAGGCTCAATGCCATCTGGATGAGTCATCTCCAAGGCACCATATACCTCGTCGGTAGAAATATGGTAGAATCGCTTGCCCTCATACTTCTCTGGTTGTGCCTCCCAATAGAGCTTAGCTGCTTGCAAAAGTGAGAGTGTACCCATCACATTGGTGCGAGCAAAAGTAAATGGGTCTTTGATAGAGCGATCCACGTGACTTTCTGCTGCGAGGTGGATGATACCTGTCACATGTTCTTCTTGCATAAGGGTGTACATAGTATCAAAATCGCAGATATCTGCTTTTACAAAACGATAATTAGGCTTCTCCTCAATATCTTTGAGATTAGCCAAGTTGCCTGCATAAGTCAGTTTATCTACATTGATAATGCGATATTCAGGATACTTGTTTACGAACAAACGTACAACGTGGCTGCCGATAAATCCTGCGCCACCAGTGATGATGATTGATTTCATATTACAAATCGTATTTGTTTGAAATGGTATTTTTTTTCTTCTTTATTTTGTAATCGGAGAACCAATTCTCCTTGTTCTGTCACATTCACTATCTCTGCTAAAAAGGCATCTTCAATACCCTTTTGAGCTATAGCTGTAGGGGCAATGCTTACCTCGCGCTCCACATATTCATGCCATCCATCGCTACGGTATAGATGTTGCATATAAGCCGCTTTTATCTCCTTTGTAGTGCGCATTTCCCACGATTTCATCGCAGCAATCCACTCTTCCATTACTTCCTCCACATCATATCCCTTTCCCATTATTTGCTTCATAGATATAGGATTGGGCGCGTTGCTCTGCCACTCTGTTTGATTCACATTCACACCTATCCCCGCGATACTATACCCCACATATTGCCCCGTCAAACTATTCTCAATCAGTATGCCTACCAATTTTTTATCTCCAAAATAAATATCATTTGGCCACTTTATACTCAATCGTTCTTGTGGCACATACTTCGCTAGTGTATCCCAAAGTGCCACTGCTACCAACATCGACAACCGCCATTGCTTTGCTGCGTGTATCCCCTCATACCGCAGCAGCGTAGAAAATAGCAAATTCTTTCCCTCTTCGCTCTCCCAACTATTGCCCGCTTGTCCGCGCCCTGCTGTCTGAAAGTCGGTGCGAATCGTGTATAAGTGAGGTAAAGCGTCGGAATACTGCTCGCGCAGTAATGTTGAGGTACTATGTGTTTGCTTGATATACATCCAACAAATATTGTTCTATCACACGCTGTATCTTTCTTGTCTTGCAATTGGCACTATTGACCATTACCGCAAAGACCCACACTCTTCCATCGGGCAAAAAGATATATCCCGCGTAGTTCTTTGTTCCTCCGATAGTTCCACTCTTTGCGCACACTTTTCCATGCAGAGGGGTATCGCGCAAAAACGAACTCAACGTACCGCTTTCACCACTACAAGGCAATGATTCGAGGAATACATCTTTGTTTTTTGATCCATACATATACCGCAACAATTGCACATACATGGCTGGCGATATAGCATTTTGTGGACCTAAACCACAACCGTCTAATATCTTGGCGCTTCGAAAACTCACACCGCGATTTTTCCAGTATTCGCGCATAAAATCCGATGCGTTGTGAATTGTACAAGGTAGTGTGTATTTCGAACCGAAGGTGCGGAATAGCATTTCTGCATATAAGTTATCTGACTCTTGCTGCGTATGGCGTACTATCTCACTTAGAGGTTCACTCTCGTGAACAAACAATGTAGTACGAGCAGACGAGCGCATAGGCTTTTCGCTTAAATAATTTTCTGTTCCTTCTACGGTAATGCCACTATTACGTAAAACTTTTGTAAAATCTCGTGCGAGAATTAGTCCTGGATTAGGCATGTCACCTTTAACACCAAATGTTTGACGATTCGAGGGGACACTACCAGTCAAATAGCGTTTATTACTATAGGGAACACCATGCACAAATGCGCCATCATAGGTGATATGCGTACAACGGATATGATTTTCAAACTCCACCTCTGGTATCTCTGGATAAGTGTACAAAACCTCTGCAATACTACCAACTGCACCGCTACGAAGTACAATATTCATTGTATTATCTTGATAGGCCAACGAAAAGATGCCAGGAGCGTAGTAATTGCCTGCATCTTCCCATAGCCATGCGGGATTGAGTGCATCGCCATCAAAATAACTCAAATCAGCCACTACGGAACCAGTAATATGTCGAATACCTGCCTCTCGCAACTTGCGAACCCAAGCGTACATAAAGTTTTTATTGCCCACATAACGCGAACCAAATGTCGGATCGCCACGTCCTTCAATGTACAAATCTCCATGCAATATACCATCTTGGATATAACCAGAGTGCGTGATAGGTGTTTGGATGCGATAATCGCCTCCCCATAGCTCCAAAGCTGTCGCTGTTGTGAGTAACTTCATTGTGGAAGCTGGAGGGATTACTGCATTGGGGCGGTATGAATCTATCGTATCGCCAGAATGGTAATCGCATACCAATACACCTATATTGGCATCTTGTGTGTTGGGATGCGTTGTTAATATAGATAGTATAAGCAGTAGTTTAAACATGGTTGTTCTTAGAAAGTCGCTCCCGTATTCTTTTCTTCTGCATGGGCATCCACTTGATGTGCATCTGTCAGCCACAACCAAGTGGTATTACTTTCTTTGCCCAAGTAGCGCACTTTGGCTTTTACGATTGCTGTCCCCGCAGGCACTACTACAGGTTCGCTATATACCTGCCATTCGCTATCATCAAAGTTATAGAGAATCTCGCCACCTTCCATCACTTTGTTCATTGCCACGGTCAATTCGCCATTGTCATTCGCCACTTGCTTCACACCAGGTTGCTGAATGTGGAAGTTGCAGCCTGCGGCAGCCAATTGAGGTACAAATATTTCATATACCAAATGATTATAATCGCTCAATGTCAAGGCGCTGCGGTTGTTCCATGCACGCTCTGCCAAACCATAAATCTTTGGATATATCTGCCACTCCACTTGTGCAAACGAACGAATAACTTCGCCCCATAATTGTGCATTCATACCCACCACATTTGGGTGAATCAATGGCTCCCAATCAAACGAACGATACTCATCGGTATAACCGCCCCAGTTAAGTCCCTTTTCCTCGTGGTGGTTGCAGTAAGCAAAGTCAAAATAGAGTCGATTGGCGTTTGCCAATACTACAGGATATCCTGCCTCCGCCATCTCCAATGGTTTAGTATTGCTATTGAGCCATGAATAGCAAACTGCCTTCGTTTCTGGCTTGCAGAAGTGGGCAATCTCTTCCCAACCCATTGGCTGCAAATTGTATCGTTCCAATATAGCCAACACAGCATCAATAAATGCCTGATGCTCTTCGCGCGTCAAAGCACCTTTAGGTACTTCATCGCCACCGATATTCAGTTGTGTCAATGGCTGTCCTGCCTCCTCGTGCATCTTCACAATCTCTGTTATTACATGATCCACGAACTCCACCGCATAGGGTTTGGTTACATCAATCACATTGTCTGTGTAGTTTTGTGCGGATTTATACACACGAGCATCAAATGCGCTGTCAGTCAGCATATTACCCATTGCTTTCTTTGCTGCGCGCATATGTCCTGGCATGTCTATTTCTGGAATCACACGGATATGTCGTTCACCAGCATATTTCAGCAACTCAATATATTTCTCGCGTGTGATATAACCGTTAGCAGTCGTAGGAGCATTTGGGTCCCAGCCTCCGCAGTACATAGGCAACAGACATTCGCTTTCGTCTGTAGTGTAGCCGCGGCGACCGCCAATCTCTGTCAGTTGTGGCAATCCTGGAATCTCCAATCGCCATGCCTCATCATCCGTCAAGTGGAAGTGTAGCACATTCAGTTTGTGGTATGCCATGATGTCCAAAACGCGGTAGATAGAGTCCACGGGGTAGTAGTTGCGCACCACATCCAGCATGATACCGCGGTGGTGCAAGTCTGGGTAGTCGGTCACGCTGCCGCATGGCACCACTTCGCCCCATTGTTTCAATGTCTGTTTGGCATAGAATACACCTGCTTCATCGCTGGCTTCGATGGTGATTGTGCTTGGTGTGATAATCATGCGATAACCTTCCGCCACCATGTTCGCATCGGTGCGAACGACCACTTCTGCCTTGGCCACTTCGCACACGCCTTCTGCATACTCCATCTGTTTGGGTTGTGGCAACAACGGTTGTACAATCATGGCCTCATCGCCCAATCGCATCATCGCCTCATTACCTAAAATTCCCTCCACATAATCATACACATACTCTCCCTCTGCATACGGTGTTTTTTCCCATGTAACAATACCGCGTTTCATCTGTTCTGGGCGAGTGAATGGCGCATAAGTGCAAGGAATACTGATTGGTTTTTTGTTCTTTCCTTTCACCAAGAAGAATCCCTCTGGACGAGATGTCTGACGGATAGCATTGCCTTTGAATAGCAGCTTAAATGTTCGGCTGCTATCAGGCATTAATGGCTGAAAATCAGCAGTTGGTGTGATGCTGTGATAACTGGCTTGCAACTCAGTTTGTAAAATCTGGTCGCCTTCTGTATAAATAGGGTGGAGTGACATGTAATTGAAGTACAAGATCCAGCCCTCGTTGGTGATAGGTTCGTCCGAAAGGTTGGTAATGGTGTAGTACAATTCGCACACACCAGGTGTTACATCATTCTTACCCATTTCCCAGTGAATTGACATAGGGGGATTAGAACAGCATGCTGTCAAAGCAAATAAACCTACAACCGATAGCAAACGCACGATAGTTTTCATGATGTTAGAAAGATTAAAATGTACAATAATGAAATAGTTTGATGTTATTTTACAAAATTCCGCACAAAGGTACATTTTTTTTTGTATATATGCAAATGCATTATTAATAATCATATTCTGTCTGTTAATCTATTTGTCTATGTTAGTCCGCTCCATTCCTGCGTCATCTTTCTGCTATCTTTCCGCTATTAACTACGGTATATATACGGTTGATATACGGTAAATACACGGTAGATAAACGGTACATTAGTATAGGCGTATCCTGTGAACATCATAATCAGTAGGCTATTCTTCCCTACTTTGAGCCGTCATAGTATTTGGTCGAATAGTTCTCAATGAATACAACAAAAATATCAAAAAAGAGATTTTTTTCGAAAACGTTTGCAGAATTCAAAAAAAAGTAGTATCTTTGTCGCTGGTTTTTATAAAATGCACTAAAAATTGCAATTGTTATTAACAAAACACCCTAATTACTATGACAAAACGAATATCTGTGTTATTGATTGTTGTCCTTATTGCTCTATCGGGCATAGCGCAAATTGCTCCTCATCCGAAACGTGAAATGCGTGCAACATGGTTGACTACTGTGGCTAATATTGACTGGCCGATGGCATATACCACCGATGTGAACACGCAACAGAAAGAATTAACCAACCTCTTGGATGCATGCGTGAAGTTCAACATGAACACCGTCTTGTTTCATATCCGTCCTGCGTGCGATGCGCTCTACAAATCGAGCTACGAGCCTTGGTCAAGTTACCTCAACAATGGTCGTGGCGTGGATCCTGGCTGGGATCCATTGCAATTCTGTATCGACGAGTGTCACAAACGCGGCTTAGCTTGCCATGGATGGATCAATCCATATCGCTATGGTAAACGAGGGGGATATGATTGGGAAGGTACAGACGATACTACGCAACTTAATTACAAGCACACACATCCCGATTGGTTACTCTATTACAAAAACGACATCTATCTGGACCCTGCTCGACCAGAAGTGCGCCAGCGAATAAAAGAAGTCGTAGGCGACATTATCAATAACTACGAAGTAGATGGTATTCTCATGGACGACTATTTCTATCCATATGGTGGAACTACCAATCAAGATGCTGCAAGCGTAGAAAAGTACAAACCAGATGATATGAATGTAGATGATTGGCGACGCCAGAATGTCAATATGATGATTCGTTGTGTCTATGACACCATTCAGGCTGTGAAGCCATGGGTGACTTTTGGTGTGTCACCATTTGGCATATGGACCACTGATTACAATGTGGCAAATAAGCGTGGCATTAAACTCCCAAGCGGTATCTCGGGAGGAAACATGTACAAGGAAATCTACTGCGACCCTGTGGCGTGGCTCGAAGAAGGAACGGTGGATTACCTCTCTCCACAACTTTATTGGAAGATTGGTGGTGGACAAGACTACAAGAAACTCAGCAAGTGGTGGGGCGACCTCTGCAACCGCTTTGGCAAACACTTCTACTCCAGCATGGCACTCTACCGATATGGAGAGGAAAACTTTACAGCTACTGAATTTCGCAATCAATTAGTGCTTAACCGCACCGTCACAGATAATGCTCCAGGGGCTATTTTCTATAACACTCGAGTGTGGGCAGAGAGTAATAAACTCAAAACCAACTTTACCAAGGAAGGCGCAGAATTCCATGACCTTGCTTTGCCACCTGCTATCAACTGGAAGCCCGCTAAAGAGCGTACAATGGTGGAGAACTTGACGCTCAACGGACAAAAATTATCTTGGACGCACCAAGAGGCTGACGAGTTGCACTTCGCTATTTATGCGGTGCCAAACGACTCGCTGAACAACGAACATGTATATTCGCGTTGCGATGTGCTGGTGGGTATTTGCTATACTACGGATTTTGAACTGCCAGTGGAGATTTCCGCGAATACGCACCAAATCGCCGTCAGCGTGTTGGATAAGTACAACAACGAGTACGCGTTGCGTATTCTGAACGAGGCGTTGCGTCCTGCGGTAGCGGTCACCAAACTCCTGCCCGATGACGGCGCACTCAAAAAACTACCTTTCACCTTCCGTTGGGAAGAGATAGAAGGTGCTGATAGCTATATCATACAGTTTGCCAAAGACCCTGAGATGCAGCAAATAGTTTTTGCACAAGAGGTAACGGAAACAACATTTGAAACCAAAAATCGTATTAACTTGGAGTATCTTCCATTAGGCGACTACTATTGGCGTGTGAAAACGCGTATTCCTAATGCAGGCGACACATGGAGCGAAGTGAAAAAAATCACAATTTCTTTGGAGGATGCTGTGACGAATATAACAACAGAAAATAGCAATACGATAAAGTGGGTATCGGACGGACAAATCTACATTGAACGACAAGGAATCACCTACAATGTATTGGGCAATATCGTGCATAATAACAATTAACAATTTTTTTAAATACCAAAAACATGCGTAAATTTACTTTATTTCTTGGCTTGTTGCTGGCTACAATGCTTGTAGCGCAACCCACCGTTAGCATCCAAGATCAGAAGATGTTGGTTAGCAACGGAGAAAGTAGTTATGTGTTGGCTCCTAATGGAGACGATGCAAGTTATTTTTGGGCAAGTGTATCGCCTGATGGCAAACATCTTGTCTATGTAACTGCCCACGATGGCACTTTTGTGTGCGACATCAATGGCAACAATGTGCGTTCTTTGGGACGCATGACTGCTCCTAAATGGTTGAACAACAACCAAGTTGCGGGCATGCAAGAGTTTTATACTGGACACGATGAGATTGACCATGTCCGCTATATCTCTTGCAACATCAACACCAAAGCGGTGCGCGAACTCTCTGAGATCGAGCGTACTGTCTTCATCAACGCAGAGAATCAGCGTCTTGAAGCTGCAAGAAAAGAGCAAGCGGCTCGTATTGCTGCGCGCAAAGATGCACCTGCACGCACCGACCTCAGCGGATTGAAGATTTATGTCAATGCTGGTCACGGTGGTTACAATTCCAACGACCGTAGCTGCTGGACAATACCTGTTCCAGAGACATGGACTAACCCTGATGGTTATTGGGAGAGTAAGTCTAACTTGACAAAAGCGTTGTTCCTCGAAGAGATGCTCAAGAAATCTGGTGCTACAGTCATCATGTCACGCCGCACCAACAAATCGGGTGTTCGCGATTTGGAGTACTACCCCAATGCTACTGAGGCAGAGAAAGCAGAACTTCGCAAAGGTGACGACCGCGACCTTAGTGCTATCGCAGAGGAAGCAAATGCAAATAAAGTGGATCACTTCCTTTCTATCCACACCAACGCACTCAACGCATCTACCAACTACCTATTGATGCTATTCCGTGGTGAAAATGACAATCCTACTACTGCGCCAAGTGATAAAATGGCTGCACATAGCGGTAATATACAAATACAAAACCAATTGACCGTATGGACAAGCGCTAACCCTATGGTTCGCGGAGACTTGACTTTCTACGGCGATGGTATGGGTCTTGGAGTATTGCGTCCTTTGACCGTTCCTGGATTCCTCAGCGAGGGTAGTTTCCATGACTACGCACCTGAAACTCACCGATTGATGAACGACGACTATTGCAAGTTGGAAGCTCTTCGTTTGTACCAACACTTCCACAAATGGTTCGAAGCTCCATTGCCACAAACAGCTACCATCAGTGGTTGGGTAAAATCAAGCAACGAACTCGTGGACATCTTGGGACACAAACAATTCGTATATGTTAAGAACTCAGACGACCAATGGTTGCCTCTTAACGGTGCAAAAGTAGAACTTTACAAGGGCTCTACCAAAGTAGCAGAGAAAACTACCGACGACTGGTACAATGGTATCTTCGCATTCTATGATTTGACACCAGGTACTTATAAGCTCGTTGTTACAAAAACCAACTATGCTACTGTCACAGAGGAAATCACAGTTAAAGCAGAGGAAATCGGACAAGTGAAAGTTCGTATGAAGAACATTCGCATGCATATGGAAGATTATCCTGAAGGAGAAAGCGATGTAGTAGCTGTGAATAACTATGACTTTGAATTGGTAGGCGAAAAATCTTCTACACCTAATAATATCACGCGCGCGTTGTACCGCAACGGTAAGTGCTATATTCTTGCAGACAACAAGATTACAGAGTATTCTCTTGATTTTGCTACATCTAAAGCATTGAAAATGCCACTCGGCACCATTTGTGATATGGGCTTTACTGCCGATGGCTATTTGGTTGCAAAATTAAAAGATAAGGGCTTATTCTATACTTGGGATGAGGAAATGAATAATACCCCTACCAAACTCTTTGAGGTTAGCGATGTTAAGGGTAACTCATTCGCAGTAAGCGGCGCACGCTGGGAGAGCAAATACTATCTTGGCGATGGTAAAACGATGTACAAAGTCGTTTACAACGAAGATACCAACAAAGCTACAGTAACCACAGAAACTGCATCTGAGGATCTTACCAACAAACAACTCACTATCATGCCTCAAGGCACTGTAAGTGCTGTTAATGGTGCATCATTCTTGCGCTATGCAGGTCATTCATACATGGCAAAACCTACAGGAAAAGCAGAGCAATTCCAATTGTATGATGTGACCGACGGTATCGCTAAAGCTAAGACTGCAAGTGCTGTATATGGTAGCGAAACCACTGGTGCTTCTAATACGCAAACAATAGCATGGGTTGATGGATATATCATGCATGTGGTAACCATCGCTGCTAATGGCAAAGGCATGAAGCACTACCAAACACTCACTTCTCCTGTAGCAAACATCTATGCAGGTGAGGTTGATTACGATGGTAAGAACTTTATCTTCCGCCTCAACGAAGATGCTACAGATGTAACCATCTCTATTGAGAAGAACAACGAGGTAGTTGCTACCAAATCTGTTGGTGCACTCAAAAAGGGTGCTAACAAGGTGGCTAACCCATTCGGAACAACAGATTTCGATTATTATAGCATCACCGCTACTGCTCGTCCTGTATCATATCCAGCTAAGATTTCTAACGATGACGAAATCTTCCAATTCTATGCACCTCGCGGGGTGGCTGTGGACAAGACTCCTGCCAGCCCATACTTCGGTCGCGTTTATGTGACTAACTCTGTAGCAGGACAATGCGTAGAGGGTACTGCGGATTCTTATCGTAACTCTTCTATGGGTGTATATGTACTCGGTAGCGACTTTACCGATGTTACTAACCAAGGCAATACAGCTTGGTCTGGTAATGTAGAATGGGGTGAGAACAATACCTCTACCAACTATCAATGGGCATTGTCTCGTCCTGCTGTAGCGCCTAACGGTGATGTATTTGTAGCAAGTAGTTCATTCACATCAGCTGGCGTATATATCATGGAAGCTGCTAAACCAAACGGCTCTTTCATTCCTGTATTCGATGGAAAACGAAGCAAATCAAATGGTCAGTTGAAAAAAGGTTCTAAGGTGGTATGTAACCCTGTGATGCAACCATTCATTACTGGTCTTGGCAAAGACGAGGTGCTTTACACCTATGACCGTGACTGCTCAATGGGTACTGTTCGTGGTAATATTGCTCAATACAACTTGGGTCAATTGGATAGTCTCCCATGGGCTACCGAGGCAACTAAACAAGTTTATACCGATGTGGAGAACTTCATGGAGAATGGTAGTGGTCAAATTGCATACGACCAACACGGTGGCTTCTTCCTCAGTCAATACCGTTACAATAGTAGCTGGGCAAAACCTGCTCTTCTCCATGTCAATAAGAATGGTGAAATTGATTTCAATATCTCTAACAACGGTGTGGACGCCGCACAACAAGGTGGTATGGCTGTAAGTGCTGATGGTACTCTCCTTGCTATGGGTACAGAGTATTGCACAGTGAAACTTTGGTCTGTTGAGTACAACCAACAAGGTGCTCCTACACTGACAGAGTTATATACTATCGTTTGGGGTGATGGTCAATATGTTACTATGGGTGTTGACTTCGACGCTGCTGGCAACCTCTATGTCGTATCTAACTCCAACGAGCGTTTGAT
>JAFZGC010000083.1 GCA_017555595.1 Paludibacteraceae bacterium | reverse complement strand
GTTTTTGTTTTTTAGTCTTCTTTGTCAGAATGTGACTCTTGTAAGCGTGTTTACGCTTGATTTTGCCCGTTCCGGTAAGAGCGAATCTTTTTTTAGCACCGGAATTAGTCTTTACCTTTGGCATTTTGTTAATAATTTAAAATTGTTAATATTGATTTTAAGTCTCAGGCAGCCATTGGTGGCCCTACGACTATTTCTTTGGCGCGATGTTCACGATCATGCGTTTACCTTCGAGTTTTGGCATAGCCTCTACCTTGCCATACTCCTCAAGGTCGTTTGCGAAACGTGCGAGCAACAATTCGCCTTGATCTTTGAACAAGATACTACGTCCGCGGAAGAACACATAAGCTTTCACCTTGTTACCATCCTTCAAAAACTCTTGCGCGTGCTTGAGCTTGAAGTTGTAGTCATGCTCATCTGTTTGTGGTCCAAAACGAATCTCTTTGATAACCACTTTCGCAGAGTTAGCCTTAATCTCTTTCTCTTTGCGTTTCTTTTGATAGAGGAATTTCTGATAATCCAAAATACGACACACAGGTGGCGCAGCGTTTGGCGAAATTTCAACCAAGTCCAAGTTCATATCGTCCGCCATGCGGATAGCTGTCTCGAACGAATATATACCTTGCTCTACATTATCGCCAACAAGGCGAACTTCTTTTACGCCCTTGATTGCATCATTGATGCGGTTGGGCATTTCTTTTTCTACGCGGCCACGGCGTTGCTGCGGGCCTTTTTGTGGATTTGCTATAGTTTTATCCTCCTAAATTAATTAATAAAAATGTGTTTGAGTTATGCCTTATTAATGTTCGCGCACAAAACAACGTGCAAAATTACTGCTTTTTTCTCATTCCACAAAATATTTTGTAAAAAAATATCAATATTTCCTGCATTTTGTCACTTCTACTGCCAAAAATCACACTTTTCTCACATATTTATTTGCGCATGCAAGAAACTTTCGCTACCTTTGCATGCTGTTTTGTGCAAATTCATTTTAACAACTAAATATTTTTATAACAATGAAACTCAACAAAATTTTCGCAGCACTTATGCTGATCATGGCAGTTGCATTTTCTGCCTGCAACGAGAACCCACCTGTAGGTCCTAATGGTCCTGGTAACGGAGGCAATGACACCACCCAAGTCACTCCTTCTGGCGAAGCACCAGACACCATCGGATGGAACATCCCTGCTGAGTGCCTCACAGTAGCTCAAGCCAACGCTGTCTGCGCCAAACTAGAGAGCGAAGCTACCACCGGCACCAAGTATTACGTTAAGGGATGGGTAAAGAAACTCGCTTCTAAGCATGCTGATGGCATCAGCCAATTTGGCAACGCACTATTCTATATCGTGGACGAGAAGAACAAGACCGACGAGGATTTCTACGCATACCAAGTATATGGCATCGACGGTGCTAAGATCACCAATCCTGACGCTGTTGCAGTAGGCGATTACGTAGTAATCTACGGCGAGCTCACCAATTACAACGGCACTTACGAGACCGTAGGCAAAGGCGCTGCTTACATCTGGAAATCTACCAACCCTGCTTTGGGCGGAAATGGCAACTCTGGCAACAACAATCCTACAGAGGTAGTAGGTGCTGGTACATACGACAACCCATACACCGCTAACGACGTGCTCCTACTCGCCAACAGCAACGCTGGCAAATACTGGGTAAAAGCATTCATCGTAGGTCAAGTAAACGGCAAGAGCATCAGCGGCGCTGAGTTCGATGCTCCTTTCACAGGCAGCAGCAACGACGACGGCAGCGTAAACAACTACAACACCAACATCCTTATTGCCAACAACGCAGATGAAACCAACAGCGGCAACTGCGTACCTGTACAATTGCCTAATGGCGCATTGCGCACTGGTTTGAACCTCGTTCAAAACGAAGATTTAGACGGTGTAGAAGTTCTCATCTACGGTTCACTTGAGGCATACTTCGGCGCAGCTGGTATCAAGTCACCAGAATACGCAAAGGTGGGCGACAAAGAGTTTGGCGTTAATCCTAACGTAGAGCAAAAAGAGCCTACTGCTAAGGTTGTTACCATCGCTGAGTTCAACGCTGCTCCAGAGGCAACCGACGTTTACTATGAGCTCACAGGCGTTATCAGCGGCTTGGACGCAAATGCGAATGCTACTATCTATGGTAACTTCGACCTTACCGACGAGACAGCTTCTGTATATGTATATGGTTTGACCAAAGAGTTTATCGGCGTAGGCAGCACCTCTAACGACAAGTCTTTTGCTTCACTTGGCTTGAAAAATGGCGACAAGATCACTCTTCGTGGTTTCCGTGGTTCATACAACGGTAAGATTGAGGTGATGGGTGCATACTTCGTGAAGCTGATCAGCAGCGGCAACGAGACTCCAAATCCAGGCACAGATCCTAACCCAGGAACCGACCCAAATCCAGGTACTGACCCTAATCCAGGCACAACTCCTGAGGGCGCTATCGTATTTGACGCTGACACAGACAAGGGTAATGCAACTGAAACTCAAGCTCCATACGAAGTCTCAAAAGACGGCATTACAATAAATGTTTCTTCTGGTCGTCTTGGCGTTTACAACAACGAGACCCATTATCGCATCTACAAGGGACAAACTATCACTATAACTTCAACTGTAGGTAATATCAAATCTATTAACTTTACTTGCACCGCTAATGATGATGCTCAATATGGTCCTGGTTGCTTCACATGGTCAACAGGTGATTACAACTATTCTGGTGCTGTTGGTACATGGACTGGTTCTGCTTCTGAGGTTGTATTCACCGCTTCTTCTAATCAAGTTCGTGCTACTCAAGTTGTAGTCGTTTTGGAATAATAGCATAACGAAATTCCATTTACAAAAAAGGCGTGCTCAAACGGCACGCTTTTTATTTTTGTCATTTCTTTTCACACTTTCACCGCACCGTTACATGGGGGATCTATATCCGCCACGAATAGTGCGGTTATTGTCTGGTTATTGTGCGGTAATAGTGCGGTGCGAGTGGGTAAAATGTTAAAATTTTCTACAGGATGAATATCCCTACACGGGAATAAAAGCATTATCGTCAATAGTCAATAGAAGATTTACTACTCAGACAAAACAGTAGCACATACGGAATCCTGCAAAATACAGCGCAAGCACCACGATTGCTATTCCTAGCAAAAGAGCAGAGATCGCAATCGCCCATTTACCGCTCGCAGTTAGTTTCTTGATTTTAGCATGAGGGTCTTTCAGTTTTACAATAGGATATTGCGCTTGTTCGGTAAGTGTGTTGCCGAAGAGTACGTTTACAATGGCATCGGCATTAACCGCCCAACCATTGGCGTTCAACAATGGAGCCAAGTTGCGTTTGCGGAGTTTCATCCATGCAAGAATCATCGAAGGACCTGAGATAACAATGAGCAATGCAGGAATAACCAATAATGCCCATGCTTTCATACCCACTACTTGGTCAAGCAGACTCGTTAAAAATGTACCAATAGCACCGATTGCCATACCTATGGCAGCAAAAATACCAGCGAACTTAGCGATATCGAATGGCGCAGGTTGTGCCGCTTGACCTGCTGCAGGTGGTGTTTGCAGTTTAGCTGTCAGATCAGCGAACGACTTTTGCTCTTTTTCTGCTGCCGACTTGGTAATCAAACCACTTACCCATTCACCTAACTTACGGTAAGGACTCCAGAATGCCTGACCGATAGAGATAGGGTTGTCAATGATTTTTACTACCTCTGCTTCCCAATCGCGACCTTGACGGTCATAGAAGAGGGCGTTCTTGCCAACCTTCAAATTGCGAATATCGCCCACGGTCATCGCAGCTACGATCTGCATGGTCTGTCCTGTGGCGTGGTGCTTGCAGTTGCAATAGACAAGGAACATACCACTATCCGCTGCTTGTGCATTGTGCTTGCCCATATCGCTCACTTTCAAGCAGAGGTTACATGCGCGTTGGTCAATCACCAGCGTACCTGCTTGGAAAATAGCCCAAGGGCTCTCATCGGCTGCACCACGACCTAATAACGCTTTACCGCGTTTGGCATAGAAGTCTTGAAAACTAACGAAGTTGTGCAACAAGGTTACATAATCGCGGCAGAGCAATAGGAGCTGTTCTAATGGTTTGTATTGGGCTTGCGCAGCAGCAAGAGCCGCAGCATTCGCGCTTTCTGCAGCTGCTTTGCCTGCTTCGTATTCGGCGATTTTCTTACCCATTTCGGTGAACTGCTCTTCTGTAAGCCCTGGCACAGCGGCATCAGCAGGCAAAGTAGCCAATCCCAACGCTTGCAACTTGGCTGTTTGGAAATACTGCGCGTAGTTCTCTTGACAAGCCTTATATGCAGCCATCACGTCGCCTGCGTACGGTGCCTTAGGAGCAGTTTGTTCTTCAAAGGTGACACCTGCAATAGCGGATTTTACAGCATCTAATGTAACTACACCATCTACAGCGAGTAGGTTAGCTACTGCCAATAGTGCTTCGTCTGCAATATCTTCCAAAGTGAGAGATGCTTTGGCATCAAACAAGACCTGTGGGTCACGAAGCACTTTGCATAGCCATTCTGCAGTAGTAACTACATCTGCTACGTGAATCTTGCTGTCGCTATCAATATCCATACATTTGAGACTCTCTTCTGGAATCTCTAGACCTGCAGTAGGGCATGCAAGCACGGTCCAAAGCTTTTCGTCTAACTCAGCAAGGTGCTGGATATCTTTGCCGTTCTTGATAACGACGCGTGTATTTCCACCAATATTGGCGTATGTCCATATGTGTTTTGACATAATCGTAATAAGTTTTGATCTAAAATTAGCAAAATCGCTGCAAAAGTACAAAAATATTTGCATATCTCAAAATTTTATTGTACCTTTGCGCGCTTTTTTGTGGGCAGACCGTTTATTAACGTTCGCTCGCGCGAGAAAAGAGCATAACTGAATGTTTAACTTTTAATCGGATAACGGTTGCTGGTGTCGGTTATCGGATATTGGGAATTGGTTATCCACCCTAATTGCTAATTATGGCAGAAAATCTTTCACTCCAGAACTTCGACTGGGATGCATTTGAGAACGAAGCTCAAGGCAAACAAAACGAAGAAATTCTTTCTAAGTACGATGCTACCCTCAACGCTATCAAAGATCAAGAGGTTGTAGAAGGTACTGTAATTTCCATCAACAAACGTGAGGTAGTTGTAAACGTAGGTTACAAATCAGACGGTATCGTGCCTGCTGCTGAGTTCCGCTACAACCCAGATTTGAAAGTGGGTGATACCGTAGAGGTATATGTAGAGAGCCAAGAGGACAAGAACGGTCAACTCGTACTCTCACACAAAGAGGCTCGCGCAGCTCGCAGCTGGGATCGCGTTAACGAGGCTCTTGACAACAACGAAGTGGTTAAGGGTTACATCAAGTGCCGCACTAAGGGCGGTATGATCGTTGATGTATTGGGTACAGAGGCATTCTTGCCAGGTAGCCAAATCGACGTTAAGCCAATCCACGACTACGATGTATTCGTTGGCAAAACAATGGAATTCAAGATTGTTAAAGTTAATCCTGACTTCCGCAATGTAGTTGTATCGCACAAGGCTCTCATTGAGGCTGAGCTCGAGCAACAAAAGAAAGAGATCATTTCTCATCTTGAGAAGGGTCAAGTACTCGAGGGTACTGTGAAAGCAATCATGAACTATGGTGTATTCATGGATCTTGGTGGCGTTGACGGTTTGATCCACATTACAGACTTGAGCTGGGGTCGCGTAAGCAATCCAAACGAGTTGCTCGAAGTTAACCAAAAGATCAATGTGGTTATCCTTGACTTCGATGACGAGAAGAAGCGTATCGCTCTTGGCTTGAAGCAACTTACTCCTCACCCATGGGAGGCATTGAATGCTGACTTGAAGGTAGGTGATAAGATTAGCGGTAAGGTAGTTGTGATGGCTGACTACGGAGCATTCGTAGAAGTGGCTCCTGGTGTTGAGGGTCTTATCCACGTTAGCGAGATGAGCTGGAGCCAACACTTGCGTTCTGCTAATGACTTCTTGAAAGTAGGACAAGAAATTGAGGCTGTTATCTTGACACTCGATCGTGATGAGCGTAAGATGTCACTTGGTCTCAAACAACTCAAAGAGAACCCATGGGAGGTGATTGATACCAAATATGCAGTAGGCACACGCCACACAGCAAAGGTACGTAACTTCACTAACTTTGGTGTATTCGTTGAGATTGAGGAAGGTGTAGATGGCTTGATTCACATCAGCGATCTCAGCTGGACCAAGAAGATCAAACACCCTAACGAGTTCACACAAATCGGTGCTGAAATCGAGGTTGTAGTTCTCGAAATTGACAAAGAGAACCGCCGTCTCTCATTAGGTCATAAGCAATTGGAAGACAATCCATGGGAAGAGCTTGCTGCTAAATATGGTGTTGATACCGTAGTAGAAGGCACTGTAGCAGAAGTTACCGATAAAGGTGCTACCGTTGTTTTGGAAGAAGGCGTTGAAGGCTTCTGTACTGCACGCCACTTGCAAAAAGAAGACAAGTCTTCTGTTGCTGTAGGTGACACATTGAGTTTCAAGGTTATTGAGTTCAATCGTGACGCTAAGCGCATCCTCGTTTCTCACCTCCGCACATGGGAGGAGCGTAAAGAAGCTCCTGCTAAAGAGGTAAAAGCTAAGAAAGAGAAAGAGGCACAACCAGAGTTGCCAAAAGTAGAGAAAACAACTCTCGGTGACTTGAGTATTCTCGCTGATCTTAAAGCTTCTATGGCTGCTGAAGAAAAACCAGCAAAAGCAAAGAAGACTACTAAGAAAGCAGCTGCTACCGAAGAAACAGCAGAGTAATTGATTGCTGACAATAACATGCAAATCCCTTTCCCTCAAGGAAGGGGATTTGTTTTTTTGCACCATCTTTATCCCATTTTGTCACTTGGAAACTACAAAAGTATTAAAGTTTCCTGAAATATTTGGTAGTTTCAAAGAAAAATAGTAATTTTGCACGCTTTTTGTAGAATGGCGTAATATGGCAAATGTAAGGGATGAAATATTGAAAGTGGCAATTGAACGGATGCAACAAGTGGGCATTCGTAGTGTGTCTGTTGACGATATCTGTCACGAAATGGGCATGTCAAAGAAGACATTCTACGTGTATTTTGCCTCGAAGGATGAGTTGGTGGAAGCGATATTGGCGATACACGAGAATAAAGTGGCGCACGAACTGGAACATGCTATGCAGAAGCGCAGTATCGTGCAATGTATTACGGAGTGGTCGAAGATAGCCAAGCATACTGAGAAGTCGATGGTGAAAACGCCTCCTATGATTTACGATCTTGAGAAATACTACCCACAACTGTTTGCAACGCACAAAAAAGTTATGCGTGCAGCAACTGAGCGCGTAGTGATTAGTTTCTTGCAAAAAGGAAAAGAAGAAGGTGTGTTTCGAAGCGATCTGAACGAGCAAGTAGCGGCAATGATGTTTATGGATATTCAGTACAAACTAATGGCTATGGTGTCAGAAGGCAAGCGCAGTCGCGAGGAGATACGTGTGATAGGGCATCAAAGCATGGATATCTTGATGCGCGGCATACTGACTGTAGAGGGATTACAGACCCTTGAAAAAGAAGTAGAAAATAACATATAATATATTAAGGTATAAAAGATGATGAAAAAAATTGTTTTAGCAATTTGCCTATTCGCGGTTTGTGCGAACGGCATGCAGGCAGCAGATCATGTGATGGCAGCTACGAAGAAAGCTGAGGTGCGTGAGGTGCC
>JAFZGC010000082.1 GCA_017555595.1 Paludibacteraceae bacterium | reverse complement strand
TTTGAAACTTTGGAACTTTCCATAGGGAAAATCGCCATTACGCCATCGCCTTGTGTCATGGCTTTGTCCACAGTTGCGCGAAGACGCTTGAGGTCTTCTTCGTTTTCGCCTTTTAGTTTCAATCGATCAACAACCACTTCAATCGTGTGATTCTTGTATCGGTCGAGTTTCATGCCAGGCGTGATCTCCTGTACTTCGCCATCGACACGCACATGCAAGTAACCTTTGCGGCGGATGGTCTCAAAGAGTTCTTTGTAATGTCCCTTTCGGTTGTTGACCATCGGAGCCAACACCAACACCTTTTGTCCAGTATATTCTCGGAGGATGAGGTCAATAATCTGGTCATCGGTATATTGCACCATCTTCTCGCCCGAAGCGTAGGAGTAGGCGTCCGCCGCGCGTGCAAAGAGCAGGCGCAGAAAATCATATACCTCCGTGACTGTACCCACAGTGGATCGTGGGTTGCGCGAAGTGGTCTTCTGATCAATACTGATCACAGGCGAGAGACCTGTGATCTTATCCACATCGGGGCGCTGCATTGTACCTATGTATCCGCGCGCGTAGGAGGAGAAGGTCTCCATATAACGGCGTTGCCCCTCTGCAAAAATAGTGTCAAACGCCAATGAGGACTTACCACTACCCGACAAACCAGTAATGACCACCAGTTTGTCGCGTGGAATACGCACATCTACATTCTTCAGATTGTGAACGCGTGCGCCTGTGATGAGTATGTCGTTTTCTTGCTTCAAATGTTAAATCCGTTCGAGGTGTGCGAGTGGCATCCAACCGATATAATTTCCGACATGAATGCAACACCAGTCACCTATGGTTTCGGTGATCTCGACTTTCGTACCTTCGTGCACGGTGAAGAGGTCTGTACCTGAGCGATCGGGCGAAGATTTGGCATTGACAATACCCTGTGTGATGATGGCTTCGGCACGCTCGCTGTCGCGTTGATGCAAACTACCCGCATTGATACATGCAAGTATGGAGATAATTAGCGCTACTAAACTGGTGTAGAAAGCCGTCTTGCGTACCCATACCGTTTGACTAAACGCAAATAGGAAAAAGCCCACCAACATGCAGATAAACAATGCAATAGATAGAACTATCCATGTTTGTTGGCTAAGCGCGTTGCGTATGGCTTTGAGCCAATTAGAGAGGAAGAAAGACTGGGTATCTTCTATATTATCCACGATACGCGATTGAGCAAAGAGGAGGTTGTGCTTTGCATCCTTGTACGAGGGTTCAATGCGCAAGGCGCGTTCGTAGGCGAGGATGGCTTGTGCCAGTTCGCCCTGTTTGAAATAGGCATTGCCGAGGTTGTAGTAGGCTTCCGCCGATGGTTGTTCGGCAATCACCTGTTCGTATTGCGCTGCCGCTTCCGCATAATTGCCTTCTGCATATTGCGCGTTGGCTTGCGAGAAGAGGATATTGAGGAATATAAATAACAGTTTCATAGTTTTGCGTTTTCTAATTGATTGATGATGTTCGTAGTATCGTTATACATGTCTTGCATAGCGTGGTCAGAAGTAGGAGCGTAGCGTGCAAATTCGGCAGTAGAGAGCACACGATGTACCTCTTTTATTAGTAAGTCTGATACGCCCTTATTGCTCAAAATCTGTGCAATGTTTTCTTTGTTGAGTTGTGCAGTAGGAATCGACAAACGATCGCTTAGGTATGTCCACGCAGCACGCTCAATCTCCTCGTAGAATGCCTCTTTCTTGTTCTCTTTGAGAAGTTTCTCGGCGGCTTTCAGTCGGCGTTTTGCTACTTTGTTGGCTTTCTTATAGCGAACACGGGTAATGTCGGCATTCTCCTTGATTTGCTTGCGGAAGATGAAGAATAGGATGGCAGCAATCAACGTTGGTACGCCATACCATGACCAGAATACAAGAGAGCCAAAGGCTATTTGCCCCCTGCGAACAAGGAATTTAGGTTGGTCGCTCGTATAAATATAGCGTATATCGCTACCAAACTGTTGGATATTTTCTTTTTGTACGAAATTATTGACTACAGCAGCATTGCTTTCTTCGTTGGCAGAACGCGCAATGTTGAGCGTATATTCGGGAGTAGTGAGTGTTTTGTAGGTGTCGGCTTGAGTATCGTAGTATGCAAATTGGATAGCAGGGATAGTGTATGTACCGCCTGCACGTGGAATGGCTAAATATTCGATTGTCTTGGTTCCACTCACACCAGCAGTGGTGTTTTTGAAGTTATTGGTCACTTTGGGATCATACACCTCAAAACCTTCTGGCCAATCTACTGCTGGTGTTTTGAGCAGTTTCATGTTGCCCGTACCCTGAATAGTGAGTGTGAGAGTGACGGCTTCGTTGGCTTGCAAATCGGTGTTGGATATACGGCTACTAACATTGAACTGACCAACACCTCCACTAAAACCTGCAGGTTTGCCAGCTGGCAATTCTGACACGTGAATCGTTACGCTGGGTGCTGCAAGTGGTTTAGCTATAGTGGTATAGCTATTGAAGAAGTCGTCGAAGATACTGCGTACTTGGGCACGATTTTGCACGCGAAGTACCGCTTCAAACTGTGCTGGATCAATCACGATATCGCCGCTGCGTTGAGGGAAGAGTAGGGTGCGGTAGATGACAGCAGTCTGGTAGTTGCGACCATTGTAATGCTCTAATTCGGTTTGTATCTCCCCTATCTCTAATTCTTGCTTGAGGAATCCTTTGAATTCAGGCAAGCGTGTGTTGTTGGTGAATTGAGCAACGTCCACTCCCGCAAAATAGAGTTTGTAGGTTAGTAATATGACTTCTTGCTCATGCACTTTGGTTTTGCTGACCAGTGTACGCATGAAGATGTTTTCTGCGTTCACATTAGTGGTTTTGCGTTGTTGTGTCGATGCGCTCGCATTGCCAGATTGTTGGCTTGTTACGCTCGTATTGGTAGGTTCGTCGGGTGGGAGTACGGTAATGCGTACACCATTGGAGGTATATTGCTCGCCATCTACCTTAATCGTAGCAGGAGGTAGAGTAAATGTACCTTCCTTATTGGGCATAAGGGTATAGGTGTAGGTAAGTGTGAATGACGAAGTGCGTTTGCCATTGACAAACGATGTGGAGGACGATTGCGAGGTATAAGGACCTGCTACATAATCAAAATCAGTAAATTCTGGTGCACGCAAATCTTTGGCGCGTTGATTCACCGAATAGGTGAGCTGAAAGGGCTTACCAAGAATCACTTGTGCTGGTGCTGAGGCTTTAAACTCTACGGCATCATCGGCATAAGTGACAAATGCCATGCTGCAAATAAATAATATTGATAGTATCTTTTTCATAATCTTACCATTCTTTTTCTACGCGACGTTTCTTGCCTTGTTGGCGTTGAAGTTTCTCTTGTGTTTCTTGTTCGTCTTGCTCCAGTGCCTGCAAAATCTGTTCAGCCGTCTCTTTGTCCATCTGCTGTTCGTTTTGTTGCTGCTGTTGTTGATTTTGTTGTTCTTGCTGTTGCTGCTCTTGCTGTTGCTGTTGTTGTGTAGAATCGTTTTGCTGTTGGTTCTTCTCTTGGTTTTGATTTTGCTGTTGTTGCTGCTGTTGTTGCAGTTGTTGCATCGCTTTCACCAGATTGTATCGTGTATCGTTGTCTTTGGGATTCAAGCGTAGGGACTGTTGATAGGCACCTACTGCCTTATCATACTGCTGCTGTGCATAGAGGGCGTTACCCATATTATGATAGGTGTCAGCTAAGCGGCTATCCACTTTTTCTTTTCTCGTTTTATCATCTGCCTTCAGCAGTTTCTCGGCTTCGGCGTATTGCTCCAGTGCCTCTGGGTATTTCTCTTGGCGGAAGAGGGCATCGCCCAAGTTGAAGTGCGCTTCAAACGATTGGTTGTTTTTCTCCAAACCGCGTCGGTAGTTCACTTCAGCTTCTGTGTAGTTGGAGTCGTTGTACTGCAGATTGCCTCTGCGTACATCGCTACTCTCCTGCTGAGCAAACAGCAGCGAGGCTATGCATAATGATATGATTGTGAATATAAATCGCATATTAAGTATAGTTTTTAGTTTTCACTTTTCCGTTTTCACTTGTCACTTTTCTCCTTGAACAAATCCATTCTGCTGAGGCGACGGTTTTGGCGCATCATAATGAAGAAATCAATCATCAAGAGTAGTAATGCTATCAGTAGGAACGATTGGTATTGCTCGTTGTAGTCGGCATATACGGTGGTCTCAAGGTCGGTAGTGGCGATGCGGTCCAATTCCTGTTGCAGGGCTCGCATGGCTGTATTCGTATTATCACAACGCACGTATGCACCTTGACCTGCTTGGGCAATCTCTTGGCACATTTCTTCGTTGAGGCGACTGACTACCACTTGTCCGCTGCGGTCTTTGAAATAGTCGTTGGTCCCTGGCACTGGGATCGGCGACCCTTCTGGTTTACCAATACCAATCACAAATACCTGTATGCCCAGTTCTTGCGCTTGCTTAGCAGCGGCTATAGCATCATCTTCGTGGTTCTCGCCATCGGTGATGAGGATGATGGCTCTGCCCGCATCGCTTTCTTGGCTGCCAAAGGAGCGGATTGCCGTCTGCAATGCTGCGCCGATGGCTGTACCTTGGGTAGGAATCAGTTTGGGCGAGATGGTATTGAGAAACATCTTAGCTGAAACATAGTCGCATGTGATAGGCAATTGCGTAAATGCTTCGCCTGCGAAAACGACTAAACCGACTTTATCGTCCGTCATGTTGTCAATCATCTTGCTCAGCATTTGTTTCGCGCGATCCAAGCGATTAGGTGCTACATCTTCGGCGAGCATGGAATTGGATATATCCAACGCCACCATCACTTCGATGCCTTGGCGTTTTACGGTCTTCTCTTGTTGTCCATATTGTGGACGTGCCGCTGCTACGATGAGCAATACCAAAGCTGCCATAAGCAATGCGAACTTCACTGTGGGGCGACTTTTTGAAGCATCGGGCATCAGTTGTGCCATCAGTTCGGGGTCACCGAACTCCATCAACTGGCGTTGTTTGCGCTTGGTGATGATGATATACGCAATCACAAATACGGGGATTGTGATTAGCCACCAAAGCATTTCTATATTTGCAAATCTAAACATATCTATTGCCTTTATACTTTTTAACTCTACAATATCTCCCTCCCTTTAGGGAGGGGTGGGGTAGGCTTCTAAACTATTCTGCGACAGTGCGAAGCACAAAGAATCGGATGATGATTTCCAATAGCAGGCAGAGTAGGGCTGCCGTAAGGAATGGCATGAAATGCTCTGTGCGTTTGGAGTATTCGCGAACGCGAATCTTTGTTTTTTCCAATTGATCAATCTGTTGGTAGATAGCCTTTAGACTATTGTTGTCCGTAGCGCGGAAATATTCGCCGCCTGTCATCTGTGCGATATTGCGCAGGGTGCTCTCGTCAAACTCCGAACTCATCGTACCATATTGTACACCGTATGGGGTATGAATAGGCACGCGCACTTCTTTGCTATAACTGCCTACGCCAATTGCATATACGCGTATGTTAAAGGTCTTAGCAATCTCAGCGGCGGTCATAGGATCAATATCGCCGCGGTTGTTACTTCCGTCGGTAAGTAGGATGACTACTTTGGATTTCGTTTCGGAATCTTTCATGCGGTTCACAGCATTTGCCAATCCCAAACCAATAGCCGTGCCGTCTTCTATCATGCCGAATTTCACGGACTGAAATAGGTTTACCAATACTGCATGATCCGTAGTCAGTGGACATTGGGTAAAACTCTCACCTGCAAATACGACTAAACCTATTTGGTCATTAGGTCGAGATAACACAAAATCCGTTGCCACCGCTTTAGCTGCTTCCAGACGGTTTGGTTTGAGGTCTTCACCAAGCATTGTACCCGATATATCCAATGCCATCATAATGTCGATACCTTCGGTGGATTCTGATTGCCAACGATTGCTCAGTTGTGGGCGCGCTAATGCTAACGACAGCAGTGTGATGACGGCTACACGCAATACAAAAGGAACATGTATCAACCATACACGCAAACTCTTAGGTTGGCATCGCAGGCTATCCGTAGAGGATAGTTGCACACTCGCATGTGTGCTACGCAACTTCCATATATACCAACCTACTACAGGAATCAGTAGCAGGAGCAGAAATAAATATCCAGGATTAGCAAATGTCATAATCTATCTTTTTTTGAATAAGGAGTCAGGAGCAAAGACTTATTACTTTCGTCTCTAAACTAATTTGTCCTGATTCTTTATTCCTTGTTCTTGGTTCTCTTCGACAGGAGTGGTTTCCTTCACAAATGTATATGCATTGCGCAAACTGAGCTCGTTTTCATCTGGAGTAGTTGTCCACTTGGCAAATTTCACCAAGTCTGCCAATGTTAGCATCTTGCGCAGGTTGTCGTACAACTCTTTGTTGTCGGTGAGTAATCCGCGCATCGCACGCAGCGTCTCGTCTGATGTCTGTTCCGTACTGCTGACCTCAAAGCGACGAGCGATGTATTCACGCACCACATCGGTGAGTTGTGTATGATATTCTTTGACTTGTCCGCTCTGCCAGATTTTTTGTTCGCGAATAATATCCAGTTTTTCCAATGCCACTTCCTCTGCAGGACGCAATGGTTCGGTAGGTATCACCTCAGCGGGAGCATCACCGTAGCGACCGCGCAGATAAGTGATGAGGTAGTATCCTCCTACACCTACTCCTGCTATTGCTAATGCCAATAATACCCAACGCAGTATGCCCCACCACCATATGGGGGCTTTGTAGATGCCTTTAATATCGGTGATAGCCATGTCTGCACTATCCATCTCAAAGGGTTGTACCACATTCAGCATCAGTGATTCGCTCCATACTGTATCATCGCCACTCACGAATGCTAATGGCTCAATGTAGAATAGCGAGTCCTGAAACGAAGTTAGGGTCAGGTATTGGTTGTATTGCAGGCGTCCATCTTGCAGCGTGGTCGTATCTACAATAGTGCGATCCACAATCTCTATACCTGGAATGAGTTGTTCACTCAATACAGGCAGCTGCACTTGCTCGCCCACTTCGCAGGTGGCACGCAAATGCAAGTCGGTCTGATCGCCAATAAAAAGGGTGGTACTATCTATTGCGGCACTAACCACCAGTGCCAAAATCGTTGTTAGCATTTGAATAAGTGCATTAGGGCTTTCACATAATCTTCATCGGTACGCACACTTATATGGTTTACGCCTGTGCGCGTGAAGAGTTGCTCCAGCGAATCTTGATTCTCTTTCCATGCTTGCGCATAGTCGCCGCGAACGCTTGCCAGCGAAGTGTCTATCCATAGGTCGTCGTCCGACTCGGCATCGTGGAACTTCACCAGTCCTATATTGGGCAATTCGGCTTCGCGACGGTCATAAATCTGTATAGCATTTACCTCATGTCGGTTCGATGCAATCAGCAGCGGTTTGTCCATAGCCCCTGCGCCGATAAAGTCGGAGATGAGGAATGCGGTACAATGGCGTTTTTGTGCGTTGGCAAAGTATTGTAGGGCTTGTGCAATGTCCGTACCTTTGGACGAAGGTTCGAAACTCAGCAGTTCGCGAATGATATGCAGCACATGGGTCTTACCTTTTTGTGCAGGAATGTATTTCTCTATTTTGTCGGAGAAGAATATCACACCCACCTTATCATTGTTGGCAATTGTGGAGAATGCCAGTGTAGCTGCCACTTCTGCCATCATGTCGCGTTTCATTTGGCTCAGCGTACCGAAATTACGACTACCCGAAACGTCCACCAATAGCATTACGGTCAGTTCGCGCTCCTCCTCAAACACCTTTATATAGGGTTTGTGTAGTCGTGCGGTTACATTCCAGTCGATAGAGCGTACATCATCACCGGGCTGATACTCACGCACTTCAGAGAACGCCATACCGCGTCCTTTGAACTGCGAGTGATACTCGCCAGCGAAGATATTCCGACTCAACTTGCGAGTCTTAATCTCTATCTTCCGTACCCGTTTTAGTAATTCTTCAGTATTCATGCCTATAACCTTTAACCTTTAGCCCGCTGCGGGGTCCCCGAAAAATCTGTTGATTTTTGGGGTGCTTTAGGGCGTCCTATAACCTGAAACTTAAGGCACTTGCACTGCGTTCAGCACCTCAGTAATCACATCTTCTGTGGTGATATTATTCGCTTCTGCCTCGTAGGTCAAACCGATACGGTGACGGAGTACATCGTAGCAAACGGCACGAACATCTTCTGGAATCACATAGCCACGGCGATGAATGAAAGCATATGCGCGTGCTGCCAATGCCAAGTTGATACTTGCACGAGGCGAACCGCCAAACGCAATCATGGCTTTCAGGTTATCCAAACCATATGCTTCTGGCTGACGAGTAGCAAATACAATATCTACAATGTATTTCTCAATCTTCTCGTCGATATACACTTCGCGAACAATCTTGCGCGCTTTGATAATCTCATCGGTGCTGAGTATAGGGGTAACGGTGATTTTTTCGCCAGTGATGTTTTGGCGAATGATTTGCATTTCCTCTTCTTTCTTTGGATAGCCAATCACCACTTTGAGCATAAAACGGTCGGTTTGTGCTTCTGGCAATGGGTAGGTACCTTCTTGCTCGATAGGGTTTTGGGTAGCCAATACCAAGAATGGTTCTTCCAGCTTATAGGTTTGTTCTCCAATAGTAATCTGACGCTCTTGCATAGCTTCCAACAACGCAGATTGCACTTTTGCAGGTGCACGGTTAATCTCATCAGCCAACACGAAGTTTGCAAAGATAGGACCTTGCTTTACCTTGAACTCTTCTGTCTTTTGTGAGTAGATTTGTGTACCTATCACATCGGCAGGCAATAGGTCTGGCGTGAACTGAATACGACTAAAATCAGCTTTTACTAATTTTGCTAATGTGTTAATTGCCAGTGTCTTTGCCAAACCAGGAACACCTTCCAACAGAATATGGCCGTCAGCCAACAAACCAATCAAAAGACTTTCCACCAAGTGCTTTTGACCTACAATCACATGATTCATGCCCATGGTCAGGGCATCTACGAATGAACTCTCACGCTCAATGCGCTCTTGTAGTTCACGAATATCAACTGTTTGCATATGATAAATTTTTAGTATTTACGAACTTTCTTTCTTCACACAAAAACCGTGCCAAAACAGAAAGTATCAGGATTCAACCCTGATACTTTCTGTATGTATTGCGCTCATCACTTCGTTAATCACTTTTTCGCTTAACCCATATTGCAATCCTACTTGCTGGCAATGCTGCATAACCTGTTGCCAACGCTCGGGCTGCACAATCTGCTCGCCGTGCGCACGTTTCCATTCGCCAATCTCGCGAGCCACATCCACGCGCTGTGCTATGATCTCCCACAACTGTTCATCCAGTTGGTCAATCTCTGCGCGAAGTGAAGACAATTCTTTCATGTTATTTTTAGTAAAAAAACAACACCAACAACTTGCGCGGCAATCAACTTCCTGCCGCGCTGTTGATTAGTTTTTCAGCTGGGCAATAGCCTCTTGGAGAGTAGCGATACGTTTCTCGGCATCGGCTTTTTTCTTACGCTCAAGCTCTACCACCTCTGGTTTGGCGTTTTGTACAAAACGTTCGTTGCTCAGCTTACCCATCACGCCGCGGAGGAAGCCTTCTTGGTGTGCCAACTCGGCTTCGAGTTTCTTGAGTTCCTCATCCACATTGATGAACTTCTCCAATGGTACACTATACTCGGTAGTTCCTACAATGAATGATGCGCTACCTGCACTCTTCTCTACACCGATTGCCAACTCTACATTCGCCAACTTAGTCACCACAGCAGGCAATTCGTTAGGAGTTACTAGGGTCAGGACCTCTCTTGGAGAGATATTCTTCTGCGCACGGATATTACGGATCGCAGAGATAATTTCAAAGCATTGTTCAGCAGCTTGCCTTATCGCCTCATCGCCTTTCGCCTTATCGCCTATTTTCTCCATCGGAGAAACCATGAGTGATTCACCCTCTTTGCGGTCAACGAGTGCTTGCCACAACTCCTCGGTAATGAATGGCATGAATGGGTGGAGCAATTTGAGCATCGCATCCAAGAACTGAACGGTTTGCTCATAGGTTGCGCGGTCGATAGGTTGACCGTATGCAGGTTTGATGATCTCCAAGTACCAACCAGAGAAATCGTCGCAATAGAGCTTGTAGATGGCCATCAATGCTTCGCTCAAGCGGTATTTGCTAAACAAGTCAGCCACCTCGTCTTGTGCCTTTGCAAGCACAGCCTTGAACCAATCAACACCCCATTGGTTGGTAGCAGGCGTCTCAGCGTCTGCCACTTCCCAACCCTTGATGAGGCGGAAGCAGTTCCAGATCTTGTTGCAGAAGTTACGGCCTTGCTCGCAGAGGCTGTCGTCAAACAAGATATCATTGCCCGCAGGTGCACAAAGCATCATACCCATACGTACACCGTCGGCACCAAAACGCTCGATGAGATCTAATGGATCAGGACTGTTACCCAGCGACTTAGACATCTTGCGACCCAATTTATCGCGCACGATACCAGTGAAATAGACATGCTTAAATGGCATCTTGCCGATATACTCATAGCCCGCCATGATCATACGTGCTACCCAGAAGAAGATAATATCTGGACCAGTTACAAGGTCGGCAGTTGGATAGTAATAGTTGATCTCCTCATTGCCTGGATTCTCGATACCATCGAAGAGACTGATTGGCCAGAGCCATGATGAGAACCATGTATCCAATGCACCTTCGTCTTGTACCAACGCATCTACGCTCAAGCCCGATTTCTCGGCAGCAGCTTCGATGTTTGGCGCCACAATAATCTTATCCTCTGGATAGTTCTCTGCGCCTGTCTCTTCGAGCAATGCTTTCTCGTAGTAAGCAGGAATACGGTGTCCCCACCAGAGTTGGCGTGAAATACACCAGTCTTTGATGTTCTCCAACCAGTTGCGGTAGGTGTTTTTGTATTTCGTTGGATAGAAGACAATATCGTCGTTCATTACTGGTGGCAATGCGATATCAGCAAAGTGTTGCATGCGGATGAACCATTGCAAGCTCAAGCGTGGCTCGATAGGCACATTGGTACGCTCCGAGTAACCCACCTTGTTGGTGTAATCTTCCACTTTCTCTACCAATCCCTCGGCTTGGAGATCCACTACGATTTGCTTGCGGCAGTCGAAACGGTCCATACCTTGGTAGGCAGCTACATTAGGATAGATATCTGCCTCCAATCCCTCTACATTCACATGCGCATCTGCGGTAAAGATATCATAGGTGGTAAGGTCGTATTTTTGTCCCAATGCGTAGTCATTCACGTCGTGTGCTGGAGTTACCTTCAAGCAACCTGTACCAAACTCAATCTCCACATAGCGGTCCTCAATCACAGGAATCACGCGACCTACCTTTGGTACGATCACATGTTTGCCCTTGAGCCATTGGTTCTTAGGGTCTTTAGGGTTGATGCACATTGCCACGTCGCCCATGATGGTCTCAGGACGGGTAGTAGCAACTACAGCATAATAACCCTTTTCATCTTTATGAATCACGTTGCCCTCTGCTGTCAACTGTTCACTGTCAATTGTCAACTGTTCAGCCACGTAGTACTTCATATAGTACAACTTGCTATGCTCCTCTTGGTAGATCACCTCCTCGTCAGAGAGGGCTGTTTGGCGCTCTGGATCCCAGTTCACCATACGGAGTCCACGATAGATCAGTCCCTTGTTGTATAGGTCGCAGAATACATCAATCACGGCTTTGGAGCGTGTCTCGTCCATCGTGAAAGCAGTACGATCCCAGTCGCATGAGCAACCCAAAGTACGCAATTGCTTCAAGATGATACCTCCGTGCTCCTCAGTCCATGCCCAAGCGTGTTTGAGGAACTCCTCACGGGTGAGATCGCTCTTATTGATGCCTTGCTCTTTGAGGCGCTTGATGACCTTAGCTTCGGTAGCGATACTAGCATGGTCAGTACCAGGTGCCCAACAAGCGTTCTTGCCCTCGAGGCGTGCACGACGAACCAAGATATCTTGGATTGTATTGTTGAGTACGTGTCCCATGTGTAGCACACCGGTCACGTTTGGTGGAGGGATCACTACGGTGTATGCCTCACGACCGTCTGGAGTACTGTGGAATAGTTTCTTGTCTTGCCAATATTGATACCATTTGGCTTCGATGGCTGTTGGATTGTATTTTGCGTCCATATCTATATATAGAGTTTTAAAAGTTTCAAAAGTTTTAAGGGTTCAATGGTTTTCGTAAGTATAAAACGAAAAATGCCAAAAATCGCGCAAAGTTACTGCTTTTTTTGCAGATATGCAAATAAATGTGGAATTATTTCAAAGGAGAGGTGTAGTAGAGTGCTGTGGTGTCGCCCAAAAGCACTTTGTTTAAGTCAGAAAGGATTCGTTCTGGGTGGACGGTGGCTGATTCCCAAAAGTCGTTGGCACCAGAGGGGAGGGTGCGGCGGCGAAAGTTGTACACTTGCCCTGTTTGAAAAGCTTTGAACCATGTGTGTTTCTTATCTATAGCCTCCAATTCCTTCAAACTATTAGCCTCGCAGCCTACCCAAATATCTGCTTGGGCAAAATCCTGAATAGCTTGCTCTATGGTCAGTGGAATAGATGAGGTGGAAGGATTGCCTTCGTATTTGTATTGTGCGCCAGCATCTCGGAATAGGTTGCCCATAAATGTTCCTCCTGCAGGTACATACCATGTTCCTCGCCATGACATGCCGGACATGATGCTCTTGCCTTTAAACTTTAAACTATCAACTTTCAACTGTGCATATGCATCTCTGACGCTCGCGAATATGCTGTCGGCCTTGGTCGAACAACCAAAGATGGCGCCAAAGAGGCGTATCCATTCGGCGCGAGCGAGTGGGGTAGTCTCTGTCCATTCGTTGCAATATAAAATAGGGATACCCAATGCCTCTACTTGTGCAGGAATAGGGTCACCTTGAGCGTAGGTGTAGAGTATCACGAGATCGGGATTGAGCAGTAGAATCTTCTCCATACTTGGCTGCATATCGTCGCCAATATCTGTGATACGCTCACGGTCTTCTTCGCTCAAGTTATATACACGATTGGGGCGGCAAACACCTACCACTTTGTCTGTCATGCCCAACTCGCTTATAAAACCCATATGCGTAGCCGAAGTACACACAATACGCTCATACGGATGGCTAAAAGATAACTTCTGCATCACCTCTCCCTTCTGCCAAGGTGAGTAGATGGTGATATGCGTACTATCGTTGTGAATATCAATAGTAAAACCAGCGGTATCATCCGTGACAGATGATGTGCTTTTGGGTTGGCATGCCACGCATACCAACCCAAACAAGCACAATGCTATGTAAAATTTTATTTTGAGCATATGTAAGTCCCTCCCTTAAGGGAGGGATTTAGGGTAGGCTTTTAAATTACCTTCAACTCGCTACCAGGGAAGTAGTGGGCCAAGATTTGCTCGTAGGTATAGCCCTTGTCAGCCATCACAGCAGCACCAATCTGGCAAAGACCTACGCCGTGTCCCCATCCAGCACCTGTCAAGATGAAGTCTCCATTCTCGTTGCGATCCACTACAAAAGCACTACTATATAAGTGGCTCTTGCTCAACCATTTGCGAATCTCCAATTCCTTGCCAATCACCATGGTGCGTTTGCTGCCTACAATCTGCATTTCATACAAACGGGCCGAAGGACCACGCTTGATAGGCACTAAGTCAATGATCTCGCCAAAGTCAATACCCGAACGCTCACGGATGATCTCGCTAAGTTCCTCTTTGGTGTATTGTACGGTCCAACGGTAGAAGTCCTTGGTCTCTTGGTCGTAGTTGTTCAATACTTGGCTGAGGATGCGCTCGTCGGTGGTATTGCAGTAGGCAGATGGCGAGGTACGGATAAACGCTTGTGCGTTCTCCTCAATAGTCAAATCGGGTAGGGGAGTGCCTATCTCATCACGGACAGGCTCCAAATAGTCATAGTGTTCGTTTGCCCAAGCGTTCTCAAAGAGTTCGGTTGCGCCACCACAAGCCTTGTAGAAGCGTGCATCGCACACTTTGCCGTCGTACATCAATACCTGCCCGCGGGTCGCGTCAATCGCTTTTTGTACATTAGCCGCTGCTTCAGGATGCTCATCGCGGCGTGTGATACCCTCGTAGCGTTGGCAGTGGTCGTCGGCACAAACATCAAAGCCTTCGTGTGCATCTCTCTCGTACCAAATGATATGGCGATCAGGGTCGCTCAAATCAGGTTTATCGGTACCTGTAGATGGACTGATGATAGGACGAAGAACCCAACTGCGTGAGATAACGGCATGCGCTTTCAATAGTTCCAACGAAGAGGTAGCAGACATCTCAGAAGTGATTACAGAACTGAGGTAGTCTTCTACATCTAGGCGGTTGATAGCAGTCTGTGTGCCATCAGCATTGTCGCGTATTTCAAGTGTACCTTCAAACTCTTGGTCTTCAAGACGATCCCAATGGAATCCAATACCAATGCGGACATTTTTGAGAAGGAAAGTTGGGTGTTCTGGAGTGGAGTGAGGTCCTGGAATAACGGCCTCAATCTTTGGGGCGGTCATAACGCCCACTGCAATTCGGTGTTTCATGAGTGTATTGTTTTTGTTGTGAATTATCGTTCTACTTCGCCTTTCCAGGAGTTGAAGCCCGTGTTGAGTTCTACGACTTGGTAGCCGTGTTGGGCGAGTTGCATGGCGGCATTTTTGCTTCTTCTGCCTGATCGGCAGTAGAGCGCGATGGTTTTGTCTTTTGGAAGCAGTTGCTCTGCTTTTTGCATAAAGTCTGCTTGTGTTACGTCGATGAGTAATGCGTTAGGGATATGTCCCTGTGCATATTCGTTTGCTGTTCTTATGTCAAGGCGCACGACGGTGGTATCTTCAATAAGCTGCGCAAACCTATCCGCGTCCACTGAGCGGAAGTCTGCTGCTTGGCAGCCCAAGAAATTCATAAGGCAG
>JAFZGC010000081.1 GCA_017555595.1 Paludibacteraceae bacterium | reverse complement strand
GTAGGGAAGTGGAACGGCATGATAACGGGGGAGGCAGAGGAAAAGCTATATCTATTTGTTCAAAACAACATTTTTTAGACTCATTTTGATGCAGTCAACACTGGATATTTACCCCACCGAACCTTCCAAACTAACTTGTAACAACTTTTGTGCCTCAACAGCGAACTCCATTGGCAGTTTGTCCATTACCTCTTTGGCATAGCCATTGACAATCAATCCAACCGCGTCTTCCACGCCAATACCTCGTTGTTGGCAGTAGAAGAGTTGGTCTTCGCTAATCTTGCTGGTAGTTGCCTCGTGCTCAATAATAGCCGTAGGATTTTGAATACGCATGGTTGGGAAAGTATGTGCTCCGCACTTATCGCCCAACAAAAGGCTATCGCATTGGCTATAATTGCGCACATTATCTGCATTTGGCATCACACGCACAAGACCACGGTAAGCATTCTGACTCTTGCCCGCAGATATACCTTTACTAATAATACGCGAGCGCGTGTTCTTACCGATATGAATCATCTTGGTACCGGTATCAGCCTGTTGATAGTTGTTGGTCACAGCTACCGAGTAGAACTCGGCACTAGAATTATCACCTTTGAGAATACAACTTGGATACTTCCAGGTGATAGCCGAACCAGTCTCTACTTGTGTCCAACTCAAGCGTGCATTCTCATGGGTGATACCACGCTTGGTAACAAAATTGTAGATACCTCCCTTGCCTTCCTTATCGCCTGGATACCAGTTCTGTACGGTAGAGTATTTCACTTCTGCATCCTTGTGTACAACGATCTCTACGATAGCTGCGTGGAGTTGGTTCTCGTCGCGCATAGGAGCGGTACAACCCTCTAAATAACTGAGGTAAGCACCCTCGTCTGCGACTAGCAGCGTGCGCTCAAATTGACCCGTATTGCCCGCATTGATGCGGAAATAGGTGCTGAGCTCCATAGGGCAACGAACACCCTTAGGGATATATACGAATGATCCGTCGGAGAAAACCGCCGAGTTAAGGGCTGCATAGAAATTATCACTAGCAGGAACGACCGAACCGAGGTACTTTTGTACCAATTCAGGATACTCGCGCACAGCCTCTGAGATTGAGCAGAAGATAATACCTTTTTCGGCGAGGGTCTCACGGAAAGTAGTTTTGACAGACACAGAGTCCATAACTGCATCGACCGCCATGTTACCTGCCAAAGCAGCACGCTCTTCAAGCGGTATACCGAGCTTGTCAAAGGTTTTCATGAGCTCTGGATCGATCTCTTTTTGCTCGTTGTCGGTATGGGTCTTAGGCGCCGCATAGTAAGATAGCGCTTGGAAATCAATCTCGGGAATATTGAGGTGCGCCCAATTAGGGTGCTCCATAGTTAGCCACTTGCGGTATGCCTTAAGACGGAACTCAAGCAGCCACTCGGGTTCACCTTTCTTAGCAGAGATGAGGCGGACCACATCTTCGTTAAGGCCCACAGGAATAATATCGGTTTCTACGTCAGTAGTAAAACCGTACTTGTATTCTTGAGATGTGATTTCTTCTATTTCTTTCATGATCAAATAAAAAAGCCGCTTTCTCAAGCGGCTCTTTGGAGGTACCTGGCGGATTCGAACCGCCGTCCCCGGTTTTGCAGACCGATCCCTAACCGCTCGGGCAAGGTACCATAATTTTGAAATCGGCTGCAAAGATACTGCTTTTTTCTGACATGACCAAATATTTTATAGAATTTTCATTAAAAATATGATATTTTATTCCTTTTTCTTGCATATATGCAAAAAAAGTAGTACTTTTGCAGCCGATTTTGAGCCGCGATGGTGGAATCGGTAGACACGAAGGACTTAAAATCCTTTGGCCAGTGATGGCTGTGCGGGTTCAAGTCCCGCTCGCGGTACTGAATAAAAGGCAAAATTTCATGAGTTTACTCAATGGGGTTTTGTTTTTTATTTTTTTGCGCGTGCGCTTGCGTATGTTCAATATTTTTTGTACCTTTGCGGCCAAATTGACCAAAAAGAACTTTTATGTATTACCCTCTAGGGTACCATAGTTAAAGAGAAATGCAAAAATCGGATTTTATCATTGAGGTAAATCACGTGTCCAAACAGTTTGAGGACGGTAAATTTGCCTTGGACGATGTGAGCCTTCAAATCAAGAAAGGCGAGTTCGTAACTATCTTGGGTCCATCGGGTTGCGGAAAGACTACCTTGCTGCGTTGTATAGCAGGTTTTCAAGTGGCAACAGAGGGTGATATCTTGCTGAACGGCGAAGATGTGACCACGATGCCTCCGCACTTGCGCGATGTGAATACGGTATTCCAAAAATACGCGTTGTTCCCACACTTGAATGTATTTGACAATGTGGCTTTCGGATTGAAGCTGAAGAAGGAGGATAAGAAAGTCATAGAAAAGAAGGTGAAGCAGGCGCTGAAGACTGTGGGTATGACGGACTATGAGTACCGCGATGTGGATAGTCGGTCGGGCGGTCAGCAACAGCGTGTGGCGATTGCGCGTGCAATCATCAATGAGCCAGAGGTGTTGCTGCTGGATGAGCCATTGGCTGCGCTGGACTTGAAGATGCGTAAGGACATGCAGATGGAGCTTCGTGCGATGCACAAGAAGTTGGGTATTACCTTTATCTATGTGACTCACGACCAAGAAGAAGCATTGACCTTGAGCGACCGCGTGGTGGTAATGAGTGAGGGTAAGATCCAACAGATAGGTACGCCAACCGATGTGTATAACGAGCCACAAAACTGCTTTGTAGCCGATTTCATCGGAGAAAGTAATATCTTGGATGCCACCATGGTGAAAGATAAGATGGTGAACTTCTGCGAGCACGATTTTGAGTGTGTAGATAGAGGTTTTGGCGAAGACACCGAAGTGGATGTAGTGGTGAGACCAGAGGATATTTATATCGGAACTTTGCAAGAGGGTAAAGAGGATAACTGGCAGTTGCAAGGCGAGGTGCATAGTTGTATTTTCAAGGGGGTACATTACGAGATGACCGTGCTGACCGATGAGGGATATGAGTTGATGATTCAAGATTATCATGCCTTTGAGCCAGGCACGAAAGTGGGATTGCTGGTAAAGCCAGAAGATATTCAGGTAATGAAAAAAGAGCGCTTGTGCAATACCTTTGAGGGTGAAGTGCTGGAGGATAATCGTGTGCGTTTCTTGGATGAGGAATGGGATATCCCAGAGCGTGTGGCAGAGCGATTCGAAGTAGGCGAAGAGGTGGAAGTAGAAGTGGACTTCAACCGCGTGAATCTGCAAGACGATGAGGAAGATGGTGTGTTGTGCGGCGAGGTATATTTCATCTTGTACAAGGGCGATCACTATCACTTGACCGTTCGCACGGATGATGGCGATGATATCTTTGTGGATACCAATGATGTATGGGACGATGGCGACCGAGTGGGTATTCGCGTGGCGCCAAGTTATATTCGATTGTACAAGAAGAGCCAAGAACAAGGAACAAAGAACCAAGACTGATTTGTTTAGTGAACGCCCTATGGGCTACTGTTTAGAGTTTAGAGATGAAAAATAGTAAATTAAGAATGGTGTTTCAGTCGCGTAGTACATGGGCATGGCCCTATGCGCTGTTTATGCTATGCTTGGTGATTTTGCCATTGGTGCTGATTGGTGTGTATGCCTTTACGGATGCTGATGGTAGCTTTACGATACAGAACTTTGTGAGTTTCTTTACGAAGTCCGAGGCGATAAACACCTTTATCTATTCGTTGGCTATTGCGCTGATTACTACCATCATTTGTCTGCTGTTGGGTTATCCCGCAGCATATATCATGGCGATGGCAGACTTTAAAACACCACAGGTGATGGCGATGTTGTTTATTCTGCCGATGTGGATTAACTTCCTATTGCGCACGATTGCTACGGTGGAGTTGTTCCGTATGTTCGGTTTGCCGCTGGGCGAAGGAGCGTTGCTGTTTGGTATGGTGTATGACTTCCTGCCATTTATGATTTATCCTATCTACAACACCTTGCAAAAGATGGACACCAGTTTGATTGAGGCTGCGCACGACTTGGGCGCAAAGCGTCATCAGGTGTTCTTGAAAGTGACTTTGCCATTGTCGGTGCCGGGCATCTATTCGGGTATCGTAATGGTGTTTATGCCGACTGTTTCAACTTTCGCTATCGCGGAGTTGCTGACCCATAACAAGGTGACACTGTTCGGTTCGCTGATCCAACGCTGCTTCGGTGAAGGCGGTATAGCGATGTGGAACTATGGTGCAGCATTGTCGCTGATTATGCTGATAATCATCGGATTGACCAGTTTCTTTGGTGGAGATAAGGAGGATATAAATCGTTGAGTGTTTAGTGTTTAGAGACATGTTTGAAAATTATAAGAAATCGAAGATTGAGCAGCGAGGATTAGGATCGCGCATAGCAGCACAAGCATATTTGTGGCTGCTGTTGGTGGTGTTGTATGCTCCTATCCTGCTGATTATCATATTCTCGTTTACACAAAGCAAAGTGTTTGGTAACTGGACGGGATTTACATTTGGTTTGTACGAGAACCTGTTTACTGGTTACGATGCGGTGGCACAGGTGAAAGTGGATCCTAACTTGTACCGTGCGATATTCTTTACGGTGGTGATTGCGCTGTCGTCCGCATTGATCTCTACCGTATTAGGTACATTGGCTGCTATCGGCATCTACTATATGCGCAATCGCGATAGGAAGATACTCACCTTTATGAATAGTATTCCGATGATCAACCCTGATATTCTGACGGGTATCAGTTTGTTCTTGCTATTCGTATTCTTGGGAATTAGTCGCGGACTAGGTACTGTGATTGCCGCGCATGTAGTGTTTTGTACACCATATGTTGTGTTGAGCGTGATGCCACGATTAACGAAAATGAATCCAAATATCTACGAAGCAGCATTGGACTTAGGCGCTACTCCATTCCAAGCGCTTCGCAAAGTGATGATGCCCGAATTGTGGCCTGGTATGATTAGCGGATTTATCTTGAGTTTGACATTGAGTATCGACGACTTCGGCGTGACCTACTTCACCAAAGGTAGTAGCGGATTGGAGACACTCTCTACCTTTATCTACGCCGATGCAAGAAAGGGCGGTTTGACCCCAGAACTCAGACCATTGTTCTCGCTGATCTTCTTGACTATTTTAGTCTTACTGATAATAATGAACATACGAACCCATAAACAACAAAACAAAACGAAATGAAAAAGTTCTTTTTTGCTGTAGCCGCATTGGTGCTACCTTGTGTATTGGTATCTAACGCTTTTGCTGCTGACCGTGAGCAAACGCTCAAAGTGTATAACTGGGCAGATTATATCGATATGGATGTGCTTAACGGTTTCCCTGCTTGGTATTACGAGCAAACCGGCGAACAAGTGGAGGTGCTCTATCAAACCTTTGATATCAACGAGTCGATGTTGACTGAGATTGAAGTGGGGCATGAGGACTATGATGTGATTTGTCCTTCGGAGTATATCATTGAGCGTATGTTGCGCAACGGATTGCTGCAACCTATCAATAAGGATTTTGGCAACACCCCTGATTATACTAAATTGGTGTCGCCGTTCGCAGTGGATAAGTTCCAACAGATGGCACCAGACAGCAGTGTGTGTGTGGCAGATTATACTGTGGGCTATATGTGGGGAACTACGGGTGTTCTCTACAACACCGCATTGGTGAATAAAGAGGAGATTCTCTCTTTGGGCGGCTTGCAAAACGCGAAGTTCGCGGGTAAGGTGTTTATGAAAGACGCATTCCGTGATATCTATTCTGTGGTGGTGCTGTATGCTTATCGTGATGAGATTGCTCGTGGCGAGGTGACTCGCGACGAGTTGGTGGCTAATGTGACCGACGAGCGCATTCAACGCGTAGAGGAGTTCCTCACTAGCATGAAGAATAATATCGCAGGTTGGGAAGTGGACTTCGGTAAAGAGGAAATGACCAAGGGCAAAGCATGGTTGAACTTGAGTTGGTCAGGCGATGCACAATGGGCAATTGATGAGGCAGCCGAAGTGGGTGTTAAGCTGGAATACTTTGTGCCACAAGAGGGTAGCAATGTGTGGTTTGATGGTTGGTGTATTCCAATCTATGCGAAGAACACCAAGGCTTCCAGCTACTTCATCAATTATATGTGTATGCCTGAGAATGCCATCTTAAATATGGAAGAGATTGGTTATGTGAGTGTGGTGGCTGACTCTACTGTTTTGGCATGGGCAAATGATGAGGAGATAGGGGAGACTTCTAATCTGACTTATTTCTTTGGCGAAGGGGCAGAGGCTGTACACGCTAATCACGTGTTCTATCCTGACCAAACAGTGATTGAGCGTTGTGCGCTGATGCATGATTGTGGTGACAAGACCGAAGATATGTTGGCGATGTGGTCACGCGTGAAGGGTGATAACTTGAGCACGGGTTTGGTGGTGTTTATTTTAGTAGTATTGGCGCTGATTGTGATAGTGTTTGTGGCACAGGCTATCAATCGCAAACATCAGCGCGATAAACAACGCAAAAAACGTAACCGTAGAAGATAATCTGCTCATAAAACAACCATACTATTCGAGTATTTGATTTTTAAATGAAACGGATATTATTATATATTGTAGGATTTTTTCTTTCTACCACTTTAATCAGTGCGCAAGATTACAAACAAGCCTTCCGTAATCTACAACAGCGGTTTGAGCAACGTCAACCAACTACCATCAATCATCTCAAACAGTACATGGAAGATTACCCATATACTACCTATAGTGATGAAGTACTATTGATGGAAGGTATATTACATGCCGAGAAAGGAAAATATAAACCTGCTATAAAGGCATTTGGAAAAGTGGATGTTAAGAATCTTTCGCGTGAATCACAACCCAAATTATATTTTTATTGGGGTTACACACTCGTACAGCAAAAGAACTACCAACAAGCCCTATCTTATCTACTTCGATTGAAAAGTTACAACTCACTTTATACGCCACATGCACGCTACTATGCGGGATACTGCTACTACTGCACCAAGGATTTTCCAAAGGCGTTAGCAGAATTCTTGTCCGTAGAACAATTAACTGGTTACCAAAAGATTGTACCATACTATATCATACAGATTGAATATGCACAAGGCGAATATAAAAATGTGTATGAACGCGCTAACCATCTATTAGATACCTTTCCAGAAAATATCAATAACTACGAATTACATCGTATGTTGGGCGAGATGTACTATCAAGATAGTTCATACCACAATGCCATTAGTCACTTAAGTCACTATCAAACACTTTGTCGCGAACAGAAGCAAGAACCATTGCGAGGAGACATCTATTTATTAGGATTGGCGAACTATCATGTAGGCAACTATCCCGAGGCTATTCAACAACTAAAAAATGTCAAAGAGCAAAAAGATTCTATTTCAGAAAGCACTTATTTGCATTTAGGTCATAGTTACTTACACGTCGGGGATGAAGAAAAAGCTAAATTGTCTTACGCTGCTGCTATACGATTTAAGATAAACGAACAACTACGCGAAGAGGCTATGTACAACTATGTACAGATAACCTACCGACATAACTCTGCTTTAGGAGAAAGTATTACTGCTTTTCAAGACTTTTTACGTGAATTTCCCAACACGCAATATGCAAGCAAGATACATGCTCTTATGGCTGATATCTATATGAACAGCAAGAACTATACTGCGGCATATGAATCCTTATTGTCTGTAAACAATCCTGACGATAAGATACGTGAAACAATACAACACCTACGTTATCAAGTGGGTATAGACGCCTTTTTGCGCGGCAATATGCTGGAGTCAATCCAGTGGATGACACAAGTGATAGACAACGAGGAACACACCTCAAACTACAAAACAGAGGCATATTTCGTTCGTGCTGAAAGCCAATATCGCCTCTCACAATATGCAGCTTGTATAGAAGACTTGCAGTCATACGAACAACAACCGAACGTAGCATCATCCACCAACCACACAACAGCAAACTATATTATGGGTTATGCATTGTTCAACCAACAATTATTAACACAGGCAGAAGCCATCTTCCGCAAATACATAGAGCAAGTTGATAAGAGACAAAACACCTATTCTGATGCGCTTAATCGCATAGGTGATTGCCTATTCAACGATCGTCAGTTTGATGCCGCTATTGTTATGTATGATCGTGTTGTGGCATTATCTACCTATGGTGTGGATTATGCGCTCTTCCAAAAAGGATATGCCTTAGGACTGCTACATCGTTATTCTGATAAGATTCAAGCGTTAAAGGCATTGTACACGCAATATCCGCGCTCAGATTATGCAGATGATGCACTGTATGAAACCGCACGCGCACAGCTTCAATTGGAGCGATACGAAGCCACTATTGATATATACAACGATATTATCGAACAATATCCCCGCAGCAATAAGGCATCTAAAGCGGCACTGGAACTGGGTATGGTATATCGTACATTAAAACAAAACGATCATGCTATTCAGGCTTTCAAAAATACCATCGAGAAATACGCAGGTAGCGAAGAGGCCTACGCCGCTTTAGAAAACCTAGAGCAGGTATATGTTGAGACAAATAATATCACAGACTATTTAGCATATACCAAAACACTACACAAAATCAACATGCAAACAGCTACCCAAGAAGACTCGTTAGTGTTCGTTACAGCTGAATTGCAGTATATCATGGGCAATTACGAACAGGCATCCGCTGGATTGACTACCTACCTTACCTCTTTTTGTCCACAAGGTCGATATTGTGTAACAGCACTCTACTACGCTGCCAACAGTTTTTATCAATTGCGACAATACGATTCTGCAATTGAACAATATAGTGCATTAGCAGAAATAGATGGCAATCCACATATGGAAGATGCATGTACACATGTGGCTGAACTCACCTTCGACAAAGGTGAATATAATACATCACGCTACTATTTCCAGCGCTTGTTGCAATATGCCTCGTCTTCATCCAACCGCATTACTGCTCTGCTGGGTATGCTACGGTGTAGCCAACAAGAAAACGACATAACCAACGTAATCAACGTAGCAACACAATTGCTTGAACAAGAATCACTGACAGAAGCTGCTAAACAAGAAGTCTTATACTATCGAGCAAAAGCATATATCAACAACCAAGAATACAGATTGGCAGTAGTAGACTTAACTCCTATAGCAAAGGAAGTACGCACTGAAATTGGAGCAGAAGCTAAGTATCTACTTGCTAACGCATATTTTCAAATGAAGGCTATCGACATGGCCGAAAAAGAAATTATGTCGTTCACCCAAATGCAAACATCGCAGCAATATTGGCTTGCTAAAAGTTTAATCCTATTGGCTGACATCAATATACAACGCAATGATACATTCCAAGCCAAACAATACCTCTTAGCTCTACAAGCCAACTATCGCCTACAAGATAATATCCAAAATATCATCTCCGAAAAGCTTATAGCTATTGAAGACATGGATACTAGTGAAGAGGTTGAAATCAACGAAATAGAGGAGGATACACTATGAGAAATTCAATTATATTATTCTTTGTAATTGGTCTATTATCAACTGCCTTTTGTCAAATATCAGTTGCCAATGATACAACCATCAACCGAGTGGTAACTGTGGAGCGCGACTTTCAACCAATAATACAACATGCGGGCAAGATAAACATTCGCCCTAACGTAATTATCAACGAGTTGCAACTCACACCCGTTAATTATTCAACCTACTCTACTCCGCTTGCTATTGGCTATACGATGTATCAGTTGCCAGCAGCAGAGACCAGATTTGTTCCTCAGGCACCACTACATGGTATATTGGAAGGTGGAGTTGGTCATCGCAATACGCACTTGTTGTTTGACTATCTTAAAAGTTACAAAAAGATGTCACTTGATCTCTACGCCAACCATGATGCGTATTGGGGAAAGGATGCTCTATCACAATCCAAATTGGGCATGTTGGTTACACGACATTTTTCAAATGTAGATTTATATTTTGGGATAGAGGGAGAGAATGAATCATATAAAGACATTCCATTGGCTTGGGATATATGGCAAATACTTTGGAATGCGAATGCCAAAATAGGTGTTCGTTCCACAGGTAAGGCAGCTATTCAATACCGCGTACAGACAGGATACAATGCCTTTATTGTTTCCGATTATGCACAAGAGCATAGTGTTCAATCGCATTTTGACATGTGGTGGACAAGCCAACGACACAAAGCGGGTATTCAGGCGTATGTACAAAATAGTTTTTATACTACATATCAGGATGGTCATAAGTTACCTGCTCCTCGACACAATATTCGTGTAGAACCATTCTACGAATATAAAAATCAGCACATACGCCTGCATGCGGGTGTAAACCTTGATATGAATATAGGTACAGGCGAACTGCTGAGTAATGTAGAGAATCTCAGTTTTGCACCATCGCCTAACCTACAATTCGAGTGGAGCATGATGAATAACATCTTTCATGTCTATGCCAATGCTACTGGTCAATACGGACTTGGTACATGGCAAGAATACATGGGGTACAATCGCTATCTAAATAGCATAAAAGGACTTTCATGGGATTCACCACGTGCTTATACACCAGTAGATGCACAAGTCGGATTCAAGATACGCCCTGCAAAGACTTTGCTGATTGACATTTATGGAGGATACGCCTACTTCTTGCGGGCATGTAACATGCATGCGGAAGAACGTTATGACCAAATCGGATTGGCATATTATAGTTTATGGCTAAGCGATTTCCAACGATGGAAAATAGGGGTTTCTTTGCACTATCACTACCGCGATATTATTGAATTGAATATGGGAGGAAACTATTATTTCTACCAACAAGATCCTATTCCTTCTATGGATCCTACCGCCCCATATTTCCAAGAAGTTAGTATCAAAGGAACTACTATTTTTGACCGACCTAATTGGGACGCTTATGCGCGAGTAGAAGCACATATTGACTCCAAATGGAGTGTGTATTCAGAGAATTATCTTACTGGCAGTAGAATGGCTTTTGTACAGAAATATCCAGATGGTGCCACTGTTACTACACTCCGCCCAATCATCTCGCTCAACATCGGTGGTCAATATGCTATCAATCGTTGGTTAATGGTATATCTCCAGCTCAACGATTACCTCAACCGAAAGGAAGAGATCTTCTACGGCTTCCAATCTCAAGGTATCCATTTCTTAGCTGGTGTCCGTTGGCAATTCTAAATGACTTGCTTAACATTTATATACATCAATTACCGAACCTTTACCGAAGGTGTACCGAACAAATAATCAAAAAAGAGTTGCCTTTCTCGGCAACTCTTTTTCGTGGTCCCACTTGGGCTTGAACCAAGGACCCCCTGATTATGAGTCAGGTGCTACTAACCAACTGAGCTATAGGACCCCTCAAAACCACTATACCGCAGTTTTGCGACTGCAAAGGTACTACAAAAAATGCACATACGCAAGAAAAATAAAGAAAAAAGCAAAAAAATACGCTTTTTGTTGCAAATATACAAATATTTTGGTAACTTTGCACACTTATTTGGGACAGTATGCTTGAAAGCATACACAACAACGATAATAAATAAAACAACGATATGGAAATTCTACAACAAATGCTCAAGCGTGCGCAAGCAAATCCACAGCGCATCGTACTGCCAGAAGGCGACGAACCTCGCACTTTGGAGGCTGCGAATATCCTTTTGAAAGACAAGATTGCCAACCTCCTTCTTATTGGCGACCCAGTAGTTATCCAACAAATGGCTGCGGAGAAAGGATACGAGTATATCAAAGAGGCAAAAATTGTTGATCCACTCAACGATCCCAAAATGCCAGAGTATGCCAACCTGCTTTTTGAACTCCGCAAAGCCAAAGGCATGACCCTCGAACAAGCCACCGAGAAAGTGAAAGATCCACTCTACTTGGGGTGCTTGATGATTAAGAATGGCGATGCAGATGGGGAGTTGGCAGGTGCTCGTGGCACAACGGCAGACACAATCCGTCCTGCATTCCAAATATTGAAGACACGTCCCGGTGTGCATATCGTGTCGGGGGCATTCTTGATGTTTACTCCAGCAAAACACTTAGGCGAGAATGGTTTCCTTGTATTTGCAGACTGTGCAGTAAACCCATGTCCAAATGCGCAAGAGTTGGCAGAGATAGCAGTGACTACAGCAGAAACAGCTAAAGCACTGGGAGGCATTGAGCCACGTGTGGCAATGCTCAGTTTCTCTAGCAAGGGCAGCGCAAAGCATGAACTAGTAGATAAGGTAACTGAGGCTACACGTATTGCACATGAGATGGCACCCGAGTTGGCATTGGACGGCGAATTGCAATTGGATGCTGCATTGGTGGAGAGTGTCGGCGCACAAAAAGCACCTGACTCACCTGTAGCTGGCAAGGCAAATGTACTCGTTTTCCCAGACTTGCAAGCAGGTAACATCGGTTACAAGTTGGTAGAGCGTTTCTCTGGAGCTGATGCCGTAGGTCCAATCTTGCAAGGTATCGCAGCGCCAGTGAATGACTTGAGCCGCGGCTGCAAAGTACAGGATATCGTGCAAATGGTGATTATCACCGCAAACCAAGCTATTGGAGCGAAACAATAAATTAGAATAACCATAAAACACACAATAAGACATGAAGATTTTGGTATTAAACTGCGGAAGTAGCAGTATCAAGTACAAACTTTTTGATATGGACACCCAAACTGTCCTCGTACAGGGTGGCGTAGAGAAAATCGGTTTACCAGATGCATTCTTGCAAATCAAATTAGCTTCTGGTGAAAAAGTAAAGATCGAACAAGCAATGCCTGAGCATACTGTAGGTATTCAATTGATTTTGAATAGTTTGGTAGATAAAAAAATTGGTTGTATTGCTTCCTTGGATGAGATTCAAGCAGTAGGTCATCGCGTAGTGCATGGCGGTGAGAAGTTTAACAAATCAGTATTGATCACTCCAGAAGTAAAAGAGATGATTGTGAAATGTGTAGAGTTAGCTCCTTTGCACAATCCAGCCAACTTGAAGGGCATTGAAGCTGTAGAAACTGCATTGTCAGGCGTGCCACAAGTGGCTGTGTTTGATACTGCATTCCATCAAACTATGCCAGATGAGGCATATATGTATGCTATTCCATACGAATTGTATGAGAAATATGCTATCCGTCGCTATGGTTTTCACGGTACTTCACACCGCTACGTGTCCGCACGCGTATGCGAATATTTAGGTGTAGATCCTAAGCAAACTAAAGTCATTACCGCGCATATCGGTAATGGTGGAAGCTGTACTGCTGTGCTCAATGGCGAATCAGTAGATACATCCATGGGGTTGACTCCACTCGAAGGATTGATGATGGGTACCCGCGCAGGTGACATGGACCTAGGTGCCGCTACTTATATCATGGAAAAAGAGAATCTCACCACAACAGAGTTCTCTAACTTGATGAATAAGAAGTCAGGTTTGATGGGTGTAAGTGGTGTTTCCAGCGATGCCCGCGATATTGACAACGCAGTCAAAGAGGGTAACCAACGTGCTGACCTCGCACGCCGTATGTTCATCTACCGCGTGAAGAAATACATTGGTGCTTACGCGGCTGCAATGAATGGTGTGGACGTATTGGTATTCACTGGTGGTATTGGCGAAAACGACGCATATATCCGTGGCGAGATTATCAAAGGCTTGACCTATCTTGGCATAGAATTTGATGAGAATAAGAATGCAGTACGTGGCGAAGAGGCAATTCTCTCAACCGCGGACAGTAAGGTGAAAGTTTGCGTCATTCCTACCGATGAAGAATGGATGATTGCTTCTGACACCCAGGCGCTTATTTAAGAATTTAGATATTAGACCGCTTCGCTGTTTGATGTTAGACAGCGGAATGGTTATCAAAGAACCCAAAGAACCTTGAAACCCATTATTTATCAGTTGCTGCCTCGTACGTTTACCAACTACAATGAGACACGTCGTCATGGAGGTAGCATGCAAGAGAATGGCTGTGGTACGCTGAATGCGATCACACCAAAGGCGTTATACGCCATACATGATTTAGGTGCCACACACGTTTGGTACACAGGTATCATACGCCATGCCACAGCACAATACAATACACCAAGCATTGTCAAAGGTTTGGCAGGAAGTCCTTATGCCATAACCGATTACTACGATGTACACCCTGACTTGTGCAAGGATAAACGTCGCCGCATGAAGGAGTTTACTGACCTTGTAGAGCGCACTCACAAGGCAGATATGGGCGTGATTATTGACTTTGTTCCTAATCACGTCTCTCGTGAGTATCACTCTACAGCTCATCCTCGTGGCGTGGTGGATTTGGGTGCGAATGATAATCCCGATTGGGCTTTCTCGCCGCTCAACAACTTCTATTACATGCCAGGTCAGAAGTTTGCCCCATATTTTGATATCAAGGGCTACGAAGAGTATCCTGCCCGTGCTACGGGTAATGATTGCTTTGTGGCTACTCCTTCTGTGAATGATTGGTATGAGACCGTGAAACTCAACTACGGTGTTTTCTATCAAGGTGGCGGAGAAAAGCAGTTTGACCCTATCCCAGATACATGGCACAAGATGCTGCATATCTTGCTCTTCTGGGCAGGTAAGCAGGTGGATGGTTTCCGTTGCGATATGGCGGAGATGGTGCCTCGCGAGTTCTGGGCTTGGGCTATTGAGCAGGTCAAGGAGCAATATCCGAATATCCTCTTCATTGCTGAAGTATATAATCCCCACCTCTATCGCGACTACTTGGCTGCGGGCTTTGATTACCTCTATGACAAGGTGGGTATGTACGACTACCTGCGCGGTGTGACCAGCAAGAATTGGGCTGCGGAGGGTATCACGATGCAATGGCAATCGGTGGATGATATTCGTGACCGTATGCTCTATTTCCTTGAAAACCACGACGAGCAACGTATCGCCAGTGGCTTCTTCTGTGGACGCGGTATGTGCGCTGAACCAGCCATGATTGTGGCTGCGACCTTAGGCACTAACCCTGTGATGGTATATGCAGGACAGGAGTTGGGCGAGAAGGGTATGGATGCCGAGGGCTTTTCGGGCATGGACGGACGCACCACCATCTTCGACTATTGGGGTGTGAAGTCTCTCCAAGCCTGGGCTAACCATGGTAAGTTCGACGGTGCTAACCTAGATGAGGAACAAAAAACGCTCCGAGCTTTCTATCGCCAACTATTGCGCGTGGCACGCAGTGAGAAAGCCATTACCATGGGTGATATGTACGACTTGACTTATGCACAAGGCGAAGGCTTCAATAAGCATGAGCAATATGCTTTTATTCGTAAGTATAAAAAGCAAACGATATTGGTGGTACTGAACTTCGACGACCGTCAAGTGGATATGCAAGTGCGTATCCCACAAGAAGCGTTTGAGCACTTGCAACTTGAGTCGCAGACCGAAATAAAAGCCACAGACTTGCTCGCGGGTGCGGAATATTCATTCCCATTGAATTCTCACGCTCCTGTTTGCTTAACGCTCCCTGCTTGGAAGGGCGTTGTTCTCAAAATTAAGAATTAAGAATTTTTTGAATTAAGAGTGATTATTGATGAAACGCCTAGCAGAGAAAATAAAGCCCTATTTACAGCTGCTACGTATTGGCAACTTGGCATTTTTGGCTATTTTGCTCTATGTAATGGAGAAATGGGTGGCAATGCCTTTGTTGCAAGCAGAGAAGTTTCAAGAACTAATGCCTTGGTGGGTGTTGACGCTACTCATTCTGAGTGTGGTATGTATTGCTGCGGGGGGATATGTAATCAACGACTATTTTGACGTTAAGATAGATCGCATCAATCGTCCAGACGATATGGTTGTTACGCGTGTTATCTCGCGTGATGCTGCCATGCACATATTCTATGCCCTTACGGCGGTAGGATTAGGTGCAGGCGTTGCAGTCGCGTGGTGGGCATATAGTTGGACTTTGCTCTTCACTTATGTCATTATCCCAGGACTATTGTGGTTCTATTCGGCGAGCTACAAACGTATGTTCTTGGTGGGCAATTTGGTGGTAGCCTTTGCTTCAGCTATTGTACCCTTATTGGTGGCAATCGCCAATGCCGACTATTTACATCATCTCTACCAAGATGCATTGACATATTCCCCTATTGTAGGCAAATTGTATGTCTGGACAGGCGGTTTTGCTGCGTTTGCTTTCTTGCTCACATGGGCACGCGAGATGGTGAAGGATATCGAGGATATCGAAGGCGACTGCGAGATGGAATGTCGTACTGTGCCAATCGTATGGGGAGAAAAGAATGCCAAGATATTTGTTACCGTTTTGCTGATGGCTATTGCTGCGTTGATAGCATACATGCTATTGGCTATTTTGCCTTTCCCACACGAATGGAAATCGCTACCTACGCGTTATGTATTGTTTGGCTTGATAGTGCCTATTCTCTGTACGATCGTTTTGCTGTGGGCTGCGAACAACCGCACCGAACTTCACCGCGTACAAACAATTATCAAGTTCACCATGTTCATGGGTGTCCTCTTCTCTTTCATAATCGCCACCTATCTTTGAAACTTTTAGAACAAGCGCATTAGCGCATGGAACTTTTAAAACCAAATATCATTTTGGGCTCACAAAGCCCTCGCCGTCGCGAATTGATGGCAGGTTTAGATATCCCCTTCACATGTGTCACTATTGATGCAGACGAATCCTATCCTGCCTATCTACAAGCAGGTGATATACCTCTTTATATTTCTCGAGCGAAGGCGCATGCATACACGAGCAATCTCCACGAGAATGACCTACTCATCACTTCCGATACGATTGTTTGGTTAAATGGTAAAATGCTTGGCAAGCCCAACACCAAAGAAGAAGCTAAACAAATGTTGAATCTATTGAGTGGACATACCCATCAAGTATATACAGCTGTTTGTTTCACTTGGCTTAATTCATCATCTTCTATAGAAAATAACGAACTCACCGATATTAACTACCAGACAAAACAACCTAACTATCTCTATGAATCTTTTGTAGATTGTACTGACGTAACCTTTCGTACGCTAACAACAAAAGAAATTGAGTACTATGTAGAAAAATATATGCCCCTAGACAAAGCAGGGGCATATGGTGTGCAAGAATGGATTGGCTACATAGGCGTCCAAAAGATGCACGGTTCATATTTTAATGTCATGGGATTCCCCATTGGACGTGTGTATGAGTGGCTCAATGCATTCTACAAAGCTTAACACCAACACATTATTTCAGTCCTTTTGCACGAGTCTGCAATGCCAACATGCCAACAAAAGTAAGCAATGCATTGAGAATTAAGCGCTCGTGCGAGAATATATATCCATTAAACCAAACAGCCGAATGCACATCAATAACCCATGTTATCACAGGTGCTGCAATCACAACGAACGGAATCCAACCATCGCGTACTTGCTTCTTGGTAAAGATACCAAAGCAGAACATACCTAACAACGGACCATAGGTGTAGCTGGCTACCTTATACACGGTTTGGATCACCGAATCGTCATTCAATAGGTGAATTACATAGATACAAGCTGCCATCAATATCGCCATGGCAATATGCACCCAAGTACGGATTTTGGTCAAGTTGGAATCCTTCTCCTTGTTGAGAATATCCACTGTGAAAGAGGTTGTCAATGCGGTTAGTGCTCCACCCGCTGCGGAATATGCCGCAGCAATGAAACCAATAATGAATAATATACCCACTATCACAGGGAAATAGTTGCCTGTCGCCAAGAATGGGAACACCTCGTCGCCCTTGAGATTCGCCACCTCTGTCACACCTGTTTGTGCTGCGTAAGAGTAGAGCAGATAACCAAGGAAGAGAAATAGTCCAATCACCACGATTTGCATGAGTGCACCTACGATGAGGTTCTTTTGGCTCTCGCGTGGGTTCTTGCAGGATAGAGTGCGCTGCATGAGGTCTTGGTCAAGACCCGTGGTAGCAATCACGAGGAAGACACCCGCCAAGAATTGTTTCCAGAAATAAGTACCCTCTTTAGGATTATCAAAGAAGAAGGTACGAGTCATATCGTTGGCAGTCCACCCCTCAATATTCACACCTGCACGAAGTACGAAGTAGATACACAATGCCACAGAAAGGATAAGGCAGCTGGTCTTCAGTAGGTCGGTCCAAATCAAAGATTTAACACCGCCCTTGAAGGTGCAGAGATATACGATGAGTACAGTGATGATTGCATTTACCCAGAATGGTACAGGTACTGCCAACTTGTCGAACACCAACAATTGCAACACCTCACTCACTACGAACAACCGCACACTGGCACCGAGCATCTTGCTTACGAAGAAGAGCCATGCGCCCGACTTGTAGGTGCTCATACCAAAGCGCTGTTGCAAGTATTGGTAGATAGAAGTCAAATTCAACTTGTAGTATAGTGGTATCAACACATATGCAATCAAAAACTGACCTACGGTAAAACCAAGTACCATTTGCATATACGCCCACCCCGAAGTGGCCACCATACCTGGTACGCTGACAAAGGTAACGCCAGAGATAGCAGCACCAATAGTGGACATGGCTACAAGTAGCCAGTTGCTGCTGCGGTTACCCGAAAAGAAACCTGCATTGTCCGCCTTGCGCCCTGCAAGATATGAAATGAAAAACAGCAGTGCAAAATAGCATGCAATGACGATAAGAATTGTTAATGGATTCATATATTCTTTAGAAGTTAGATTTTAGACCGCTGCAGCTGTTAGACCGCCTGCGGCTGTTAGATTATTCTTCGTAGAGGAGGTATGGACGGCGTTGTTCTTTGAACTTAGCTACATCTTCTTGCCAGCATGCAGCAATTTCTCCCTCACTCTTGCCTTGGTTAATCATCTTGCGGATATAATCTACACCTACTAAATACTCGAAGAATGGACGGAAGAAGTAGTTGTCCATGTTGAGGTGATGATACGCATCCAATAGATAACGCAATGAAAAGCCCACCTTGCGTGCCTCTTCTTCGCTCATACCGCTCAAATCGACACCATCGCAGATACGACCCTTTTGGGTGGATTGATTAGGTTGGAAAGTGATGGCTGGACCATATACGCTTGCCTCTGTGCGAGGAGCATTGAAGTTAGGGTGCCCATAACAGAGGAATGGCTTGTCGGTACCGCGCCCCAATGAAACTGGTGTTGCCTCAAACAAACATACCGCAGGATAGAGGTAGATAGAGAGCATATTGCGCAAGTTAGGAGATGGTGCCACAGGCAAACGATAGAGCGTTTGGTGGGTATAGTTCTTGCAAGGGATGACTGTGAGATCCACTTGGAGCGAATCGTAGAGCCAATATTCGCCGTTGATCATCAAAGCAAGTTCGCCTAAAGTCATACCATGTACCACAGGTATAGGCAATGCGCCTACGCCAGACTTGTGCTTCATATCAAGGATAGGACCATCCACATAGTATCCGTTAGGATTAGGACGGTCAAAGACAATGAACTGTTTGCCTTCATGAGCGCACGCATCCATAAGGCGGAACATTGTTATATAGTAAGTGTAGAAGCGGAGTCCTACATCTTGGATATCGGTGATAAGCACATCGAATGTAGCCATAGCTTCTTTAGAAGGACGGTAACTCTTTCCATCGTAGAGCGAAAGAATAGGTATACCCGTTTTCTCATCCACACTATTGGATACATGTTCGCCTTCACGGGCGGTGCCACGAAAACCATGTTCGGGAGAAAATATAGCAGTAACATGCACACCATGCTTGAGTAACAAATCAAGGGTGTGAATAGTGTCTTTACCTTGGATAACAATACCTGTATGATTGCTCATAAGCGCGACACGCTTACCCTTGAGCAAATGTAGATATTGTTTGGTTTGCTCTGCGCCCACGAATACTCGTTCAGCTTGAACGGTCATAAAAGCGACACAGAGAAAAGAAAGAATGGTGATAAACTTTTTCATAAGAATGTATTATTAGCTCTTTTACTTATTCAAGGTCTTTTACAAGACGAACGGCATTGCCTCCGCTACGGCTATCATAGCCAATACCTGCACCATCACACATGAATAAAAAATAACTTGCGAAACGAGGACCATATGTTGCATGTGGCGAGGATGTCCAATACAATCCACCTAATTGCATATATGCTAATGAAGTACCAAGACGAAAGCCTGCACATGGCAAAAAGACTGCGCCTGCATTTTGCATCAAAGCCCACTCAGCAGCGGTGAATGATTGGTATTCCTCAAAGGCAATAGAACTGTATTCCTTGTCGCTATAGCCACTCTTGAAGGTGATGCCCTCTGGACATACCCAGTTGTCAGGCAATAGGATCAAGCCATGCGATCCTTCTATACTGCCTATTCCGATAAGGTCTTTGGCATTTTTGCGAGAAGCTCGCAAATACTCCCATTCCTTAGCGGTGAGTGTACGCCATGTATTGCCGTCTCCGACAACAGTACCCCAATCTACGAAGTTACCAGCGAAAAGATCATTATCATCAATCAAGGTCACACCCCATGCAGTAGATGGGTCTGTATCGGTACTCCATGCGAAGAGATCAATCGTATCGGCAAAAGCTTGACCAACCATATTGCGTGTGCCTATATAATCGTATTGATTAGTGGCAAAAAGCCAAGTATCGGATGTAGGAATATATTGCAAGTTTCCTGGAGCAAAAGCAACTTGCTTGTCGCTTGCTATAGAAAACTCTCCCACAACTGGTTCCACAATCGCTTCAAAAGTAATACTATCTATTTGTTCTACATGGTATTCTACGCATATGCTATCCTGCCACAATTTGATAATATGTTGTACTTTCTGAGCAGGAAGAGCCCATGGTATAATACCAAATAATACTATAAAAGGAATATATTTCTTCATCTGATTTGGCTTTAATCATAATATAGAGGCTGCGTAGTTGCAGCCTCTATATATAATAACGAATATAAATTACTTCGCAATAGGGAACTCGATGAGTGCAAAACCAGCATTTACAGCAGCTGTAAATACAACGAGTTTGCCATTTACTTCAGCAGCATTACATTGTGCAGAGCAAGCAGAAGCTTGGATGTGAGCCTCATAAGGATCTGTAGTGAGAGCATAACCATAAGAAGGTTCCCAAGGAACTTCCTCATCGTACACAGCTTCTGACAATTTAACCAAAGCAGCTTGTGCATCTACACCGTCTGTAATATCGATAATATACACGATTGGTCCGAAGTTCCAGTGCATACCAGATGAGTTAGCTACGGTAAACATCAAATAACGACCGCGGTTATAGGTAACGATGCGTGGGTCAACACCGTGGTTAGGACGAGCATCGTTCTCTGTCCAGTCAAACTCAACATCATCAATCAATTGAACACCATCTTCGTTCATCAAGCGAACAAATGGAACATATGAACTGGTAAAGATATATTTACCTTGCTCTACTTTGTTTACATAGCCATAGTATGAGCAAACAGCACCGAGGTCAATCTCTACAACATCAGAGAATTGTGTAAAACCAGTAACAGTCCAACGATAAATCTTATCACCTGGCTCTTGTTTGCACAAGAAAGCATAACCATTACCGCTCTCATCCAAATCGATAGAGATGTTATCACCCAAACGACCAGCGTATGAGTACTCATCATTGATATAACCATTCCAAGACAAAACAACCTCAGGTGCAGCATCTGGAGAAGCATAGTGATAAACCTTGAGTGGAGTTTCATCGCAAATAGCAGTTTCAAGGTTACAGATATACGCGTGACCTTGAGTCAAACGACCAGCACTTACGATGTGTGTACCGCCTTCTACACCTGTAGTATTCAGCATAATAGGATTGCTTGCATTATCAGCCAAGAGGTCAGCAACCTTGAACATGCGAGGAGTTGCTTTGTCCTCACCTTCGCGTGAAACAATCAATACATGCTCACCATCGAAGTCGCTACCGCGTACTTGCTCTCCCTCAAAATAAGAAGGAATGTTGCCAGTAGCACCAGAGAAGTCGTGTACAACAGCAGCTGTGAAGTCAGCACCTGGTGTAGGAGCAGCTGCAAAAGAGATATTCAAAGTAGTAGTGCGACCCATGAACTCAATAACCAATTGACCTGGATCTACAGCAGAAATCTTGTCATTTTGCATTGTAGTGAACTTGTAAGTTGCACGAGAAGGAATGAGAGAAATGCTACCGAAAGTAGCTTCTGTTTCTTCTGGCATACCGATAGCTACCACACTGCCAAACAATTGTGCTCTTACCTCTTCGCCATTAGCTTTCTTCATGATAAGCTTGTCGAGCATAGGATCAGAAACAGGGTCAAGCAAGTTGATAACAACGGTATATGCTTGTTCGTTGGTACCATTGATGACTTTGATGGTTTGGGTAAGCTCTTTTCCATCCTCAGAAGCACCTTGTGTAAAGTCGTAGGTATCCTTGTCAAGTTTTGCACCCAAAGACAATGATGCATTAAATTGAATAGCTTCGATGCTGGTTTCAGCTGCCACATCGTTGAATGTAACAGTGAATGTTGTGTTGTCAACTACACCACTATAAGTAGTGTTTTTGATAGAGATAGATTTGATTTTCGCCTCAACGGTTGACTCTTTTTCTGGGTTACAACCAACGAAAAGCATGCTTAATAAAGCAATACTAAGGAAAAAAAGATTCTTTTTCATGATTGATAATTTTAATTGTTTTTATAATTATTAAAGATATATTACCATCCCCACTCTGTATTTTGTGACAGAGTATAACCCTTTGCTTCGTACAAAGTGATTTGATTAGCAGGAATAGGATTGATATAGTTGCGTTTGATAGGACGACTGCGCTCGTCTAATGTATTGCGCAAGATATATCCTTCGGTTGCAGTAGGATCTTCAAGTACTACCTCATCCGCTTTGGAAGGATAATCGCTCAATCGAATATATGCACCATAGCGAATATCTGGGTTACAGCCATTCCAAAGGTAATCCAATTTGCACCAGCGTTTGAGGTCGTTGAGTCGGAATCCCTCTAAGCAGAGTTCCACACGGCGCTCACGACGGATTTCCCAAAGCAAGGCATCGGTAATACCGCCGTCGGCATTCTCTTCAATAGCAAGGCGTTTTGGGTCATCAAAAACAACACCATTGATAGCAGGTTGGTTGCCTGCCATTTGCAATGCTGGCAAATTAACACCTTCGCGTGCACGAACGAGGTTGATTGATTTATCCAAATCTGCTTGTGTGAAGGTGTACTTGGACATGAGATGCAGTTCATAAGCAGCTTCTGCATAGTTGAGCAATACCTCTGCATAACGCAAGCATGGTGCGTCGGTAACATTCTTAGAACCAGTCCACGTAGCATCTGGTGTAGTTGCTTTGCTGTCGTCCATGAATTTATTCCAAGAATAGCCAGAGAGTGCATAGTTGAATGGTTGGGTCTCAGTACCTTTTATGTAGTATTTAGGACGCATGCACATAGTTAAGCGAGGATCACGATTTGCAAAGAACTCATCCGCAGTAGGAGCCACCCAGTTAGCATCTTTGCTGTAAACAGGCAAACCTTCGCTGGTTACAAATGACTCTGCAAGTGATCTGCTAAGACCCGCTTGTGCTTCAGTGAAGGAGTAAGTAAGTGTAGAGTGTGACAAGACACCATCAACATAATGACGATGCATGATTACTTCTGAATTGCCATCCAAGTTATCGCTTACGAACAAGCTCTTGTAGGAAGGTGCAATAGCATATTTTCCTGATTTCATAACCATTTCGGCAGATTGTTTTGCCATGGTGAGGCATTTCTCTGCCATTTCGAGATCAAGATTATGATACTTCAAGAAAGTTCCCTCACGCAACATTAAGCGAGATGCCATAGCTGCTACAACATATTTGTTTACTTGCAACTTACCATCGTTATCGCGTACACTGTCCATAGCATATTGCAGGTCAGCCATAATGCAAGAGTCCACATATGCTCGTGGGTCACGATCTTTGTAGAGATAGTCCAAATCCTCTTTTTTGTTGCTGAGTTTAGGAACTCTATCATACCAAGGAACATCACCATAGCGGAATACAAGATTGCTGTAATAGTATGCACGGAAGAAGCGTGCTACACCGCGCCAGTGGTTCTTAGTAGCCGCATTGGCATCGATACGACCAATGTTCTCTAATACATAATTAGCTTTACGGATATTGGTAAATGACCATGAACCATCAGACTCTGGTACAGCCAATGGAGTCAAATCTTGTTGCTTTACATCGGATGCGAAATCATCGTTGGATGTCTGTCCCATAAGGAATGAACCATGAGAATTACCAGAGCCATAACCTGCGAAAACAGATGTATAGAAGCCATACATGTATGTGCGAGCTTGATCCTCGTTTTGCCAATATTCCTCATCGGTAAAGTCATCATAAGGAGGTTGGTTGAGAAAATCTTCACAACTAGTCATCGTGAGAGCTATTATCACAGCCCAAACGGATAGAAAAATATATTTTGTTTTCATGTTCATGAAAGTTTCAATGTTACAGTGTTTCATTACAATGAGATTTGCAAACCGCAGCTAAGTTGGCGAGTAAATGGATAGATACGACCGAAGCCCATTGCACCACCGTCACCCGCAGAAGTTTCGGTTTCAGGGTCAACAGGAAGGTTGCCCAAGTGGTCAATCTCACACACATTCTCTGCACTGAAATAAACACGGAATTTATCGAAGTGCATTTTCTTCAACACTTTGTCAGGCAAGCTATAACCAATCGTGATATTCTTCAAACGGAGATAACTCATATCCAACAAGTAGCGTGTTTGGCAAAGGAAGTTGAAGGCAGCAGCTGAATATTGACCAGGTTGGTTAGTCTCGGTCAAACGAGGATACCAAGCATTGGTATTTTCAGTAGTCCAATAGTCGGTTTGGTGAGCATAGTAGGTACCCTCTGAGAAGTTCCAACCAGGAATCATCATGGTACCAGTAGCCCAGTATTGGCGTGAGCCAACACCTTGGAAGAAGATGTTGAGGTCAATACCCTTCCAATCTACACCAATCTTGAAGTTATACTCATAGCGTGGAGTGGTGTTACCGATGCGACTCCAATCACCGTGGTCATCCACCGTCTTCTTACCCCATGTGATTTCTCCATCGCCATCAAGGTCCATATATTTCACATCACCAGGACCATATTTATAACCATAACCGCTATTATCTTCAAAATATTTTTGAGTTGCAATACCTTCCACCAATGTGCCATCGGCATCGAAGTCAGATTCTTGGAAGAGACGATCGGTAGTAAAGCCCCAAATCTCTCCTATCACTTTTCCTTCGTAGTTGCTTCCGTCAATTACAGAAGCAGTTGTGCGTGGGTGTTTGGTTACGACAGTAAGCGCGTCCGCCAAGTTAGCAGAAACGGTCAAACGGAGACCATTGGAGAAACGGTGATGGTAATCAATACCCAACTCCCAACCATTGGTGGTCAATTGCGCAGCATTCTCGTATGGAGCAGATGCACCAAAAGTACTTGGTACCTCGCTACCACCAACCACCATACCATCATTGATGCGACGATATAAGTCAAGAGATACACCTAAATCATCGTTGAAGAAACGGGTGTCAAGACCTAAGTTGATTGTCTTAATGGTTTCCCAAGTGAAGCCATCTGCCAATGTCGTTGGCAATGAGAATGTAACCATATTTGTCTCGCCCATAATCCAACCGCTTGTGGTTGAAGACATGATGGCACGGAAACGATTGTCGCCAATATCTTGGTTACCGATTGAACCATAAGAAGCACGAATCTTCATAAAGCTCCAATATGGGTTGAGTACTTCCCAGAAATTCTCCTCGCTGGCAACCCATCCAAGCGAACCAGAAGGGAAGAAGCCCCATTGTTGTTCTGTTGGGAAACGAGAAGAACCATCAAAACGACCATTCAATTCAATCAAGTAGCGATTCTTGTACGAGTAGTTAGCACGCGCGAAGAAACCCAAGATAGCCCAAGAAGAGTGGCTACCATAAATAAAGTTCTCACCTATTGCCAATGGAATTTCAGGTTTGGTTTGATCGAGCAAATCACGCTTCTCTGCATTCACATAATCCACCTCTTTGTATTCGATATTCATACCAGCGAATACGCTGAAATTATGTGCATCGTTCCAAGTGTGCTTGTAGCGAAGTACAGCATTACCTGCGTGGTAGTTACGGTTATATTGATACTTATCAATCTTGTTGCGATCTGCACCTGCCCAGTTGTCCACCAATTGCATGCTTCCAGACCAGAAATTCCAACCACCTACAGTACCACCGCGTTGGGTGATAGCTTGATTGTCAAGGTTGTAGGTGTAGTCAATATCTAATGTCAAATCCGGCAAACCAAGTACGAATGTTGCTCCAACAGAGAAACGCATGTAATCTTTGATGTTACTATTCATGTTTGCCGCAGCAGTTTCTGTGATAGAGTTGCGGAATGGTGATCCTTCGTATGTACCATATGGCATGATAGATGGCCAACGATAGAGGTAGTAAAGCGCGTCATAAGTTGAACCACTAAAACTGAATGGTGTTTCCAAGTCAGTGCGTGTATAGAGCGCTTTGCTGCGTACTTTGAGCCAAGGTTTGATTTCGGTATCGGTAGAATAGTTAACTGAGAAACGGTTGTAAGAATCTGGATTCACTTTTACGACACCACCTTGTCCCATATAACTGAGACCCATGTAGTAGTTGGTTTTACCAGCAGTACCCGAGAAACTCATGTTGTGTTGTTGTGAGAATGAAAAATCCTTAACATACTCGTCTGCTGCATTCCAACTACGGTAGAAGTGAGGAGCACCTGATTTAATATCAAAATCACGACCCAAGACCATCTCATTTCCAAGATCCATACCGTTGAAGTATTGATACCACTCATACATTTTCTCAATATCAGAAGCATCCCATACCAAACCACAAGCATTAGTAAACACCGTAGTACCTGGTGTACGGCGATTACGAGCATCAAGTGCCATCTGTGCGCCTTCGTATGATTTAGCAACCTCTGGTAAAACAGTAGGCGTTGCCCAAGAGAAGTTATTGGAGTAGTTGACATTAAACTTAGATTCTACACCGCTACCAGATTTGGTGGTGATAAGAATCACACCAAACGCAGCACGCGTACCATAGATACTTGATGAAGCCGCATCTTTCAAGACAGAAATCTCTTTGATGTCGTCCGCGTTAATCATAGAGATGTCGCTGATTTCCACACCGTCCACAAGGATGAGTGGTTGGCTACCGCTCTCGTTAAGCAATGTACCAACAGCACCACGGATACGGAACTTAGGAGAATCACCTATACGACCCGAAGAGTTAGTGACAGTAAGACCAGCCACAGCACCTTGCATACCCGTACCGACATTGGCAATAGGACGACCTTCAAGTTGGTCTTCCACGCTGATTGAACCAACTGCACCCGTCAAATTGGCTTTGCGTTGAGTGCCATAACCAACGACTACGACTTCGTCCAATGTGCGTGTATCTTCGCGCATGGTGACATTGATGGTAGTACGATTGTTGATTGTCTCCGTTACGGTAGTATAACCGATGTAGGAGAATTGCAATTGTGCGTTAGCAGCAGCATCAATGGTATAATAACCATCGAAATCGGTAATGGTACCATTGGAAGTTCCCCCAACGACCACACTGACACCGATAAGAGGCTCACCTTGTGTATCCGTCACCTGACCCGTGACCACATTAGCATTGGCTACCAATACAGTAGCCAATGCGATGAATAGAAAAGCTAATCGTTTCATTTTATTACTTTCTTTCCGTTAATAATATACATTCCTTGAGGCAAATTGCTTTCGTCCGTACCGAGGTATTGACCAGTAACAGTATAAATACCCGTCTTTAAGATTGGTTGGGTAGCTGTTACATTTTCTACATCAGTAAACACGATAGTGAGTTTGTCGGCATCAGGTGCAGCAACTACGCATGTGTAGTCGGTAGCAGGCAATGCCCAAGCAGCTACGCTACCAGCACCAGAAGCATAGATGTTACCTGCCACATCAAATACAATGTTCCAGCATGATTGTGAAAAACTTGTTTCAATACGACCAGCCGCCTCCAATGAAGGTATGCCTTGCGCATCGTATTTCACATCCCAAATGAGGATACCGCCAGTGATAGCAGTAGCCATCTTGGTCATATCTTGATTGAAGCCCAAGGCACCACGGGTACGACCACCGAGGGTACCAGCTGAATTGTAGTCCACTTTTCCCTCTTTGTTGATGTGAATCAAGGCAGGGATTTCAGCATTATCTGCAGCGCGGTCTTGGCTAATCCACCAACCATATTTATCAGGTTGGATAAAGCTGTTACCATTTTGTTGGAGGAAGTCAGCATTGTCAAATACGAGTTTGCTTGGAGCTTGCTCCCATGGGGCGTTGAGTTCGCCTATATTGTATTGATAGAGGCCCATAGGATGTACGAGTCCAGGCATGTTGATATCCTCATCGAAAGTATAGATTACGCGATCAGCGCCTGTACCTTCTACCCAAATATGGCTGATACTACCGTGAATATCTTTGCCATCCGCAGCGGTATAGATACCATCCGCAGCAGGTGTTCCACCGAAGATAGGAGTCAATACGCTGGTATTGGCAGGATCCATGATGTATGCATTGTTAGGGTAGGAGTCTGCCCATTCGCAGATGTAGAGTTGATGGTCAGGACCAACAGTTACGCGGCAAGGAGCGGAAACGGCTTCTGCCCATTTGTCAGAAGTAACTTTCTCTACGAGTTCCAATGTAGCGTCATAAATGTAGATTCCCTTGTTAGCAGCCACCTTGTCGCCAGAAGCATCTGCTACATAGAGTTGGCCGAAGTAAGGTGAATTGTAGTCATTATCAATAGCCAAGCCTTTGGATGCCAACATTTGGTCTGGCAAGTTGTCGATTGCGCAGAACGCTTCGCCTTCTCCTGGTAATGGCAAGCTGGTAGTTTGGAGAGCCCAATTATAGGTACCTGGCGCTACGCCATCCAAATTCACCTCTACACGGTGTGCACCTTTGGTTCGGTTCTCTGCATAGTTCATAGGAATAGTAGCAACCACCTTCTTGTTATCATCCAAGATTTGCAAAGACAAACCAGCAGCAGGCGCATTGAGGGTGTAAGTAATCATTACTTTGTTGTCTGTAGCCAATGCGGCAGACGACATACCAGAGGTATATGCATTTAATCCTTCGGTACGAATACCTGTATCTACTCCAGGATCTGGTTTTTCCTCTTCATTGCCAGTTACTCGTGGATACTTCTCACGATTGAGAGGCACGCGTGTGGTGTATGTATTATTGGTATTAGGCAATGCATATACCATCAAACGCTCGTT
>JAFZGC010000080.1 GCA_017555595.1 Paludibacteraceae bacterium | reverse complement strand
GAGGCGAGAGGTGAGATTTTACATCGTACTTTGATGCTATACGGAATACCAGAATCTGCTTTGGCTATTCGTATTGAGGAGTGGGAGAGTGCTTTGCCATCGTATATCCATCTTGCCTATTTGCCTAAAGATGGAATTATTCGCCTGCGTTTGAGTAGTTATGGCGATGCTTCTGAGAAGGAGATGCAATCATACATAGATACACTTCTTCCGCTTATTAGCGACTATCTTCTTGCTACAGAAGATATTTCGTTAGAGGCTATAGTGGGTCGCTTGCTCAAACAAAAGGGCATGACTATTGCTACGGCTGAAAGTTGTACGGGTGGACGTTTGGCGGCTGCGCTGAATGCACAATCGGGTTCGTCTTCCTACTATATGGGCTCAGTAATTGCCTATGCGAATGAGATTAAAGAGCACGTACTTGGTGTTCAGCATATTACATTAGAAAACTACGGTGCGGTAAGCGAACAGACTGTTCGCGAGATGGCAGAGGGGGTTCGCATGTTAATGCACACCGATTATGCGATTGCCACATCGGGTATAGCTGGTCCTACTGGTGGTACGGCAGAAAAGCCAGTAGGCACCGTATGGATTGCATGGGCAACGCCAGAAGGCACCGAGGTAGAGTGCTTCTATTTTGGTGGGGCGCGTGAGCGTGAACAGATTACCCAACGTGCCGTGACTGTGGCAATGGTACGACTAATTCAATCACTAAACTCTAAACACTAAACAAGCCATGTCGTTTTTTCACGATCTCTTTCTAACGCCTTCCGTCACGCAGTCAATAGTACTGCTGACATTGGTTGTCTGCTTGGGTCTATGTGCAGGAGAGCACTTGCGCATAAAGAATTTCTCGTTGGGTATCACGTGGATATTGTTTGTGGGTATCATCCTTTCGTCTTTTGGAATATCTATTGATCCGCAAGTGAGCCATTTCGCAAAGAATTTTGGACTGATATTGTTTGTCTATTCCATTGGCTTACAGGTAGGACCGTCGTTCTCACCTTTTGGTAAGAGTGGACTTCGGCTCAATCTGTTAGCAGTAGCTATTGTGCTATTGGGTTGTGCTATTACCATTGCATTGCATTATCTCACAGGCATTGATATGAGTACCATGGCAGGTATTATGTCGGGTGCGGTGATGAATACTCCTTCGTTGGGTGCGGTGCAGCAAACGGCTTCGGATATTTTGGGATAAGTGCCCACAGATATTGCTATGGGTTATGCATTGGCATATCCTTTGAGCATTGTTGGACTAATATTGTCGTTTGAGTTGATACGTTTCTGTTGTCGTGTGAACTTACGTCGAGAGGATGAGAAATTGCGCGATGAACATGTATCGGACGATGATCCAATCTGCATAGATATTCGCTTGTCGATTGCTGACGCAATCACACTTAGCGAGTTACATCAGTTGTGTCCAATCGATCATATGTTGGTTAGCCGTGTGACGCGAGCAGATGGAAAAGATGAATTGGTGGATACTACGACGGTGTTATATCCCAATGATATTATCCGTATCGTGAGTGATAAACGCCATGAAAAAGATCTTCAAGTTTTGGGAGAGGTTACTCACTATGGTTTTCGTGGCCGTGAGCGTTCCGATCACTTGATATCACGTCGTGTAGTGGTGACGCGCAAGGAATGTAATGGCAAACGTTTGAGCACTTTTGATGTTCGTCATCGCTATCATGCTACCATCACGCGTATCAATCGTGCGGGTGTGGAGTTGTTGGCAACACCTGATTTTGTCTTGCAATTGGGCGACCGCATTATGGTGGTGGGCGATAGAGATGATGTGCGTCATGTAGCTGATATCTTTGGCAATGAGTTGAAGCGTTTGGATTTGCCTAACTTGATGCCCATCTTCTTTGGTATTTTCCTGGGTGTGTTGTTAGGCTCGTTGCCGATTGCTATTCCGGGTATGCACCAATCCTTCAAATTAGGTTTGGCAGGAGGCTCATTGATTGTGGCATTGTTGATTGGACGATTTGGACCATATTACAATATGGTTACTTTTGCGACCACTTCGGCGAATATGATGTTGCGGCAAGTGGGTTTGACGTTATTCTTGGCTGCAGTGGGATTGAGCGTGGGTGATGGCTTTTTGAATACGATAATCGGTGGTGGATATATGTGGGTAATATATGGTGTTTTAATAACGATGATACCGCTCGTAGTGATAGGTTTTATAGCCTATAAAGTCATGAAAATCAATTTCTTTAAGGTGGTTGGTCTCTTGATTGGTTCTATGACAGGTGCGCCCGCATTGGGTTATGCAGAGAGCCTTTCTGCAAACAATGATCAGGCATCAGTGACGTATGCAACGGTTTATCCTTTAACTATGTTTCTTCGAGTAATGGCAGGACAGCTGTTGGTGGTACTTTTTTGTGCTTAAAGTGTAAATTATTTGCATATGTCAAAAAAAAGTAGTAACTTTGCGCGGAAATGCTTATGCAAGCATCCTCTTGCAACGAAAAGATAAAGGGAAATAATATAAACACAATACAATTATGGAATTTAAGTACGCACCCATGTTTCAATTGGGTAAAGATGAAACAGAGTATTATTTGCTGACCAAAGACCATGTGTCGGTTAGCGAGTTCGAAGGTAAACCTATCCTCAAAATTGAGGCTGAAGGATTGACAAAGATGGCTAATGCTGCCTTCTCTGATGTGAGCTTTATGCTTCGTCGCAGCCACAACGAGCAAGTGGCAAAGATTCTCCGCGACCCAGAGGCTAGTGCCAACGATAAGTATGTAGCATTGACCTTCCTCCGCAACGCTGAGGTTTCTTGCAAAGGTCAGTTGCCATTGTGCCAAGATACCGGTACTGCCATCATTCACGGCGAGAAAGGACAACAAGTATGGACCGGCTATTGCGACGAAGAGGCACTCTCTAAAGGTGTGTTCCTCACCTACACCGAGCGTAACCTGCGTTACTCACAAAACGCACCTCTCAATATGTACGACGAGGTGAACACCAAGTGCAACTTGCCAGCACAAATCGACCTCGAAGCAACAGAGGGTATGGAATATCACTTCCTCTGCGTGACCAAGGGTGGTGGTTCTGCTAACAAGACCTATCTCTACCAAGAGACCAAAGCGCGTATCCAAAACCCAGGCACACTCATCCCATTCCTCGTGGAGAAGATGAAGAGCCTCGGTACTGCAGCGTGCCCACCATATCACATCGCTTTCGTTATTGGTGGTACCAGCGCAGAGAAGAACCTCTTGACCGTAAAACTCGCGTCTACTCACTACTACGACAATCTCCCAACTACTGGCGATGAGACAGGTCGTGCTTTCCGCGATATCGAGCTCGAGGAGCAACTCTTGAAAGAGGCATACAAAATTGGATTAGGTGCACAGTTTGGTGGTAAATATATGGCACACGATATCCGTGTGATTCGTCTTCCACGCCACGGCGCAAGCTGCCCAATCGGTTTGGGCGTGAGCTGCTCTGCTGACCGCAATATCAAGTGTAAGATTAACAAAGATGGTATCTGGATTGAGAAGATGGATAACAACCCAGCTAGCCTTATCCCAGAGGAGCTCCGTCAAGCAGGCGAAGGTGATGCAGTATGCGTAAATCTCAACCAACCAATGGCAGATGTATGCAAACTCCTGAGCCAATATCCTATCGGTACACGCCTTTCACTCAACGGTACTATCATCGTAGGTCGTGACATCGCTCACGCTAAGATCAAAGCTCGCCTTGACGCAGGTGAGGGTATGCCAGAGTACCTCAAGAACCACCCTATCTACTACGCTGGACCAGCTAAGACTCCTGCGGGTATGCCTTGTGGCTCTATGGGCCCAACTACAGCTGGTCGTATGGACCCATATGTGGATGAGTTCCAAGATAATGGCGGTAGCATGATCATGTTGGCTAAGGGTAACCGCTCTATCGATGTGACCAATGCTTGCCAAAAGCATGGTGGTTTCTACTTGGGTTCTATCGGTGGAACTGCTGCAATCTTGGCACAAGAGAATATCAAGTCGATTGAATGCGTAGAGTATCCAGAATTGGGAATGGAAGCCATCTGGAAGATCGAAGTGGAGAACTTCCCTGCATTTATTCTTGTGGACGACAAGGGCAACGATTTCTTCAAGCAACTGAAACCTTGTGAAGGTTGTACCATTCTAAAATAAGGACGCCCGATTCCCGAATCCCGACTCCAAAATGCAGACTCCGGACTCCCGATTCCCGAATCCCGAATCCAAAAAATATGACTGAAGATAAGAAGAAAATATCACTCTGGCTGCGGTTGCGAGAGAAATATCGCATTAGCGTACTGAATGAGGATACATTAGCCGAACATTGGTATCTCCACCTAAGCGGGTGGGGAGCCATTGTGGTGGTGGCTATATTGTTTTTGCTTTCGTTGGCGTTGTTCTCTTTGGTCATACTCTATACGCCAGTAAGG
>JAFZGC010000079.1 GCA_017555595.1 Paludibacteraceae bacterium | reverse complement strand
GTTGGGCGCCACCCTCTCTAAACGCAACGAGAAACTCTGCAAGCTCCTTGACGGTATCGGCAACATGAAGCTGGGTAACTACCAAGACAACAGCATTGACGCTTTTGGTGATGCTTATGAGTTCCTTATGACCATGTACGCCAGCGGCGCAGGCAAGTCGGGTGGTGAGTTCTTCACACCTCAAGAGGTCAGCGACCTGCTTTGCCGCTTGACCCTCGTGGGCAAAAAACAAGTGAACAAAGTCTATGACCCTGCCTGCGGTTCGGGGTCGCTGCTGCTGAAGTTCGCCAAGATCCTCGGCAAAGAGAATGTGCGTGATGGTTTCTATGGTCAGGAGATCAACCTCACCACCTACAACCTCTGCCGCATCAATATGTTCTTGCACGATATAGGTTTTGATAAGTTTGATATCCAATGCGACGACACGCTCACTTCACCTCAACACTGGGACGAAGAGCCATTCGAAGCCATCGTGTCTAACCCGCCTTATTCCATCAAGTGGGTGGGCGATAAAGATGCTACGCTCATCAACGACCCTCGTTTCTCTCCTGCGGGTGTGTTGGCTCCAAGCAGCAAAGCCGATTTGGCGTTTATCATGCACTCACTCCATTGGCTCGCTGCCGATGGTACAGCGGCTATCGTCTGCTTCCCTGGCGTGATGTACCGTGGCGGTGCAGAGCAGAAGATTCGCAAATACCTGATTGATAACAACTATGTAGATGCTATCATCCAGCTGCCTGATAACTTGTTCTTTGGTACGAGTATCGCCACCTGTATCATGGTGCTCAAGAAGAACAAGAAGGATAATAATGTCCTCTTTATCGATGCATCGCAGGAGTGCGAGAAGGTGACCAATAACAACAAACTGCGTGACCACCATATCGAGCGCGTGATGCAGCTCTATACCGACCGCCAGGAGGTGGAGCATGCTGTGGCTTTGGTGAGCAATACCGTGATCGGCGAGGAGCAGAATTATACGCTATCCGTGAGCACCTATGTAGAGAAAGAGGACACAACGGAGAAAGTGGACATCGTGGAGCTCAATGCCCGTTTGCAGGAGATCGTGAAGAAGGAGAACCAACTCCGTGCGGAGATTGATGAGATTATTAAGGAGATAGAGGGACTGGTATGAGCATCAAACAATCCATACGATTTTATAACGACCGAGAGGTACGAGCCGTTTGGAATGAGGAACAAAGCAAATGGTACTTTTCTATTGTGGATATTGTAGCAGCAATCACTAATAGTCCTCGTCCTCGTGTCTATTGGGGAACAGTCAAGAATCGCCAAAAAGATACGCATGCTGAGTTGTATTCAAAATGTATACAACTGAAGTTAAAGTCTGCTGATGGTAAGCACTATGCAACGGATTGCTTTGCTCAAGAAGATATCACACAGGTCGTAAAGACCTTGTCCAGCAAGAATATAACTGCCTTTCTCGATTGGTTTACTTACTCAGACAACTCCATCGACGGACAGAGTCGCAAGAAGGCATATACTTTGTTTGAAAGCGGTATATTGGATGACATGCAAGTAGGCACTATCCTATCGCTGCAACAGATACACGCTTATCTCTTTGGTGGATTATACGATTTCGCGGGGCAGATTCGCACCAAAACCATTTGGAAAGACGGCACACTCTTTTGCCGTGCAGAGTACTTGCGCTATAATCTAGAGCAGATTGAACAGATGCCTCAAACCACTTTCGATGAGATTGTGGACAAGTATGTAGAGATGAATATTGCTCACCCTTTTATGGAAGGTAATGGCAGAAGCACTCGTTTGTGGTTGGATTTGATTTTCAAGTCGTCAATTAAACAATGTGTGGATTGGAGCCAAATAGATAAGAAAGTCTATTTGCAAGCCATGCGCTTGAGCACGACTGATAGTTCGGCTATTCGCGAATTACTGCGTAGTGCGATGACTGACCAGATCCATGACCGTGAGATCTTTATGAAAGGTATTGATTATTCGTATTATTACGAGCAGGAGGATTAAACTATGACACAACTCGAAACATTGATACAAACCCTCTGCCCCAATGGCGTGAAATTCGTCAAGTTGGGGGAGGTGGCGGAAGTCGGTACAGGTAGAAGTAACGGCAACGAAGCCATCGAAATAGGAGAATACCCATTCTTTGTGCGTTCAAAAGATGTCAAAAGATTGGATAAATTCGAATTTGACGAAGAGGCAATTATTATACCAGGAGAGGGCGGAATCGGCGAAATATTTCATTATATAAATGGGAAATATGCGTTACATCAACGCGTTTATCGAATTCATTTTCTCACTAATGAGGTAAATGTTAAGTTTGCTTATTTTTATATGAGTGCTATGTTTAAGTCATACATAATGATGAAAGCAGTTAGCGCAACAGTTACCTCTATTAGAAAACCAATGATCGAGAACTTTCAAATTCCGCTGCCGCCTTTGGCGGTACAAAGTGAAATTGTCCGTATTTTGGACAAGTTCACTTTGTATAAGTCCGAGCTTGCAGCCGAGCTTGCAGCTCGCCTGCAACAGTATGAATACTACCGAGACAAACTACTCACATTCGACGATACAGTAAAACGAGTAAAACTCGGAGAGGTGGCAACCATAAAAAATGGTAAAGGGTATAAGGATTTGGGCAATGGTTCTATACCTGTTTATGGTTCTGGTG
>JAFZGC010000078.1 GCA_017555595.1 Paludibacteraceae bacterium | reverse complement strand
CCCAAGGATAGAGTTTGTTCATTGGGTTAAGACCAGTAGCGTGGTTAAACACCATATCAAGAATAACTGCAATACCACGTTTGTGGCACTCGTCGATGAAAGTCTTGAGTTGCTCAGGTGTACCGTATGCTTTGTCCAATGCAAAATAGTGGTTAGGCGAATAGCCCCAACTATCGTTACCATCGAACTCAGTAACAGGCATCAACTCGATGGCATTCACGCCCAAATCCTCGAAATAATCCAGACGCTCCATCAATCCATCGATAGAACGATAGGCAGTATGATCGCGCACCCAAAGTTCGTAAATCACGAGGTTGTTTTTGTTAGGACGCTTGAAGTTAAGCGTAGCCTCCGACCATTGGAAAGCAGGTTTACCAGGTTGAATAACAGTCACATAACCGTCACCTGCCAATGGGTAATCCATCAAGTCTGGATCCAAATCTTGAGGTTCCCATGCATCGTCTTTGTGCAATACTTTCTCTGAGTACAAATCAGAGATGCGTTTCACCACGCCATCTGCACGCACTACGACATATTGCATAGCATATTCTTGTTGTGCGGTCAAACCATTGAGTTCAATCCAGAAATATGCGCTGTCATTCGCTTGTTTGAGTTGGTAGTCATTGGAGATAGTCCAATTGTTGAAGTCACCTACTACAAACACATGCTTTGCTGGCTCGGTCTTGCTACCAGCATAAGTACACAAGGTAACCTTAGTGTCGTCTGCTTTGTCGTAGTAAATACCGTTTACAATGCCTGCTGGACGATTAGCTTTCGTTGGGTCATTAGGCACGCAGGTGCTTGCAATAGCAGTAGCTGTCTCATCTGCTGTAGCTACGGTCAGTTCGAAATTATAGTTGCCTTGATTATCCAGTGTCTGAGTGTATGCCATCTCACTGCCTGTATCAGTCTTTACTACTTGACCATTGAGTTTCAAGGTCAATGTGGCGGGCATAGTAGCGTAGCAATTCAATGTGATAGTACTACCCAAAGAAGCAATCTCTGGTATATCACCTACGATAGAAGCCGCCAAGCCAGCCTCTGCCAACTCCACAAAGATATCGGTTCCTTCTGCCGTTTTACCCTCTTTGCCACCATTAACACCATCATTAAACACAAAGGCCAACTTCTCTATTTCATCCACAGGACAACCATAATATGATGAAAGTGTATCGATTTTCAACACCCAATTTTCACCTTCTTTGGTCATTTTTGTTTTAGGTGCTTTTCCACACCAAGCATCTACAACATATTTCCAATCACTGTCATTAGTACTTGATTTAGTGATAATACCCGTATGAGCATAACACTCGGTTGCACCTACCATACCTTTGTTTCCCTCGTGAGGATTGAAAATAATTGTCACTTTGCCATCGTATCCTTTTTGGATAATACCTGGCACAGTAGTCACTTGTGCAAACATTGTTGTTGCAAACACAAGAAAAAGAAAAAGTGTAAGTTTTTTCATGTTGATAAGTATTTATTTTGTGAATATGCTACAATCAGCGTACAAAGTTACAACATTTTTTGCACATATCAAAATTTTTATGTACTTTTGCGCTCAAAATCTATAAATTTATGTCCAAACGCGTTCTCATAGGAATGTCAGGAGGTATTGATTCTACCGTAGCGGCTATCCTGCTCCAGGAGCAGGGTTACGAGTTGGTAGGAGCCACATTCCGTACATTCGACCCATCGCCTATAGCCCATCATGCAACACCTAACTGCGCTTCCGAGCAAAGTATCCTTGATGCGCAGCACATGGCAGCCGCATTGGGTTTTGAGCATCACATATTGGACTTCCGCGACACTTTCCGCGAAGAAGTTATCGGTAATTTTATTAGTGAGTACGCATGCGGGCACACGCCAAATCCTTGTGTATTGTGTAACTCCCACATCAAGTGGGGGAAACTCATGCGAGCAGCCGACCTATTTGGTTGCGACTATATAGCAACGGGACACTACGCTCAAATTGCAGAACACCGAGGACACACCTATCTCAAAACAGCAGTAGATACTAAGAAAGATCAGACCTACTTCCTCTGGATGCTCACAGAAGAAAACCTTCGTCGTACTATTTTCCCATTGGGCGGAGTAACCAAAGCGGAGGTACGACAAATCGCTCTTAATCAAGGTTTTGAAGCACTCAGTAAGAAAGAAGAAAGCCAAGATATATGTTTTATTCCTAACAACGACTATCGCACCTTCCTCGCTCAGCATGGAGTTTGTGTGCCACAAGGCGAGTATATTGATACTGCAGGCAAGATATTGGGTATGCATCAAGGTTTTTGCCATTATACAATTGGTCAGCGCAAAGGGCTAGGCATCGCATTAGGCAGCCCAAAGTTTGTCACAAAGATTGATGCAGAGAACAACCGTGTCACTTTGGGTAATCGCGAAGACTTGCTCACCACCGAAGCTACAATAGCCGATGTGCGTATCCGCGACATTGAATGGCTCAACAAATCACCAGAACTACAAGCCCGCATTCGCTACAAGTCGCCTGCAGTGGAGGCACAAATTAATTTTGAATTAGGAATTAAGAATTACGAATTAAACTCCGAATTCAAAATCACTTTCAATAATCCTGTTTGGGGCGTTACGCCTGGTCAATCGTTGGTACTGTATAAGGACAATCTGGTGATTGGTGGAGGAATTATTCAATAAAATGATTGTTAAATTTTAGGCAAACTATAGGATGGTACGGGCATGATAACGGAATGATAACGGGAGAGACTAAGGAAAACGTACATTCAGCCTATAAATCTTGATACACATTCTTCATAAACCACACACTTGCTTCCATATGTGAGCCATAGTGTCCAATATCATACGTGATATTCTCATCATCAGGCATCTGTAGGATTAAGTTCTCACTATTAATCAATGGCACTATCTCGTCATCCACACTATGTAAGAAATACGCATCAGACTGTAGGTCATATCCCACATTACTATTCCACAACAATGCTTCATAGAGCATATCTGCCAGCGGATGGTTAAAATCTAGTGCTTCAGGTGTCATAAGTTCACTCATAACAATAGACCCCATATGCTGATTAATTTGCGTTACTGTATATTTTTTCGATAGAATCCACTCAGCATAATGCGAGACTAATGGCTCGTAAAAAAAATTCTCTAATTCGAAACCTAAATCATATGCATCGCTCAATCCCATTACAATCAATGGTATTGCCGCAGGAATACCCATCGTATCATGCTCTACGCTATAAAGATAAGTGGCAGCAGGATCGTATGGACCTGCACCTGCATACAACTTACGCACAGTCCAATCTTCGTCAGTCTCTTCTATCATTCGCGCTACACCTAATGCTACCGCGCCACCTTGCGAGTATCCTTCTACCACCACATCCTGGGGATAGGTATAACCATAATAGTCAAGCAAATTAGGCATACAATTCAGCAAATCTACAGCCGTTTTCGCTGCGCTGCGCCATTCTAAATAAGGGTGTACCTCATTGCGTGAGACTCCATAACCAACGTAATCTGGCATAATCACAGCATATCCCTTCATAGTAAATACACTTTCCATAGATATGGTATTACTAGGAGCTTCTGCATCAGAACAAATAGTATAATGATTAGCCACGACAACACCATTTAGAAGCCTCTGTTTGGGTAAATACACACGCCCTGATACCAATAAGGAATCGCCATTAGGAGATTGACTCCAATACATCACGGGGAAAGTAACATAGTGTTTATGCGTATGACGATAAAGATTCATTATCACATCACAAACACTTTTATCAGAAAAATTATGTCGTTTCAGTTGAGTATGAGTATTCCGCCATATCAGATCACCGTCCAATAACGAGCGAACGATATTGCCTCCGTAGTCACCTTCTGGAATAATAGGCAATGATGCTGTATCCAAAGGATCCAACATTACATATACACCTGCACTAAAATCCTCATTATCATCAGCACATAAGGTTGTTGTGCCACAAAGAGATAATGCACAAATAAAAAGAATTAATGTACGTTTCATAACTGTAAAAACATAATTAAGGTTTATTGATTAATGGTTGTGGTTATCAAAGTAGATACAAAAACTATGCAAAAGTTGTAAATAAATTTTCGTATTTGCAAAAATTGTTGTACTTTTGTAGGCAAATATAACTACAACATGAAATATCCTATCCTTTTTCTAGGCTTTGCGGCTATACTGACCGCTTGCCACCCCAAACAGACACCAGTTATGATTAGTGAGACAACCATCCAAGCTAGTATAGCGGCAATAACAGCATTGCATCCCGATGTCGATACTGCCTCAGTGGTACGCGGCGTGGAGCAATTGGCTGCCCTGTGGAACGAGACAGATGGTAGTGAATCAGACTTCAAAGCACTGGTGAGCAGTTCGTATGCTGGTTCTTGCCAAGATAAGGAGGTGCTGTACCAACGACTAGCACATATCATCGAGCAATGCAGCCAAAGTGCCGATCTGCTCAACAACACCCTGCAAGAGCCCACCACCCTCACGGGTAAAGGCGAACCTACCAGCGTAGATTGGATTATCAGTGGCTATAGCCCGATGTCGCATTTTGCAGAAGATATGTTCGCCAACAAGATTGCTCATATATGCGTGCTCAACTTTCCACATTATACATTGGCAGAAAAGAATGCCCTTGGCAGTCAATGGACTCGCCAAGAATGGGCATATGCTCGTATGGGCGATATGTTTCATACCCGCGTTCCAGGCAACGTAATAGCAGCGTACTCGCAAGCACTCAGCGAAGCCGAGAATTATATTGCAGGTTACAATATCATGATGCACTGCCTGCGCAACGAGCAAGGCGAGCAACTATGGCAAGAACCTATGGCACTACTTTCACATTGGAACCTACGCGATGAACTCAAATCCAACTATGCTGCTGTTCCACATGCCCTTGAGAAACAAGAGATGATTTATCAAGTGATGCTACGTATCATCCGACAAGAGATTCCCGCTTGCGTGGTAAACAACGAGGAATGTGTTTGGTATCCTCAAACAAACAGATTAGAGATGAACAGCAAAAGTTTAAAGGCAGAGAGAGAAGAAGACACACGTTATCAACAGATTATCAATATCTTCCATGCTTTACAGGCTATAGACAAGCATCGTACAGATGCGCCATCGCATGTGCTACGCACCTTCAACGAGGATTTGCAGATACCTTTCGAAGAGATTGAGACGTTGTTCACCCAACTGATTCAATCGGAAGAGGTGAAGCAAGTAGCACAGATCATCAGCGAGCGTTTAGGTCGCAACTTGCGTCCGTATGATATTTGGTACGATGGTTTTAAAAGCCGTAGCGCCATTTCTGAAGACCACCTTACCGCACAAACACAACAACTCTATCCCGATGCTAAAGCATTTGAAAAAGACATGCCACGTATGTTGATGGAGTTGGGATTTGCAGCAAATAAAGCAAACGAAGTAGCATCGCATATCATTGTAGAAGCAGCTCGCGGTTCGGGGCATGCGCGCCCATGCGTAGGCAGAGAGCAGCCTGCTCGCCTACGCACGCGCGTAAGTAATAAAGGTATGGATTATAAGGGTTACAACATCGCAGTGCATGAGTTCGGACACAATGTAGAAGAAGTTATTTCGCTCTATGATATTGACTATTACACGTTAGCAGGCATCCCTAACACAGGTTTTACCGAGGCAAGTGCATTCCTATTTCAGGAACGCGACATGCCGCTATTAGGCTATGAGGCGAAAGACGAAAAAGGCGAACGCCTATTGGATATGATTTGGGGTATGTACGAGATTATGGGTGTGAGTCTAGTGGATATGCGCATGTGGCAATGGCTATACGCCCACCCAACAGCTACCGCAGCAGAACTACGCGAGGCCGTATTGGCAATTGCAGCCGAAGTATGGAACGAGTATTATGCTCCTGTATTAGGAGAGAAAGACAGCCCGCTACTGGGTATCTACTCGCACATGGTTGGCTATGCTTTATATCTACCAGCCTACCCTATTGGTAATCTGGTGCAATATCAGCTGGAAGAGTATCTATCAGGGTGTTCTACTCCCGAAGAATGGGCAAACGAATACACCCGCATCTATCAGCAGGGCTGTCTTACTCCCGATGCATGGATGCGCGGAGCAGTAGGTCAGTCCATGAGCGTAGAACCCATACTTCACGCTGTTCGAAAAGTACTGAAATAAAACAGGAGGCGGTATTTCCCGCCTCTTGTCATCTATTTAATAAAGTTAGATTAAATCAATTCCTTTATGAAATAGGCAATCATGATGCCGCAGCAAATCACCTTAACTAATGTGCCCGCCAACAAACCGATAAACGATCCAAAGCCAGCACGGAGGGCGCGATTGAAATTGGTATTTTGAGGTTGCGCAGCAATCTCTTGAGGGTGACGATTAAAATAGATTAATTCGCCCAAAACAGCACCAACAAATGGACCTATCACAATACCTAACGGCCCCATAACAAACCCCACAAATAGACCTATCGTACTACCCCATACACCGTATTTTGTGCCTCCAAACCTCTTCGTACCCCACGCAGGAATAAAATAGTCAAGCACCTGAATAACAATCACTATCACTGCCCAAATCGTGAGGAATTGCCACGTAAACTGTACGCGGTCTGTCCAATGCAACAATAGCAATCCAAGGT
>JAFZGC010000077.1 GCA_017555595.1 Paludibacteraceae bacterium | reverse complement strand
TTATCGATACCACGCATCAAAAGACCTACGTTATCACCAGCCTCACCCTCATCGAGGAGCTTACGGAACATCTCAACACCAGTACATGTAGAAGTCAAAGTCTTCTCACCCAAACCGATGATCTCAACGGGGTCACCAACGTGGATAATACCAGTCTCGATACGGCCAGTTACTACTGTACCACGACCTGTGATTGAGAATACGTCCTCAACAGGCATCAAGAAAGGCTTCTCGTTCTCACGAGGAGGAATAGGCACGTACTCATCAACTGAGTTCATCAACTCCATAATCTTCTCCTCCCAAACGGTCTCACCGTTCAAACCACCGAGAGCAGAACCACGGATGATGGGGCACTCCTCATCGAAGTCGTACTTAGCCAACAGGTCACGAACCTCCATCTCAACGAGGTCGAGCATCTCAGCGTCGTCAACCATATCGCACTTGTTCAAGAAAACAACGATCTTGGGAACGTTTACCTGCTTAGCCAACAGAACGTGCTCGTTAGTCTGGGGCATAGGACCGTCAGTAGCAGCTACTACCAAGATAGCACCGTCCATCTGAGCAGCACCAGTTACCATGTTCTTAACGTAATCGGCGTGTCCAGGGCAGTCTACGTGAGCATAGTGACGAGTTGCTGTCTGATACTCAACGTGAGCTGTGTTGATGGTGATACCACGCTCCTTCTCCTCGGGTGCGTTATCGATTGAATCGAATGAACGAAGCTCTGACAAACCATTCTTTGCAAGAACTGTAGTGATCGCAGCAGTAAGAGTAGTCTTACCGTGGTCAACGTGTCCGATAGTACCAATGTTAACGTGGGCTTTCGAACGGTCAAATTTTTCTTTTGCCATAGTTTTATTGTATTAAGTTTCAAAAAATTCTTTACTCAACAAAAAAGTTCTTTACAAACAAACGAGTAACACGCTCTTCCCGCCTCTTTGGAGAAGTCGTGTTACACCGGTTAAGAGCGGAAGACGAGGCTCAAACTCGCGACCCTTAGCTTGGAAGGCTAATGCTCTATCAACTGAGCTACTTCCGCAAAAACAAACCGCATCAAGGCAGCTTATCAATGTCCTCATCAGACGCTTGCAACCCCGACCGGTTCATCAAGTGGGAAGAGATGGATTCGAACCACCGAAGGCGTACGCCAGCAGATTTACAGTCTGCCCCATTTGGCCACTCTGGTATCTTCCCAGTATTTTACGGTAATGTTGAGCCGATGGAGGGATTCGAACCCACGACCCCGAGATTACAAATCACGTGCTCTGGCCAACTGAGCTACATCGGCATTAACCGTTTACGGGTTGCAAAGGTAGGCATTATTTTTTAACTTGCAAATTTTTCGAGGAAAAAATTTAATTTTCTTCATTTTTTTGTTAAAAACATCCTACTTTGACACTCAAAGAACATTTCGATAATCAACCGATAATGCTAACGGCGGAAAATCGAGTGCAAATATAACAACTTCTTTTGTAATTCAAAAACAATATGAGGCTTTTTTTCTCAAAAAGTAAAAAAAACTTACTTTAAGGCCATACCTATATTATATAATGCAAGATTTTAGGGGCAAAAATCAGCAATTCGGCACCCAACCCATTCATCGACAATCCAATCAACAGTCACACCACGCCACAAAAGCAATTCAACCACAAAGCATAAACCAAAAGAGACAGCGGGCACATTCTAAAAATCTCAACGCGCCCCACGTCGAGCGAATCTGCAGAGCAATAGCTATTTTGAAGCCGCTCGCAGTTTGACAAACCGCAACATACTCGGCGTATGTGAGGATTTGGCAAACAAGGCGGATGCCGAAAGAGCCAGCCCCGCTTTCTTCACACGCCAACCTAGCCCTAAGATATTTTATTTGCAGAGATTGAGCTATTTTGAAGCTGCTCGCAGGGGATGAAACCGCAGCATACTCAGCGTATGTGAGGATTTCAGACACAAGGCAGATGCCGAAAGAGCCCCGCTCTGCAGATTCGCCCCCGATGCAAAAAAAATAAGGTGTTCGTAAATCCGAACACCTTACAATCGAAGCAATCTCTTAGATTACTTGTTCTTCTTATCGTAGCGCTTTGCGTAACGGCTCATAAACTTATCCACACGACCAGCTGTATCTACCAACTTCATCTTACCAGTGTAGAATGGGTGAGATGTGTTAGAGATTTCCATCTTGTAAACTGGATAGGTTTCGCCGTTCACCTCGATGGTCTCTTTTGTCGAAACGGCGGACCTGCACAAAAACACGTGGTCATTCGACATATCCTTGAATGCCACTAAACGATAGTTTTCTGGATGAATACCCTTTTTCATTTCGTTTTCTGTTTTAATTAAGTACTTAATGCGGGCACAAAGGTAAGCATTTTATTTTCACCGACAAACTATTTTTCAAGAAAAATCACTAATAATTTGGAATTTAGCGCATCTTGGACACCTCTTACGGGCGCAACTATTGAGATAGCAGACTCAAAAGGGTGAGCTACACAACTTTTTGCAGTGAAAATTTCATTTTACAATTTTTTATCATATCTTTGCAGTCGCAAAAGTTTGCTGATAGCAAATGTGCGTTGGACCCATAGCTCAGTTGGTTAGAGCAG
>JAFZGC010000076.1 GCA_017555595.1 Paludibacteraceae bacterium | reverse complement strand
GGTCCCCGAAAAAGTTCGTGACTTTTTGGGGTGCTTTTGATTGCCGCGCAATGTTGTTGATATGATGTTGTCTATGTTGTTGGTTTAAATATTATTCTTGTTGTTTTTTACTCAACTCCCTTCTCACATAATCCCACAATCTTTCGGGTACTGCTGGTTTGCCATTCGCTTGTGGCATGCGTTGATGTTTGTTGGCTTCTCGTTTAGCTGCAAGATGTTTAGCTGTCCATTCTGCTTTTTGTGCCTCATCACGCATGATAGCCGAAGCCTCTTTGCAAATGGCTGAAAACGCCTTCACTGCTGGGCGTTCTGCCATTTCTTTTTTCTGTTTCTTGGTGTATTGTGGTTTTCTGCAATACGCAGCGTACCCTGTTCGCCCCGGGATGGGGCGCAACCAATGTTCCTCATCGATACTCCCACCGATGCTTTCTAAAAACGATGCTACATGTACAATCATAGTTAATTAATTTTAAGTAAGTTACAAATTCTAATCTATCTTGATTCTCGGCTCTTTGTTCTAGGCTCTAATATGCTGCAAAGGTACAAAATTTTTCTCATATTTCCAAATTTTCCAACACTTTTTTTATTGCCACCTTGCCAGCTTGCCACCTGTTTTCTAAATATCACGCGTACGCGCGCGTGAATTTATATATTTAGCTGTCATGCTGGCAAGGTGGCAATTCGTTGTGTATTATTCCCGAATCATATTTGGCTATCCTCGCCTCTAAACTCTAAATTGTAGCGGCTTCGCCGCGTCCTCTAAACTGAAAAATGCACGCAAGGTGCATTTTTCTTGCACATTTCAAAAAATAGTTGTACCTTTGCACCGCAAATCCGAGAAATTGGCTTTGCAGACATATTTTATAAAAGCGTTTGCTTTATTTGAGGATTCTTTCAATCATCCACATTTTGAATAGCCTTTCCAAGAATAATGCGAAACGCCTACGCTTATGCGTGGGCTTTCTGCATATTGGAAGGCGAGGGAGTGGATGCCCGAAAGAACCAATAGCAGTTGGCTCACGCTTTTTGTGTACCTATATTTTCGAAAACTACAAAAAACTATTAACCAATAAAAACAACAAAGCAATGAAAAAACTATTCTCTTTATGCTTGATTTGCCTTTTGGCAGTATCAGCAATGGCGCAACGCGCTGCTGTCATGGAGTTTAAGGCAGGCGTAGACATCACGCAGGCGGATGTAGATGGTATATCTGGTATTTTCACTACTTACTTTCGTCCAGCAGGTTACACCATGATTGAACGCACACAAATCGACCGTATTATTGATGAGCAACAACTCCAACGCAGTTCATTGACGGAAAGCCAAATGGTGCGCGTAGGTCAGTTGTTAAATCTTTCAAAGATTGTCATTGGCGATGTAAATATCGTAATGGGACAATACAATGTGGATGTACGCGTAATTAATGTAGAAAGTGGTACTATTGCAGCCACAGAAGGTGCTACATTTGCGGGATCTTCTTATCGTGAAACAATGAAAAGTCTTGCACAAAAATTAGCAGGACAAATTGCTATTGGAGCAGGTTCTACGGTAAGCGCACAGCCAACTCCTTCTGCTCCTACTCCAAAAACTCGTACCAAAGTAGAAACTGTCTATGGGTATCTGCATGTATTCCCCAATGAATTGGGAGAATTTCAGTCTGTTCCTACTAATGTTATTAGCAATATAAATAATCAAGGCATGCATGGGTACGATGAATGGCGTGTACCAACCAATGAGGAATTATCTCTTCTTCGTGCCAATGGTTATTTGAGTGGTACGCAGTATATGACAAAAGAAAATGCTTCTGGTATGGTCTTGTTGGTAACAACAGGAAAAAGTGTAGCAGAAAAAGAAGCGATTCGAGCAGAGCAAGCTCGTCAAGCAGAGATTGCCCGTCAAAAAGAAGCCGAACGCCAAGCAGAATTAGCACGTCAGCGTGAGGCTCGTAGGCAGGAATTATTAAGTCAAGGTTTTGTTGATTTGGGATTGCCAAGTGGTACCTTATGGAAAAATGCGAATGAGGGTGGTGATAATGCTCGATATACTTATAATGAAGCAGTAAGTAGATTTGGTAATAAGTTGCCAACTGAGCAACAGTTAGAAGAACTTAAAAATAAATGTACATGGACTTGGACGGGGACTGGTTGTCGTGTTACAGGTCCTAATGGCAACTCTATTTACTTACCTGCTGCTGGTGGCACAGACTGCAATTCTTATAGTAAAGTAGGTGTACGAGGCGACTATTGGTCGTCTACCCCCGCTGTTTCTGGTCGCACAATCGGCTTATACTTTGGTAACGGATATAAGGGTACTTGCAGCAATAGTAATAGTTGTGGTGTCTATTCTGTGCGTTTAGTCCAGAATTTATAAATTTTGCAAAACGCTTTTGCGTTAAGCAAAATTTGAAAGCATAAAATATATTCTATGTGGTTCTCGGCTTTGCCGTGACAAAATAGAGCGATTAGTAACTATATTTTCCTTCACTTTCCTCGATGGAGAGTGAAGGAAATTTGTATAAAGAGCTTTGTACGCTACCGATAAATTATTTGGGTCGGAAATCTATTAGAAAAGAATAACAAAGGAATCTATTAGATATAAACAAAAAAAAGATTGGCTAATTTCTTAACCAATCTCTTGTGGGCGTTGACGGATTGGTCTCGCTTCGCTCCCAATACCTATACCCTTCGGTGGATTAAAGCACAAACATACTGAAAGGCTTGCAGCCTATCCTTTTTGTCGCTTACAACATCCAAATTAGTAAACTATTGTCTGTTATAAGCAACAAAAAAAGGACATCAATGATGTCCTTTCAGTTTGTTTGTGGGCGTTGACGGATTCGAACCGCCGACCCTCTGCTTGTAAGGCAGATGCTCTAAACCAGCTGAGCTAAACGCCCGAATGGGAATGAATGGTGGGCGTTGACGGATTCGAACCGCCGACCCTCTGCTTGTAAGGCAGATGCTCTAAACCAGCTGAGCTAAACGCCCATTCAATGTCTCATTATTTAACGGAACTCTTGCTTTCTTTACGAAAGCGGGTGCAAAGGTACTGCTTTTTTTTGAATTGACCAAATATTTTTTGAAAAAATACGTTCTTTTTTGTTATTTTCTCAGTTTTTGTACATTCCATGCCCAAAAACGGGTGTTTTGGGTCTTCAAAACGAGGAAATAGTACAAAAGTATCGTGGAGAAACTGGCAATTAAAATTCCTGCCAACACGTCCAAAGCGAAGTGCTGACTGAGGTATATTCGGGTATAAGATCCGAAAGTGGCACACAGAAAACAGAGAAAAGACAAAATATATTTACCTTTTATATTTTCAGTACAAAGAATTATACTCAACGTAAAGAACAACACGAAGAATGTCGTCGTATGTCCCGAAGGGAAGGATAACCAATGGTTCATCTTTACACCCTCTACTAGAGGCAACGAAATATCTGGGTAGTTCTCTGCAAACCATGTCAGCGGGCGTGGAGCATTGACAAGGTACTTGATGGGTTGCACGATAAGGGTGGTTAGCAGCAGATTGCCAGCGAGGAAGGTGGCCCAACCTGCGCGATAGAAAAGCAATAGTACTACCACGACATAAGGCAACCAATCCACCAAATTAGAAAATACGGGTACTACTGCATCCAAAAATGGTGTATGCGGTTGGCATAGGAGCAGATGGAGATCTTTCTTTGAAAGGAGAAAAAGAAAAATAGCAATACAAACTACCAATATAATAGTAGGAATAAGAAATGGTAGTATATAGTTGGTTGCTTTACTCTTCATACACTTGACCAAATAAAGTATATATCTTATTGTCTTGTAAAATATATAGTTGTCCGTTTTGGATGATCTTCTGTGTATTAGTTGGAGAGGTAAGGATGTTGCTTACATATGTATTGGTGTGATTGGTGATACACACCGTATTGGAAGTGCGTAAGCCTTTGGGAGTAACGCGATAGTATATCGGAGTGCCCACAGGTACCTCATGAGTAAGAGAGTGGGATGTGCCTATGAGTATAAATGGAGAATCTTCAAGGGGCATTTCTGCATCTTGGTAATCACCATAATAAAGATATGCCTCTTGTACAGAAATACGATTGTAGCCTTTCGACTTGGTGCCTATTTCCTTTTGCATGAGGGAGATGGATGTTGTTCCTTCTGGTATAGAGAAGGTATAGTACTCTTCATCAAGGCTGAGTGGTTGGGTGTAAAGCACTTTGTTGTTATTGTCAACTAGTTGCAAATCAGCAGATTTGTCACCTTTGAATACGCAGCACCTAACGGTGAGAAATGTGTTTTGAGGTGCTTTGCCAAAATTAGTAAAACGAATTTGGCGTTTCTCGGTTGTGCTAGATAGGCTAGTAGCGTGGCTACCATCCATTTGGCGGTATTGTGCAGTAGTACCATCCTCTTTGAGCCATTGTATCTTATTGTTGGACGCAGACACTATATCTTTGTTGAATCCTGGCATGGAAACCAATGTGTCGTTGTGACCAGAATGCTGGAGCGTGAACACCTCTAGCAAATAGGAATCACGAGCTTGGTCCTTCCAACTGGCTGTAAATGAGGTGGATGTCACTTCTGTAGCAGGGTAGGCAATAGGATTGATAGTATCAGTAGGGATACTATAATCCTCCGAAGTGGTGCGCGTTAGTTGGCTAATCTCTACGGCTTCGCCGCGTTTGTTCCCCCAGATATATTCCACTAATTCTGGATAATCAATAAAAGGATTACGGTTGTGTTGTACCGATGAAATCGCATCCAAACGATTGATTTCTTTCTCACCGACCGGGTCGATACGATGCCACTGTAGGAGTACTTCAATCAGATAGGGGGTAAAGGTAAGATAGGACGAATTGGTGACATATTTGCTATACGTAGCATCCCACTTCATGTCGTGGTACGCCGTGGATATATAGAAGTACGCGCGCGCGAAGTCGCCTTTGTATTCGTCGGTAACAGAAAATGCATATCCTCCCCACTTAGAATCTTTCCCCATAAAAAATGTACCATTATTCACTTTGTTGGAGTCGTTGAGGATACCAGGAGGAAAGTTAGATTTGTTGTTATTGGCAGCTTGATCTGCAGGGTTAAGGTGGAAAAGATCGTTGTAGGCATCATTTTCGATGCCACCCCACCATGATTTGGGCAGGCAGTGCTCAATGTTCATGCCTGCAGCACTACCTCCCTGAATCGGAAAATAGCGTTTGGTGGTGGAATACATATCCCATACACACCCATTGCTGAGTTGATCAGCGAGTTGAAAACCATGCCATGTGCCATAAGCTTCAATTTCACCTGCTCGCCAAATAGTATCACCCTGTTCTACTTTAGTAGTTGTATGATACTCATTGGTGCCATATTGAAGACGTTCACCACCTTTGATGATCTGGTGTAAAGTGACCTTGAGCACAGAGTCTCTTTTGCCTTGAATGACATCGTAATATCCCGAAGGCATTTGCTCTGCGTAAACGCAAGTCAAACATCCACAAAGGATTAGCACAATGGTGGTTTTGATAATTTTCATTTATGAATAGTCTGGATAATAAAGTTATAATTGATATACCACAATACACACAACGCGCCTGCCAAAACAGCCTTCTTGGGGTCTTTGCAAATGATAGCCCAAGCGATACTACCCACAATCAGTACGGCACAGCCTACTATAAATAGGATTATACGTATGCGATGTTTTCCTGCAGACTTAAAACTGAAGAATGGTATTTCGCAGACTAATAAGTAGCAGCAAAGCAAACTGAGTGCTACCATCATCCATGCGAAGGTGGCGGTGGTGTATGCGTGGGGATATGCGGCTATGGACGCCCATAAAATGGCGTTTGGCGGTGTCGCCAAACCTATGAATGATGTCGTTTGTCGTTCGTCGATGTTGAATTTAGCAAGACGAAGCGCAGAGAACGCAGCCATGAGCAAGACGATGAGTGCCCACCAGCCGATGGTTGGCTTGAGGTAGCAGAAGATTGCCATAGATGGAGCGAGTCCAAAGGTAATATCGTCAGCCAAAGAATCAAGTTGAACGCCTAATGGAGATGGCACCTTGAGCCAACGAGCAGAGGCTCCATCAAAGAAATCAAAGATTGCACCTGCGATAATTAGTGCGAACGCCCAGAGGAACTGCTGTTGCGTTGCCATAAATACCGCCACTGACCCGCACAAAAGATTTGCGCAGGTCAGTGAGTTAGGTATGATACGTTTAATTTGCATTATTTCTTTCCGTATTTTGGATCAACAATTCGCCAAGCGAGGAAGGTTACAAAGAAGGTCGCTATACTACAGCAGATAACCATCCAGAAGAACCATCTATAGTCAGACATCTTACCCTCTGCGGTAGTAAATTGCAGCGTGTTCTTAGCAGTGTCTGATGATGTTATAATAGGTAACTGGAGTTGTTCTGGAGTATATAATTCTGTCAACGGTATCAATGTGAAGATGGTATCTAACTCAATGTCGGTATAAACATTGGCTTTACCAACTGGTAGTTGTAAGCGATGTGGCATCTTCTTCTCGGCTTTCTTCTCGTTTTGATACAACTTTTTATCCAATGGAGCAGGCAGGGTGTCTGCTTGGATATTGCACCAAATAGCGTGGGTGTCAGCTGCCACAATAGGAGCAAATTGAATGTTATACTTCACGAATTGCATTGTGCTGAAACTAGCATAGAGGTTGATGTCTTCTGTGACAACAATTGAGTCAGTCGTATTTGCATACAATTCTTCAACAAGATTGCCTGTGCTATCCAATGAAACAGTTGCCCAGCCATTGAAATATAAGGTCTCTTTGTCATAACCGATAGGGGCAGATAAACGAATAGTATCATTGGTTGTATATTCAATAGTCTTTTGAACGGGGCTACTGCCTTCTTGAATGTAGCCTGCAAAAAGACCTGGGATAATCATACTCAGCGCCATGAAACTAGTGCAGATAGCATAGTGGGAAGTTTTAAATTCGCCATCAGAGAAGTACATCATGTACATCATATATGCGGTGAAACCAAAACCATAACCGAATTGCTCAATGGCGATAGCAATTGCAATGTTTACCATGTTGGTAGGTAAGAATTCGCTGAGGTAAACAAAACTCAAGCAAGGTAAAGTCATAGCCAACGCCATCCACCAGAATGATTTTTTCAATCCTATACGCGAAATGAAGAAACCACCGAGAATACCACCAAGTAATAGGAATACTACGCCAATAGCGCCATAAACAACTCCTAATTCTTGCATAGTCATACCCAAACCACCCATTTCACGAGTTCCGAGTAAGAATGGATAAATCATCTTCATTAAGAAGCCCTCTGGCAAACGATAGAGGAGCATAAAGAGAATTGCTACCCACAATGCAGGTTTTTTAAAATAAGTAGCAAATGCTTGTCCAAAACCTACGATGATATCTTTTGCTGTGGTTGTCTCACTTGGTTTATCTGAGTCTGGGCGTGGAGTGAAGAAAACGTGCCAGATTGCCATCAAAACGAAGATAATAGCAGTTATGACCATCGTTACTTTCCATGCAAGAGGCATGTTAGATTCGCCTTGTTTGATAGTCCAGTCGTAGATGATACCTGGGATAGCAATAAGTGCTGAGTTGCAAAATACGTTGCTAAGGCGGTAGAATACGCTACGCCAACCAATCATCTCTGCTTGGACACCTGGGGTGAGTGCCAACATATAGAAACCGTCAGCAGCAATATCGTGTGTAGCTGAAGCAAACGCCATGACGATAAAGGCTATCAATACACCAGTAAATAATCGAACTTCCGTGCCCATGGCTGCAATAGTAGCTACATCTGGTTGAGGAATAGCGAAAATAGTTAAGATGGTTAAAGCCAACATAATGAATTGCATGCTGATAAACCACCAACGTTTGGTTTTGATCAAGTCAACGAATGGAGCCCACAAGAACTTCAATGCCCATGGGAAATAAAGCAACGTGGTAAAGAATGACATCTCGCCGTTAGGTACACCCATCTGGTTGAACATAACCATTGAGATGTTGTTCACAAGGAAATATGGAATACCCTCCAAGAAATACAAGGTAGGTACCCAAAGCCAAGGATTAATACTTTTCAGTGATTTCATGACCTAAAATATTGTAAATTTTGTTATTATTGATAATTATTAATTGTCCGTTATGCAGAATCTTCTGTGCAGAATAAGGTAGTTTTACCTCTTTCACTGCAGTCTCTTCGCCAGAAATACCCTTGTAGTGGAGATAGATACCCTCAATAGGAATGCGGTATTCTTGCTTAGCTGCGTTTGATAAAATAGAAAATTTGATAGTAGTCAAAAGAATAGGATAGATAGCGTGGTCATCTTCTACCTCAAACAATTGGTTGAAATCAATATAGATATTGTTCTTCTCGTTGGCAACCAAATTTTGTGCAGTATAAACGTATTTGTTTTTGTCGTTAGCACGTTGGAAGGTGAAAATAATCTTCTCAATCAAGTCGCCTTGTGGTGTGATACGCATTTCCATCGCATGTGGAGTGGAATAGAGTGCAGAATCGGCTGTTAATGTCACGTGTGGTGCGCGTCCGCCAGTGTAATTGATATACAGTTCTGCCGAATTGTCGCTATTGGCAGCAAAGGAGGTCTTCCAGCCGCTACTGGTGGTCTTCATTGTCCAGCGATTGTTGATATCAATCATGTTCTCCCATAAATATGGTGATTGCTCAGGAGCTTCTACTTTTACTATCAAATGCAACGTGATATCGCCAATAGTACCATGTATAGTAGTACGACCATTTTTCAGACCTTTGAGAACGCCTTCTTCTACTTGGCAAATCGTAGGGTCATCTACAACCCAAGTGAAAGCGGATGGCAACATATCAAACTGCTTGTTGTCTAATTCTCCATTAATTTCGATAGGGTAATCCCAACCTGTAGATACAATCACGCTATCCAAACGGAGTTTTGGGTTAGCTGCATCCACCAATACAATATCAATAGGCAGTGATGCGTTGCCATATTTTGCGGTTAATATACCGCTACCCAGACAGACGAAATATCCATCATCGGTGATGTATCCAGTCTCTGGTGCGCAACTTAGTTCTACACCTTGTAGCTTCTTGTCGATCAACATGCCATATTGGTTGTAACCTAGGAAGTCAGGTTTGATGGCTGCGTATTTAGGCAGTCTAAGGAATGTGGATGCGGTGCGCATCTCTGTTACTACAGGGTCGTCAGGAGCGGTAGAGAAGAGGAAGATACTATTGCCAACAGCGCGAGGTGTACCTTCGGTAGTAGGATTGAGAATCTGTCCTCCTAAATTGAATTGTGCACTACCACCGCCATCAGCACCTGCTGCCTCCCATGCGCCAAAGTGGCGAAGGATAGATGCCATCTCGTGGGTGTACATGCCTGGTTTCTCCATGACCATCAGCCAGAGAGTGTTGTGATCTTTACTTACGCCAAAGCCCGTACGAGGATAGTTCTTGTTGTTATAATCCTCGTTCCAGTTGCGGATGGTGAGTTTGCCTTCGTTCATAACATAGCAGTTGCCCGCACTAAGTTGTTTGATCTTAGGACGTGTGCCGAGGTACGACTCGTACATACCTATGATGAATTGCACTCTATCGCCTACTTTTGCATTCTCTAGGAAGGTTTTGCCATTTCCGCGACCGCGGAATACAGCATAGCCATCCTCTATCTTTGTACCTCCTGTAGTGTTGATGCTTACTACTTCGGCAAATAGGTGCTCGTTGATTGCCCAATCTTGCTCCAGTTTCACTACTACCTCAATCAGCGGAAGATCATTTCCTAAATATGCATCAATATCAGCTTTGGTAAGGGTGGCTCTAGTTCCCATGTCAGAGTTGAACATTACTAGGTCATTGTCGCCTGGATTGTTGCGATTGCGGTTGACCTCGTTGATAGGCATTGCCTGGTCGCCAATAGCCAAATGTGCGTCCCAATAATATTGGTCAATATGCGCTTTCTTCTGATCGTCAATCATCAGATAACCAATGTCTTGTTTGCGGTCTAGCCATGCCTCGCCATGACCGATGTTCCACCATGTGATATTGGTACCAATTTTACCATTGCGTACTTGACCAGTGCATGGTACACCAGTAAGGTTGTTGTATTTGCCTTCGTCTTGCGAAGAAACGATCCAGAAGTTGCAGTTCACAGAGCCGATGGAGCGGTGTCCTGCAGAGTCCAGTCGCGCGTGTGCATCTACCATGCGCTCTGTGTTGCCCATGGTGGTGCTATGGCTCTCTTCTATCGTGTTGTAGGGGTTGGTGAGATCCACCTCATAGACATAGCAATGACGTGTGGAAGTTGAATTGGTAATGTCAAAACGCGTGTAGATAATACCTGGACCTACTTGATAGCTCTCAAGTGTATCAATAGAGTACTGGAGGATGACGGTACTGTCCAAATTAGTTTGAATGTTGATTGTACCGTGCTGTGCGAGCACATGAGTGCTCATGAAAATAGAAAAAAGAATAACTAGTTTTTTCATATGTTGTATTAGTTTTTATAGTTACCACATTGAGCGCACAAAGGTACAACTTTTTTTTGAGATACACAAATTTTTGTATAAAAAAGTACTGAGTATGCACCCAGTACTTTCAGTCATATTATAGTTGACAAGTAATCTTAACAGTATATCCTTCTTTATTGGAAACGTGCACGATTATCTTCAACCTCTGCGTTCTCCTCGATCAATGAAATAGCTTGATAAGGAATGGTATAAGACGTGCGCATATTCATGTTGCGGATTTCTTGTTCTGCGTTTAGTTCGCCTGTAGCCACTACTTTTTCGCCGATACGAACCATATACACACCTGCATTGCCTTTCACTGGAGCAGATGTAGTGTTGTTGTCCAATGCTAATGCTGCACCAATCACTGCTGGTTCAATACCTGCTGAACCCAAACGAGTGGATGCCAATGTGATATTTTCTGCAGTTTGAATATCGGCATCAAATAATGTTGCTGCCTCTTCCAAAGTGTTAACACCCTCAAGTTGTGCAATCAAGTATTCTGCTTTTTTATCCGTAGTGGCTTGGATTGTCAATTCAGTACGAACCTCATCAAGTGTGCGGTAGTCACCTTCATTTACCTCTGTCACAGCTGCTACGACAAACTGATTTCCGCATTCAAACACGTCACTCACTTGTCCATTGTTTGCGTCGAATGCCCAACGAACGATGGTGCGGCTGTTTTTCAAGTCATTAACTTTATCAGCGTTTACATCTAAGCCATAAACAGGAGTTATGCGCAAACCTTGTTCTTGTGCCACTTGACGAAGCAGCTCTTCTGTGCCGTTGTTGATGCTAAATTGTTTAGCGTCGTTGTAAATCATACCATAAGTCTTGCTGCTTGGGGTAACTTTACGACTGAGGATAGCTAACTTAACTTTTGGAGTAGGTTTGCTCTTGTCCGCAATCTTGAATGTTTGCTCGCCCATGCCTGTAGAAACGGTAAACTTGCTGCCTTTTCTGCCCGAAAAAGCTGGGCCGGCAATATTCTTTTGCAAATCACTAGCTTGGAACCAACCAAGTGTTACATCCTCTGCACCCTCACCGTTGGAAACCAGTACCAATTGTACAGAGTCAGACTTTGTGTAGCCGCAATCCATGATACGAGCCATGGCGTAGGTGCCATCTACGTATGTTAATTCAGTACATAGACCTTTCTTAGCTCCTTTACCAAAGGCAAAGTCTTTGTATTCCGCAGGGATAGTGGTCTCAGAGAAATCGCGACCATCGTACAAAATGTCAGAGTTGCTATTTACAATAGCAGTCACATCGTCTTTGGTTTGAAAGTCATTCATAAGACTTTCCATAAGATTTTTCACGTTAGTGTCGTCTGCTTCAGAAGGTTCGATAGGGAAGCTTACATACACTAAAGAACGATTAGGAGTACGCTTGTACATCTCTTTTCGAGCATTGTACAATTTCTTAATGTCGGACTCACTAACTATTACCAAAGAATCTGCTACTGCAAAATATGGTTGCTCTACAAACTCTACGTTTACACTTGTTTGGCCAGCTTCGAATGCGTACTTAGCATCCAATGGGTTGGCTGTCACCAATTGGCTGAGCAAATCTACATATTTCTCTTGCAAATAAGTCAAACGAACTGCATTCTCCCAGTACATCCAGTAGTTCTTGGCTTGTTGCATATTCGCTACTTGTTCTTGACTCTCTGGCTCTTGTGCCAATGAGTTCAAGAAGTTGATTAGTGCAGAGCGATTGAAATTACCTGTTTCATCGTAGAAAGCGCGGCGTTGGCGAATAATCTGGTGAGGATTGGTACCAATGCACAATTCGCTCAACTCATCCGCAGTTACGTCCATGCCAATTTTCTCTGCTTGTTCACGAAGTGTATAATCCATCAGGAGCATTTGCCAAACTTGATTACGGATTTGAGCGCTTAACTCCTCGTTGATGTCGTTGCTACCACTTTCGATCTTGTAAACTTCGGTCAGTTGGTCTTTTGCTGTTTCATACTCGGTGTAGTGAACCTTGTGACCCGCTATCACACCCACATTCTCGCGGTTGCGATTGAAAAAACTACTACCCGAGTTCAAAAAGTCGCCCAAAATGAACGCTAACATAGCTACACCTACTACTACAAGAAGGATAACGCCATGATTTCTAATTCTTTGTAATGTTGTCATAATATTTTTTGTTATTTATTTCGTCTATTTTTAGGTATTGATAAGCATTTTACACCAAAATGACCCGCAAAATTACAACTTTTTATTGATATGACCAAATTTATTTTAATTTTTGGGTAAAAAAAGTGAATTACGCCCCTTATTTAATCTAAAATATATCGATGGATTTGAAAGCAATCTACATATTTGCGTTATAATAGCGCGGATCTCCAGTTACCTCTTTTCCTATGAAATTCGGTTTCTCGAAAGCTTGTTCTTCGCTTTCTAATTCCAATTCTGCAATCACTAAACCTGTCAAACGTCCATGAAACTCATCCACTTCCCATGTGAGAGGTGATGAGGCTATGAGGTTATGGGGTAATGAGGCTGGGATAAACCAACGGGTCTTCTCAATCACTCCGGGAAGACACATATCTATCAGCTGCTTAGCATCTGCCACATCAATTTCTTTTTCCCATTCAAATCTTGAAAATCCCATTTTGTTGGGTTTGGATTTTATGGTTAGGAATGCTGTGCCAGAACCGTCCTCTGATGTCTTTACGCGCACGCGCACTGTGCGCTCGGGTTCCTTGCATATATAGCCTTGAATGATGGAATATTTGCTGACAGCCAACTGCTTATAATCGTCGTTTAGCACAAGGAACTTACGCTCAATTTCGATGTTGTTCATAATTCTGTTTTTGGATTCTGGCTACCGGTGTTCAAATTTATTTCGCCTTTCGTTTACTTACTATATTCACAAGGTGTGCAATGCTATGATACTCTATGCCCGAATGTGTGGTGAGACCAATCTCGCAAGTACGCGAGTTGCTTACGCCCATGGTGGCACCTGATTTCTCTATTTGTGGTTTGAGTTTGCGTAATGCCCATTCATTGAGCTCGGGTTCTGTAAAGCCTTTGTCACCAGCAAAGGCGCAGCAACCTATTTCTTCAGGTACTAATACGGTTTTGGCACACGCTTGTGTTACGCGAACGATGGTTTGTGCGAGTCCCATTTGGCGGGTAGAGCAGGTTACATGTACTGCAACGCATGCATCGAGCGGTGTTATATCCAGTTCATTAAGCACATATTTGTCGATGAACTCGGCGGGCTCATGGAGGTGCAAATGTTGCATGGTGTGACGCATGCGATGCAAACATGGACTTTGGTCACATAGTATTGGGAATCTGCCGTTTTCGCTGGCTTTGAGCAGCGCGAGTTCTAATTCTGCTGCTTTGCGTTGTGCTTCATCGGGCATACCTTTGCTCTCCCAAATGGTACCGCAGCATAGACTCTCCATGTTCGAAGGGAAGATGACTTCAAACCCTGCCTTGTTGAGCAGTTCGGTCATATCGTTCACGAGAGGTTTATCAGCTGTACTCAGTCGTTGGTTGAGACAGGAAGGGAAATATACTACGCGTTTGTCTTGTAGTCCTTTTAGACCATGGACAGCACCATATTCTTTGGCAGTTTTAATGTCTTTTTGACGGACTGGCTTTGGTAGCGAAGGTGTCCATAGCGGTATCAATCGTCCTGAAGCTTTGTGCATAGCCTTGCCTAATAGTCTCGTCGCTTTATCTCCAACAATGGTCTTAGCTACATGTGCCACACCCAAAATAGGGGTGAGGGCGTTGCCTATAGTAGCAAGGTTCTTACCTGCCCATCTGCCGATAACTTTGCCTGCCGAACCCATATCATGTTCGCGTACGATGTGGATATAGTCGCCCACGTTAATCTTGATTGGACAAGATGTAGAGCATAGTCCATCGCCGGCGCATAGGTCACGACCTAATCGTGCAAAATCCTTGCGCAAGGAGCTCAGCAATTTCCTTGCTTCTCGCCTCATTGCCTCATCGCCTTTAGCCTCTTGCTTTATTGCCTCTTCCAAACGCTTCATCTCACGTTGCACAACGATGCGTTGGCGGCTAGAGAGAGCATAACCACAAGCCACGCAGTTTACCTCGCAGAATCCGCATTCGATACAACGGTCAATCATCTCATGCACTTTAGGGCATGGCTTAATGTTTTGTAAGTAAGATTGTTGGTCTTCGTTGAAAATAACACCTGGGTTCATAATGTTTTGAGGGTCAAATAGTTGTTTTACCTCGCACATTAGTTCGTAGGCGTCATCTCCCCATTCGCGGCGAACGAATGGTGCCATGTTGCGACCTGTTCCATGCTCGGCTTTGAGCGAGCCGTGGTATTTATCCACCACCAGATCTACAACGGCGCGCATCATCGTGTCATACTGATTGATGGCTGCGGGTGTGTCGAAGTGTTGGTTGAGGATAAAGTGGTAATTACCCTCCAACGCATGTCCGTAGATGACTGCTTCGGGGTAATTGTGTTCGCGGAAGAGTTGTTGTAAGTCAAGCGTGGCTTCTGCTAGATGTTCGATAGGGAATGCGATATCCTCTATTAGACAGGTTGTGCCTACTTCACGTGTGCCGCCTACCGCAGGGAAGATGCCTGAGCGCATTGCCCAGTATTTGCTGGTGAGCGCAGGATCGCTGGTAAATGCTGCCTCTTGGCAGAGTGCGTATGTGTTGAGTACTTTTTGCAGGGTATTGTTCTTGTTGTCTAATTCTTCCTGTGTAGAAGCATCGGTGCGGATTAGCACCGCTCCTGCGTCTTCTGGTAAGCCTTGTAATTCAGGAAAATCTTTTTCTACCGTCCGCATGGCTTTGCGGTCAAAAAACTCGGCTGCGGATAGCATGCCTGTGGATTTCATCTCTATGATGGCTTCGCAGGCAGACTTGGTGGTTGGGAATAGTAATAATGCTGACGCTGAGAATGGTGTTATGTCTGCTGTTGCAACCGTAATGGATGATAAGAAAGCCAAAGTACCTTCGCTACCTACCATTAAGTGAGCAATAATATCGAATGGATCATCATATTCTATAAAGGGTAATATGGTTAATCCTGTGACATTTTTGATGCTATATTTGCGTTTGATACGTTCTACGAGTGCTGGATTTTTGCGTGTTCTGTCGCGCAATTCCTCTATTTTGCGAAGGAAATGTGGGTGACTCATAGCAAAAGCAGCTCGATTTTTCTTGTCGCCTGTATCTAATAATGTGCCATCGGGCAGGATGATGCGCACGGATTTCAAGACGCGGTAACTATTGGCGTGTACACCACAGCACATACCACTAGCGTTGTTCATCACAATGCCGCCAATCATAGCCGATTTGAGCGATGCGGGGTCGGGGGTGAAATATTTGCCGTGTGGACGTAGAATATCGTTCACGCGTTGTCCTACAATACCAGGTTGTAGAGTTATAGTCTTTGCATCTTTACCAATGGAGTATTGTTCCCATTTTTTGCCGCACACTACGAGCAAGCTGTCGCTGATAGCTTGTCCGCTGAGGCTAGTGCCTGCTGCACGGAAAGTGATGTGTTTACCTTCCTTGTGTGCACGTTTGATGATGGATTGCACGTCTGCTTCTGTGGCAGGGTGTAGCACTTCTTGAGGGATAAGACGGTAGAATCCCGCATCCGTTCCCCAAGCTAATCGTTCGATGTATTTTTTCATTGTAACTCTCTAAACACTAAATACTAAACTACTCATACAAGTAGTACTTGCTACTTGCTTCGCGATATGCTTCTACATCTTTATACCAGTAATCGCTTATATCTTCCCAGCGGTAGCGTTTGCCAAACTCCTCGCGGATATAGTTGGTACCGCATACTTTGTTAAACATGCCGAAGCGTTTTTGGTCGCATAACTCAAACCAGTTGCGTTCTGGCCACAGGCGCATCATCTCTTGGACGATGAGGAATTGTATTTCGCTCAGTCGGGCTTTCTCGTAGTCAAGGATATGGATTTGTACGCCTTGACATTGTTCGCCTTTGAAGACACTATAGTATGGCTTGAAATGTATTGGTCGGAACTCTATGCCTGGCAACTCGAGTGCGTTGAGGGCTTCGGATAGGGTGTCTGCGCTAACCCAAGGAGCACCCATGATTTCAAACGGAAGAGTGTAACCCACACCGATATTCACGTATCCAAACTCGCCGAATATACCTGTTACGGGGTAGAAGATTGCCGACTTGCCTTGTGGTACATGTGGGGATGCCACAATCCACTCCAATCCTGTTTCGTCCCAAGTCATGTCGCGTGTCCAGCCTTGCATTTCTACTACGGTCAGTTGGCATTTGTCTTCGTAGTCAGTAGCGTTCAGGTAGAGTGCTAGTTCGCCAGGAGTTTGACCATATAAATATGGAATCTTGAATTGACTTACGAAAGAGATGTAGCCGTCCTCCACGAGGTTACCTTCGATCTTGTTACCGCCTAGAGGGTTAGGTCGGTCGAGAACTACCAGTTCTTTTCCGTGTTCGATACATGCCTCCATGAGCATGCCTAATGTGGAGATGTAGGTGTATGAGCGGCATCCGTTGTCTTGGATGTCATAGACCATAATATCTATCTCGTCCATCATCTCTTTGTTGGGTTTACGGGTTTTGCCGTAAAGGGAGTACATTTTGAGGCCTGTTTTTTTGTCCACTTCATTGTCCACGTGGTCGCCTGCATGTACATTGCCGCGCACACCATGTTCTGGACCATAGAGGGCAACTAGATTTACATTTTCTGCTTCCCACAAGATGTCAATAGTAGATTTCAGTTTACTATCTACACCAGTAGG
>JAFZGC010000075.1 GCA_017555595.1 Paludibacteraceae bacterium | reverse complement strand
ACCTTTGCACTAATTTTGGTAAAAGGGCATTTGTGGGCCCTGAGCCGTAAACATTTGTAGGTTTATTTATAAAGAAAAACATGATTAAAATTACTTTTCCGGACGGAGGCGTCCGCGAGTACGAGAGCGGAATCACCGCTTACGACGTAGCTGCTAGCATCAGCAGCCGTTTGGCACAAGACATCCTTGTTGCTAGTATCAAAACTGCGGGTCAAGAAGACTGGCAAATCGTTGAACTCAATGCTCCTATCACTACCGATTGTGACATCAAACTCCACAAATGGGAGGACAAAGAGGCGAAACATGCTTTCTGGCACACCTCAAGCCACTTGATGGCAGAGGCATTGCAGGAGTTGTATCCTGGCATCCAATTCGGTATCGGTCCTGCTATCGAGAATGGATTCTACTACGATGTGTACCCAGCAGAGGGACAAACCATCAAGGATAGCGACTTTGCTGCTATCGAGCAAAAGATGGCTGAGCTTCGCGCTAAGAAAGAGCCACTAGTAAAGAAGTCTATCGCTAAGGCAGATGCGTTGGCAGAGTTTGGTGCTAAAGGACAGACATATAAATGCGAGCTCATCAGCGAACTCGAAGACGGACATATCTCCACCTATACACAAGGTGCGTTCACTGACCTCTGTAAAGGTCCTCACTTGGTTTCTACCGAGGCGATCAAAGCTATTAAGGTGCTCAGCTGTGCTGCTGCATACTGGCGTGGTGATGATTCTCGCCCAATGATGACCCGTATCTACGGTATCACTTTCCCTAAGAAAGCGATGTTGGACGAGTACTTGACATTGCTCGAAGAGGCTAAGAAACGCGACCACCGCAAGATCGGTAAAGAGTTGGAGCTCTTTATGTTCTCTGACATGGTTGGCAAGGGTCTTCCTATCTGGTTGCCAAAGGGTACTGCCCTTCGTTTGCGCCTCGAGGACTTCCTCAAGAAGATTCAAAAACGCTATGGCTATCAACAAGTTATCACTCCTCATATCGGTAACAAGAACTTGTACATTACTTCTGGTCACTGGGATCACTATGGTAAGGATTCTTTCCAACCTATCACCACTCCAGAGGAAGGCGAGGTTTACTTGCTCAAACCAATGAACTGCCCTCACCACTGTACAATCTTCAAGAACCAACCTCACTCATACAAAGATCTTCCTTTGCGTATTGCTGAGTTTGGTACCGTATATCGCTATGAGCAATCAGGTGAGCTCCACGGTTTGACTCGTGTACGTTCATTTACCCAAGACGATGCGCATATCTTCTGCCGTCCAGACCAAGTGAAGAGCGAGTTCATCCGCGTGATGGAAATCATTGAGATTATCTTCAAGTCATTGGCATTCGAGAACTTCGAGGCACAAATCTCATTGCGTGATCCTAACAACACTACCAAGTACGTAGGTAGCAACGAAGTGTGGGAGAAGGCTGAGCAAGCTATCATCGAGGCATGCCAAGAGAAGGGTCTTCCTGCTCGTGTAGAGACTGGCGAGGCAGCGTTCTATGGTCCAAAACTCGACTTCATGGTGAAAGATGCCCTTGGCCGTCGTTGGCAGTTGGGTACTATCCAAGTGGACTACAACCTCCCAGAGCGCTTTGACCTGGAGTATGTAGGCGAGGACAACCAAAAACACCGCCCTGTGATGATTCACCGTGCGCCATTCGGCTCAATGGAGCGCTTCGTGGCTGTGCTCATCGAGCATACCGCAGGTAAGTTCCCATTGTGGTTGACTCCAGACCAAGCAGTGGTACTCCCAATCTCAGAGAAGAGCAACGAGTACGCACACAAAGTGAAAGAGATGCTCGAGGCACAAGATGTACGCTGCATCGTGGACGACCGCAACGAGAAGCTCGGACGTAAGATCCGTGATAACGAATTGAAACGTATCCCATACATGCTCATCGTAGGTGAGAAAGAGGCAGAGCTCGGACTCGTCAGTGTTCGCCAACAAGGCGCAGAGGAGAAGGGTCAGATGACCATACAAGAGTTTGCCGACATGATTACCGCTACTGTGAAAGAGCAAATGAATGCATATTGATTTGGATATTGGAATCCGGATGCCGGAAACCAATAATGAAAAAGACGAGGCAATCCCTCGTCTTTTTCATATTCCAGCCTCTCGCCTATAACCTTTCGTCTCTCGCCTTATCTTCTACTCCGTTTGGTGAGTAAAGACTTCATCTATTTCTTGCATCTTCATCCAATGGTAGAAATCTTTATTCATGCGGACAGGTGGTGCTATGAGGGTAATGATATTTTGTTTAATATCATCGAAGACACGCAATAGCAATGCTGTTTCGCCTGCATGTTTCTCGCAACACTCCGTCAGTTCATCAATGAGCGATGGTTGTATATTTTCAATAGGGAGATGAATAGTGATTTGCTTGGCATGTTTATGAGCATCGCTCATGAGATCCACCTGCTGTATTGATAGTTCGTATTCGGCTTCGGGTATTGCTTTGGGCTTAAACCAACGCTGGTTGGCGCCATATTGTTGAATCATACCTGTTAGGAATACATATACATTAGGTTTCAGCAGACTTGCATACTGCTTGTAGGCTTCGCCAAAGAGTGTGAACTGGTAACTACCCGAGTAGTCCTCAATGGTATATCTGCCGTATGGGTTGCCTTTGCGGGAAGTAGCGTCTTCGGCTTCCACGACAATACCTCCGAAGAAGAGCGGACGATTCTCATGCTGGGTAATCCATTGTGTAGGGTCAATCTTCTCCTGCTCTTCGTCCGTATCCGTATCTTCGTCGCTACTATTAGGGGTGAAAGCTGCGCGTGCTTCTGGTTTGCGCCATGCGTCGAACTGTGTGAGTTCAGCGGCAGTAATGGT
>JAFZGC010000074.1 GCA_017555595.1 Paludibacteraceae bacterium | reverse complement strand
TGATGACGATGGAGCTACAATGGGTTGCATTGACCTATTTGATTTAGATGCTCGCAATCGCAAGGCTGCTATTGGTATGTATATCGCTCCGCACGCACGAGGTAAAGGTATTGGCACAAAGTCAGTTCGGTTGTTGGAAGAATATGCCTTCGGTTATTTGAAACTCAGGATGCTATATGCCATCATCGCCACTAAGAATGTAGCCTGCTCCTCTATATACGAGAAAGAGGGCTATCAGCCCTCCTCCGTACTTCGCGCATGGACGATAGAAGATGATGCCATTCTATGGCAGAAAATCAATACAGTTGACAGTTGATAGGTAGTATTAACCGAATAGACCGAATAGACCTTTCTTTGCCTTTGGTTCTTCTGCGATATTGCCTGCAGGCGCAGGTCGATGTGGATTACCACTCATAACCATTTGATAGATAACCCCCCAATCAGGTATACCACCTAAATTTCGGTCATCTATAAACAGTTCTGCCTCTAGCTTTCGGGCACGAACAATATCTGCATTCTCTTCTGGAAAATTAGCGTTCACCGAATAAAACTCCAAGCCCTTGGCAGCACAATAATCAATTGCTTCCTGCAAAAGTTTGCCTTCGCGACACGTCCAAAGAATCAGTTGATGATGTCCCTCTTGCTGCAATTTCTTGAGCGTTTCAATAGCAAATGGGATGGGTTTTCCGATATTTGGATACTCATGGGTAACGATTGTTCCGTCAAAATCTACTGCGATTACCATAATTTTGAATTAAGAATTATGAATTTTGAATTTAGTATGTTTCTTGGTTAGGATCCTTGGGTTGGAGTTCGAGTTCCATCTTGCGTTCAGAAGGCTTGGTAAAGTACCAACCAATGGCTGAAACGGCAGCCACCCACAACATAGATTGGTATGCACCCATGAGATAAAATGCAGCTATAGCAAGCACCATTGTATTGCTAACTAATACAATACGTATCGTTGCTACCTTTTGATAGCCTTGGAGTTTCTCCTCCTTGTTTTCTACGGCGTAGAGCTTGGTGCATCGTTTCTTGCAGAGATACAAACCCAAAGGAATGGTAATCAAGGCATCTAAAATAACGACATATTGTATCGCTTGCCCTAATGCAGAAAGCGAATCAATAGGTTGTACATAATCCTCCATAATTAGGAAATACGCCAAAGTACCAGCCAGTAGCGTCAAAGCCATGATACCATAATAATACACATTGAGAGTTCGGATGATTTTTTGTTCCATATAATTGCGAGTTAAAAAAGTTTTAGGGTTTTTAAAGATGATTACACTTTGAAGTCGATACGATTGACAATCGAGCGCCCCAACGTAATCTCATCGGTATATTCAAGTTCGTTGCCAATTGCAACACCACGTGCTATCTGACTGATTTTCAGTTCTTGGTTATTGGCTATAGGCAATTGGCTATAGGCATTTTGTAAGCGGCGATAGATATAGAAGTTAGTCGTATCACCCTCCATCGTGGTTGGCAAAGCCAAAATCACTTCACGGATATCTTCAGGTTCGATACGAGCTACCAATGAATCAATCTCCAAATCGGACGGTCCAACCCCATCCATAGGAGAAATGATTCCACCCAACACATGATACAAGCCATTATACTGCCCCGTATTCTCAATCGACATCACATCCTGCACATTCTCCACCACGCAGATCGTATGCTTGTCCCGCTTGTTTGATAGACATATTGGGCACACCTCTTGGTCGGAGACCGTATGGCAAATACGACAATAATGCACATCCTGTTTGAGCGAAGTAAGGGCAGAGGTAAACACCTCTACATCTTTTTCGCTTTGACGCAGCAGATGCAACACCAAGCGTAATGCCGTCTTACGCCCAATGCCAGGCAACGAAGCAAACTGATCGACTGCTTTGCCGAGTAATATGGATGGATAGTTGTTCAATTTACAGTTTACAGTTTACTATTATTCTTCTTTGCCCAACGCGCGGGTAACATACGATAAGGATAGTTCTCACGCATATTATCGGCATTCGGACAGTCGAAGCGGTGAATGCGGATTCCCTTGAATATACTGATAAAACCAAAAATCGGATCACCTGGCTGTGGATTGCAACACTTAGCGAGGTTATAGTCCACACTCTTGACATTGATATCTACCTCCAATGCCAAAGCCTCATGATCCTGGGGGATATATACATGCTCTGAACGCTGAAAATCGGGATTAGGTGCATCCATCGTAAGGAAAACATCCTTGAGTCGGAGCACATCCTCTTTGCCCATAGCTATAGACTGATATAGGTCGTTAGTTACCTTATAGCCCAACTTGAGTGCAAGACGCGATATATCCCCCTCAGTATAGTCCAGTTTCCAATTCTTGAAACGGCGTTCCAGCAATTCGCGCCCCTCGGCAGCATTACGATATTCAACCTCTTTGAGTGCTTGGCGAATCTTATTTTTTGCACGGTGTGATACCACCACATTGAGCCAATCAGCCGATGGCTTTTGGTTGGGCGAAGTAATAATCTCTACTTGATCACCGTTTTGCAGTTTATGACGGATACTTACATTCTGGTTGCGGATACGGCCACCCATACAACGACACCCCACATCGCTATGAATAGAAAAGGCAAAATCCAATACTGTCGCCCCCGCAGGCAAGCGTTTGAGGTCTCCCGTTGGTGTAAAAACATAGACACTCTGATTATCCGTATTGAGGCGATTGCCATCTACCCCCTTGTATGCCCAGTGAGCTGCTACACCTTTTTCAGCTACCTCATCCATGCGTCGCGTACGAATCTGCACTTCCACCCATTTATCTTCTGGTCCAAGCACTGTAGTATGCAAACTCTCATAGCCATTCTCTTTAGGCACACTGAGCCAATCACGCAGGCGCTTAGGATTGGGGCGATACATATCCGTAATGAGCGAATAGACCTGCCAACAGTCGGACTTCTCGCTGTCTAAAGGCGAATCAAGGATAATACGAATGGCAAAGAGGTCATAGATACGATCCACATCACAATGCTGCGCCTGCATCTTGTTGTAGATACTATGAATGGATTTTGGTCGCCCTTTAATAGTAAATTGGAAACCTGCCTCTTTCAGTTTAGCTTCAAGCGGAGTAATGAAAGAGGCTATATAGGCATCTCGTTGCGTTTTTTTCTCATTGAGCGCGTGTGCGATATATTTGTAGGTCTTATAGTCAAGAAATTTGAGAGACAAGTCTTCCATCTCCGTTTTTATAGCATACAAACCTAAACGGTGCGCCAAAGGGGCATGCAATTCCTTTGTTTCACGCGCCACATGGCGACGACGATCCGAATCGCCCTCCTTATCCATCAAACGCAGTTGCTCAAGCCTTTCGGTCAAAATTTTGTATAATACTTGATTACTATTTTCCGCAGACATAATCCCTGTGATATAATTTCGGTGCAAAGATACAAAAAAAAATGTATATATGCAAGAAAAAAGACAAAACAGAAGAAAAATATTTGCATATATAAAAAAGAATTTGTAACTTTGCAGCGTATTTGTGGATTGAAATCCGTTACACCGTAAATTAAAACATAAAACAATATGAACGCTACAAAAATTATTATTCGCACCTTATTGGTTATTGGTGTAATTTTCATGGCATTTATATGCGTGAAAAGTGTTGTTACTCCTATTCAATTTGAAGAGGAGCGCGTAGTTCGCGAGACTAAAGTGATTGCCAACCTTATTAGTTTGCGTACCGCAGAGGCTCAATTCCGTTTGGATAAAGGTTATTTTACTGCTGATTTGGACTCATTGGTTGATTATTTGAAAACAACACCAAAGAAAGAAGTTTTGAAAGAAGGTTCTCTGACCGAAAAGCAATTGGAAGATGGTATGACCGAATTTAAAGCAAGTAAAATTTTGGAACGCGCACGTTTGAAAGCACAACGCAAGATGAAATTCCAAGGTGCGGATAGTTTGATGCAAATCTACGACTACGTTTGGAAAAATGACCGTGAAGTGAAAGCCACTGGTTTACAAGGTTTCCGCCGCGATACAATCTTGACCAACATGATTCAATCATTATACAAAGGTCAATATACAGAGGAAACTATCGGAGAGATTATCTATATCCCATATACAGATAATGTAAAATACGATGTAGAAACTAATAACAACTACACTACTTCACAAGGTATTAAGGTGCCTATTTTTGAAATTCGCGCACATTTCGACACCTATCTCCATGACTTGAATAGACAGGAATTAGTGAATTTGATTGACAAAGAAAAGAAACTTGATCACTATCCTGGTTTGAAAGTAGGTTCTGTAGATGCTCCTAACAACAACGCAGGTAACTGGGAGTAAGATTTGGCTATAGGCTATAAGGTTATAGGCTGGAAATATGAGAATTATTTCAGGAAAATTTAGGGGGCGTCGGTTGATGCCCCCTAAAAATATCACAGCGCGCCCAACAACAGACTTTGCAAAAGAAAGTCTATTTAACCTCCTTACTAATCGAATGGATTATGAAGGAGTAGATATGCTTGATTTGTTTGCAGGTACAGGTGGTATCGGTTTAGAATTCGTATCGCGTGGAGCACGCGAAGTGACTGCAGTGGAAATGGCACATACGCAGCAAAACTTCATTATCTCATGCTGCAAGCAATTGGGTATAAAGAACCTACATTTAATTCGCAGCGATGTGTTTAAGTTTGTAAAAGCATGCCACGTACAATACGATTTCATTTATGCTGATCCGCCATACGATTTAGACTTACTACCTACTATTCCAGATTTGATTTTTGAGCAAGGGATATTGAAAGAGGGTGGTTATTTCGTACTCGAACATTCTAAAGCTCACGATTTTTATCAACATCCTCACTTTGTAGAACAACGAACATACGGAAGTGTGCATTTTACTTTCTTCCAATAAAAAATAGGTCAGAGACAAGTCTCAGACCTATTTTTTATTTATCTGGCTTCATGGAAGCATCTACCAAGATTCCTTTACTCTATGCCTCGTAGTTTCTTCTCCCAGTTCCATGCACTGAGCAGCACATCTTCGATAGGAGTATCTGCTTTCCACCCCAACACATTATTGGCTTTGTCGGGCTTTGCCCATACCTGTTCGATATCTCCTTCGCGACGACCAACAATCTCATAGGGAACATCTACACCTGTTACCTGAATGAAGGTACGAAGAATCTCCAACACACTCAATCCGCGACCTGTACCAAGATTAAACACTTCTACTTGCTCTTCAGTCTTACCTGAAAGCATTCGTTCTACAGCCTTGACATGGGCCTTTGCCAAATCTACTACATAGATATAATCTCTAATACAAGATCCATCTGGCGTGTTATAATCATCTCCATATACCTTAAGCTGCCGACGCACCCCTGCAGCAGTTTGGGTTACAAACGGCAACAAGTTGTTGGGAACACCATTAGGCAGCTCACCAATCATGGCTGTCGGATGCGCACCTATCGGATTGAAATAACGCAAGATAGTGGCATGCAGCGCAGCATTGGCATAGGCTTCATCACGAATAATCTCTTCATTGATTTGCTTGGTATTGCCATAAGGCGACAATGCCACTTGAATTGGAGCTTTCTCATCCACTGGCAAATGCTCAGAAGATGGTTGTCCATAAACAGTGCACGAACTGGAGAACACGATATTATGCACATTGTGTGCCTTCATCTGCTCCAGAAGCGTAACAAGCGACATCAGGTTGTTACGATAGTACATCAAAGGTTGTTCCACCGATTCACCAACTGCCTTACTTGCTGCAAAATGAATCACAGCTTCAATATCAGTATAGTGATTCATCACATCACACATTGCAGAAATATCATTGCAGTCAACTTGCTCAAAATCAGGTCGTTTGCCAACAACAGCAGCGATTCCATCCAACATTTCTTTATTGGAATTACTCAAGTTATCTACAATTACCACCTCATGGCCATGCTGCATGAGTTCAACAACCGTGTGCGAACCAATATAGCCAGTACCGCCTGTTACTAAAATACGAGCCACTCTATATTACATTTAGAATAATGGACTTGGATACACACCAGCATCTACCAGTGCTTGAATCTTATCTACTACCATCTGACGATCGTCAGCATATGTCACACCAAACCATTTAGCTGTAGTATCAAGTACCTCGCATGTAGCTTTACCCGAAACAATCAAATCGTTAACCAATGTTGGGATATAGAACTCTGCCTTCAACTCTTGACCATTCTTATCCAAGAACGCTTTGAAAGCTTCCTCAGCATATGCAAAATATTCAGGAGTAAAGCCCCACATATTCATACTTACTGGTGTCTCGAAAGGAATTTCTACATCTGCACCGTTCTCGTCTTTGTAGCAAACGTGACCATCCTTATTCTCAATAGAAGTACGCTCCACTACATCAGTCAAGAAATTATTTGCATCCGTACTGCACACACCACGACTTACACTTCCATGCTCACTCAAGGTATTTCCTACGCGGTAACCTGCCATGCAGTATTTACCTTGTTTGTCTGCCACCTCGTTCAAGAATTTCGCCATTACCTCAAAAGACTCTTTACCATAAAAATCATCAGCATTGATCACCATAAATGGTTCATTAATAATATCTTTCGCCATCAAGATAGCATGGTTAGTACCCCATGGTTTAGTGCGTTCTGGGTTGTATGTATAACCCTCTGGTACATTTTCCAAGGCTTGATAGCAAACCTCGCAAGGAACCTTATCCTCATATTTGCTCAATACCACGCGACGGAAATCCTCATCAAAATCCTTGCGGATAACAAATACCACTTTACCAAAGCCAGCACGGAGCGCATCAAAAACACTATAATCCATGATAGTTTCGCCATTAGGTCCAAGACCATCCAATTGTTTTAGACCTCCGTAACGGCTACCCATACCTGCAGCCAAAATAAACAAAGTAGGTTTTTTCATTGTTGTAAAATTAAAAAGGTTATATTATTCATTTGATATCTCTATCTTTCCGTGACGTTTGCGGTGTTTTAACCAAAGACCATAAATCTCAGAACAATTGCTGGCGGTGATAAACGCCTTGATATTATTATCACGGATAAATGCCATCAACGAAGCGAACTCCTCTTGAGTAAGTAATGATTGAATTTCTTTAGATTCCTCGCCTGTATAACCTCCCTCTACGGTATAGAGCGAACAACCACGAACCAAGTCGTCCACAATATACCTACGTATGCGCTCATGCTCACGCGAGATGATACATACACGTTTTCGACGGTCAAGCGAAGCTGTAAAATAGTTGATTACGATACCATTGAGCCAAGTACCAATCAAGCCAATAACCACCAAACGAAAGTCGTTGATAAGGAAGGCAGTACAGCATATCAGTGCGCCACCAATGGACACGGACATACCAATATCAAAGTGCAAGAACTTATTGATAATCTTCGCCAAAATATCCAAACCACCTGTAGATGCATTCACACGAAACTCAATAGCTTGACTAGCAGAAAGCAGCAGCACAAAACAAATCAAATCGAACCATAGATCTCCCATGCCCAAGCCTGCAGACATTACAGAGTCTTTTACCTGCTCCAACACTTCGCCAGCACGACTCAGCAGATAAGGATTACCATTTATATCTAAAACGGTTTGACCTGCTTGCAGCTGTGCCAACACGTCAGGATTCTCAATTACACGGTGGGTAAAGTTGGTATATGGATAAATACGATCCCACAACTGAGTCAAAGGACCAAGAATCATAGCAGTATAAACCGTCTTAGCTCCAAACTCATTACCAATCAGCAAGAAAGCCAAGACCAGCAAAAATGCATTGATACCCATCACAAGATAAGAGAATGTGTCTGCATCGCCCCCAATCAAAGTATTAATCACAATACTCAAACCTGATATAGTACCAATAATCAAGTGGCTTGGCATCAAGAAATAATATACTGCGGCAGCGCCAATGGTAATACCAATGGTCATAACTACCAGTTCTTTCCAAAATTTCCATGTTCCCAACGCATGCCAAAAATCAGTCAACAAACTTAACCAATACTGCGCAGAGAAATACTGTTTGAGATATGCATTCATGTATATTAATTATTTATTACCAGTCGGGCGGTGCGTCGCGTCGTCTGACTAAGTAGAATGGTTCGATTTTCTTGTTCTGTTCTTAATATCTCTGGCGTTGTACCACGAATGGTAAGCAAACGCAGATTATCGTTCCAAGTAACCTGATAGGCATCTTGCAGTTCGGCTAAAGCCGATGCCACAAATCGGTTGTTATCCACACACACCGAAATCGTGACAGCACTTGATTGCACCAACGAAACTGTAAGATGATGGCGATGGATAATATCAAAGATGTGGCTCAAGCTCTCCTCTAAGACAAATGCAAAATCCTTAGCACGCATCGTAATAAGGATCTGGTTCTCACGCCAAATATACACTGGTACATTCACTGGTCGCGCGTTCTCACAGATAATAGACCCTGAAGCTATAGGGTTACCAAAGGGCTTTACGTAGAGCGGAATCTTCTTATTCTCCAAAGGACGTATAGTCTTCGGATGAATCACCTGTGCACCACTATATGCCAACTCTACCGCATCATGATAAGAGAGTTGATCAATCTTGATGGTGTCTGTTTGTTTGCGTGGATCCGCATTAAGAATACCAGGAACATCTTTCCAAATCGTTACCGATTCTGCATCTAAAAAATTGCCTAGCAGAGCTGCTGTATAATCCGACCCTTCACGTCCCAAAGTAGTGCGTAGTCCGTCTTCTGTTCCGCCAATGAAGCCTTGTGTAACCACCACATGCGGACGTGCTGCTCTATCCCATCCCGCTCGTATCACTTGTGCAGAGTGCTGCCAATCCACTTGCGCCTCACGATAGGTTGCATCAGTACGCAGGAGTTTAGGAATATTCCACCACTCAGTAGGAACACCATTTTTAAGCAGGTAAACCGCAATTATCTGCGTGGACATAATCTCTCCCAAACTAACTATCTGATCGTAGTTTTGGTCATACGACCACTCATGGTTATAGGTAGGCATCACTGGCAATCGTACATCCACATTGGGTTGCAGCCCCAATTCGAGTATTGTATAAACATGGTGGTCAAATACTTGAAGCCACTCCTGCTCTGCCAGTTGCTCGTTACCCTGCGATAATGCGGATACCAAGCGCTCCAACGCATTAGTGGTCTTCCCCATAGCTGAAACAACAACCATCAAATCATCACTCGACTGAGCAACGATTTCTCTTAAGTTGCGAATACCATTCGCATCTTTTACAGAAGCACCACCAAACTTATATACACGCATGATTCTCTAAACACTAAACAGTAGCGTCCTCTTAACTATAGATTTGCCATTTTAATGGCTGTCACAGCACCTTCCACACCCTTGTTTCCCAAACGACCACCTGCGCGATCCAGTGCTTGTTGTTTGTCGAGCGTAGTGAGCACAGAGAAGATTACAGGGCAAGGATGATATATTGGCTGAGGATACATATGCGCATTAAGCAATGTCACACCTTGCGTGACAGATTGGCATACATAATCAAAGTGCGGTGTATCGCCCTTGATGACGCAACCTATCACTATTACTGCATCTACATTATTAAACAATCCGCCCCTTCTACCGCTCACATATAACGCTGCGCCATAGGTCAGTTCCACCGTACCAGGCACATGCATCACATCTATATTTTTTTCTATCACACCATGTTTCACGAGTGTATCAATTGCGCCTTTTGCCAACGCATGGGTAATCTCGCTATTCCAATCTGCAACTACTATAGCATAGCGCTGACGTGAAAGCACGTCAGCGCTAGGCAATTCATTCGCGTTATATTGCGACAAATCAGTTGTCATATCATTCTTGCCTATAGCCTATAACCTATAGCCTTATTTGACGATAGCAATATATTTCTCAATATCTTGTGCTTGTGCTGAAGTTGGGTAATCATTTTTGATGGTCTCAAATGCTTCTTTCGCAGCAGCATTATCTCCCAACTCCATTTGTACAAAACCTAATTTCTTGAGTGCCATGGGAGCAATCAACTCATTCTCGGAGTCAGCAGCAGCTTCAAAAGCATCAATAGCCTTGTCATATTCCCCAAGACACACATACGCATCTCCCAACAATTGAGATGCAGCAGGATCAACATTCACATCATTTGCATCAAACTTAGCCAAATACTCAGCAGCAGCAGTATAGTCACCTAATTGGTAGTAGCACACACCAGCATAAAGAGCAGCCAATTTACCTTCTTGTGAGCAACTGTTGTCATTAGCAATTGCCTCAAAACCAATGCACTCTACGTCATCGCCATTGAGAGCCAACTCGTAGTTGCCTTGCGCGAAGTATGCTACAGCTTTTGCAGTTTCGTTGCTTGCCTCAGCAGCTTTGGGTTTGATAACATAGGTATTCAATGCCAACACACCTATTACTACCAATACGATGATGGTAATTACCCATGTCAATTTGTTTTGGTTTGCCTCAATCCACGCGCTGGTGGTGTTAAGAGCTTCCTGTACATTCTCCAAGTTTTGCTCTTCTTTCTTAAAATCTTTCTTTGCCATATTGTTTTTTATTTATTATTTCAAAATCAATGTGCAAAGGTACAACAAAAAATGCATATATGCAAGAAAAATGAGTGAAAATTTATTTTCTAACGAATTTTTGGTCTATGGGTAATTTTTTGGCACGAATTTAGTTGCGTTTACAACACTTTCTGCATGAATATTTCTGCTTTTGCAACACTTTTCGGGTGCAAAAGTACTAGATTCTATTGCAGTTTGCAGCGAAAATACATGATACTATTTAATATAACTATACAAAAGACATTTTTATATCCTCTGTAATCTGTTTTTTCAGTTCTTCGAGCGAAACGAACTTCTTTTCTTCACGGAGAAAGGAGAGGAAAGAGATTGAGAGTTGCTGACCGTATAAATCTCCCTGGAAATTAAGTAGATGCACCTCTAAAGACAAATAGTCGTTGCCTACTGTTGGGTTGGTTCCGATATTCGCTAAAGCCTTATACTCCACCCCATTCGCTTGAACCACAACAGAATACACACCGCTGGCAGGGAGCTGTTTGGCAGAATTTAGGCGGATATTTGCCGTTGGAAAACCGATGGTTGCACCAATGGCATTGCCATGTTCTACAATTCCCGAAACCGTATAGTTATAACCCAAAAGGCGGTTAACCTGGTTTATCTGTGACGCCGCAAGGAGTTTGCGAATACGCGACGAACTCACTGGAAGACCGTCCACCAGGCACTCGTGTGCGCGCTCTACGTGCAGACCAATTTTGTGCGCTATTTTTTCGTACTCATGAAAGCCCTTGAGGCGGTCGGAGCCAAAGTGGTGATCATAGCCGATAAGCAATACCTCCACATCCTCTTGCTCATGGAGATGACGAATAAACTGCTCAGCAGTAAGGTGTTGCACTGCAGCAAAATCCAAGAAATGTACTTCGCCGTAGTTCTGGAGCAAGGATTTTCGTTCGTCGTGCGTAGTCAGCATAGCAGGGGCTTGACCTGTGAGCAGTTCCTTGGGATGGCGGTCAAAAGTATAGATTGCAGGGGTAAGCTGATGGTGCTTGGCATGCTCGTGCAACTGGGCAAACAGGAAACGGTGTCCGCGATGGACACCGTCAAAAAATCCTATAGTTGCAATTTTAGACATAACTACCTCCTACTCGCTACGCTCGAGAAATCTTATAAATCTTATTTTCCTAGACTTTGATTTTATTGCCACCGCTCCTCATTTCGCCAAAGCGAAACTCGTGCGCTGAATCTTAAGTGAATAAGAATGGACTAAAGCTTGATGTAAATCTTCTTGCGGTAGAGGAGATAAGCAATGCCCCAGAGGACAAGAACCAGGCTGAGTGCGCAAGCCAAAGAGCCACCTTCGTTACCAAAGAGAGGTTGCATGCAGACCTTATACCAGAAGCTCCAGACATTGTACATCTGCTCGTGATACTCAAAGCGAATGCTACGCATTACATATACAGCAATAGCACTCAAGCAGAAGATAAACAATGGGTTAACACCAAAACATTCGAAGAACTTATACCAGTTGTTTGCTACCTTCTTGGTGGCCATCTCACACTTGGTAGTAGCCTCTTTCGCATTACGCTCTAGCAAACGGATATCCAAAACCCAAGTCAAGATAGCGAGCAGAGAACTTGCCAAACCGCATGTTACGAGGATATAGCTAGCAGACCACATGCTCTTGTTGATAGGATACGTATAATCGAGCAAGAAACCAACAAGCATCATCACCGCACCTGCTAGGAGGAGACGGGTAACTTTGCCCCAGTTGTCTTTGACATTCATGATAAGGTGTCCCATCCAAGCGCCAATCAACACATGCGCTACGCAAGGGATAGTAGAGAGAACACCCTCTGGATCAAAGCCGATGCGCTCGCCAGCAGCATTGGTCATATGGTAGATATGGTTGTCGCCGAGCAACTTGAGGTCCACAATAGACTCCATGTTAGCAGCGTTGAGGAAGAAACTATTGGTCACGCTCTGCATGATACAGTAGATGATCATAAGCACAGCAGCGACCCATGGGCAGTTTTTAGGCTTAGCAGCGAGCATGAGCAAGCCGCCGAAGATACTCACAAGACCCAAACGTGGAAAGACACCCAAGATACGGATATGCTCGATTGGATAAGTCCAAATGGAATAAAGAAGAGTCTCACCATTGGTTATTTGTCCAAGAAACATTCCAAGCCAACTGAGCGCCCAACCGATCATAATGATGAGCATACCACGCGTAATAACCTTATTAACCACAGGCCAAGTGAAGGCGTGATTGGTCTTCTTGTGGGAGATATACATCGCAATACCCATACAGAAAACGAAGAATGGGAAAACGAGGTCAGTAGGCGTACAACCGTTCCACGCCGCATGGCGAAGAGGTGCATAGATATGTGACCAGGTACCAGGGTTATTAACAAGGATCATGCCCGCGATGGTGATACCACGCAAAACGTCAAGAGAAAGGAGGCGTTTCTTTGCTAGTGCTGGTGTGAGAAGTTCTTGTGACATAGTATTATGATTTTTAATTATACCGGAAAGTCTGGAGATTCTGGGTTTACCGGATATTTATATAGAAAACAGCCCCCCGTTTGCGCGGAGGGCTGTTTTATCAGTTTGATTACTCTTGGTTGAGGGTTACGCGCTTGAAGTCGATTACGTTAACGTTGTTCTTCTTCAAAACGTCCTTCACGAGCTCTTTGCTCTCGCTCATGATGT
>JAFZGC010000073.1 GCA_017555595.1 Paludibacteraceae bacterium | reverse complement strand
TTCTTAAGAAGGAAAGTTGGGTGTTCAGGAGTGGAGTGAGGTCCAGGAATAACGGCCTCAATCTTTGGGGCGGTCATAACGCCCACAGCAATTTGGTGTTTCATGATTGTATAGTTTTTGTTGTTTTATGCTTGATTTGTCCCACGGATTTCACGGATGAAACACGGATTAAGATATTAGTGTTAATCTGTGTTATCGGTGGGAATTTTATTATCGTTCTACTTCGCCTTTCCAGGAGTTGAAGCCCGTGTTGAGCTCTACTACCTGGTAGCCGTGTTGGGCGAGTTGCATGGCGGCATTTTTGCTTCTTCTGCCTGAACGGCAGTAGAGCGCAATGGTTTTATCTTTTGGAAGCAGTTGCTCTGCTTTTTGCATAAAGTCTGCTTGTGTTACGTCGATGAGCAGTGCACCTGGGATATGCCCTTGCGAATATTCGCTTGCTGTTCTAACATCAAGGCGCACGACGGTGGTATCTTCAATAAGCTGCGCAAACGAATCCGCGTCCACTGAGCGGAAGTCTGCTGCTTTGCAGCCTAAAAAACTCATTAGACAGAGTAGGAAAGGGAAGGGTTTCATGATGGTATATAATTGATTAACGTAGTAGGATATATGCTAATGAAGCAGCACTAATGATTATCCAAAGCAAAATGCCTTGTAGCAATGGGCGTATGCCGACGGATTTGATGACATCTACGGAGAGGGAAGCACCGATGAAGAACATTGTGATGATAAGTCCCTTGCGAGCAATACCTGCGATGAACTTACCCACCTCAGGATAATCCACCAAAAGGTAGGTATTGATGAGCATTGCCACAATAAAGAACAAGATAAACCATGGAATACTGATTTTCTTGCCTTCGCTGCGGAAGATGACCGAGGTGACTAATGCCAAAGGGATAATCCATAGTGCACGGGTGAGTTTGATGGTCGTCGCCACTTGCAGCGCTTCTTCGCCATAAGCGGCACCTGCACCGACCACGGAACTCGTATCATGAATAGCGATAGCAGCCCATGTGCCGAAGTCCTGTTGGCTGAGTCCCAACCAATGACCCAAAATAGGGAAGAGGAACAGCCCAATGGCGTTAAGGATAAATACCGTAGCCAATGCCATGGACATGTCGGTATCTTTGGCTTTGATGATAGGTCCTACGGCAGCAATGGCACTACCGCCACAAATGGCTGTACCCGAGCTGATGAGGTAGGATGTGTTTCGGTTGAGTTTCAGTACTTTGCAACCAATAAACATACCGATGAGCAAAGTGCCAACGACGGATATAATCGTAAAGAGCATACCCTCCTTACCCGAAGCGAGCGAGGCTTGGAGATTCATACCAAAGCCCAAACCGATGACGGAGTATTGGAGGAGTTTCTTTGATACATTCTTATTAAAAGTAGGGTAGGCTTGTCCGCAGAGCAGAGCAAACACTAGTCCAATGAAAAGCACCACAGGGGGAGTGACCCATGTAGCGAGAAAACGGAGTGCAGGGATATAATCGCAGAGCAAGCAAAGTGTTAGCACGGATAATAGTGCAATGTAAATATGTCGGTTGTATTTGTGTAGCATGAATGGTTAATTATGAGTTTATCTTAGGAAATAACTTAGGAAAAGACTTAGGAAAAGACTTAGGAAAGTCACTCTTAACTTCGTGAAGATCAGTATATTTTATAGCAGAATAACTTATCACTTCAAATGCCGTGATCTTGTCGATATTAAATATAAGTCATGCTCCTGAACCTCGTTCGGAAAATTCGTGTGCGTACTATTATTCGTCTGCTTGATTTTGTTGGAGTTGTTCTTTGATTTCGTTTATTTTTTTAATTGCGACCGCAATGCGGACGGGATTAGATATTTTAGATAAATAGGCGTATTCACTTATTTCAAGAAGCCGTAGAGATATACTTTTTCAGCGATTTTGGCGGCAAGGGATTTTTGCTTTGCGCGCAAGTCTTTGATAAGGGCAGTATATTTCTCGTCACTACTTTCACTATTCATCTTGCCCTTCTCGTTTCTGCCTTGGAAATATGCACGAATGTCATAGAAAGAAGCATTGATGTCGGGTGCTTTTCCATACAACTCGTTATCCTTGTGGTGGATGTAGTAATACCAAAGTGCTTTGCCCGCTTGCATGACTTCGGCTGCTTCTGGACTGAAGGCGTTGGTTTGGCTCGCGGAAGTAACCGCGAGGTCTTGACTGGTGGTGGCTGGATTGGTATCGGTGTCGAATAGTGTAGGTGCTTCTGTGGTTGCGGGGGCGGTATGTTTGCCATTTAAGAAGTCACGGATAAAGTCCGCCATGAAGTTGGATGCGAAGTTATCTGGCGCGTCGAGTTCGTGCTCGTAGAAAGGAATCCAATGGTTGGTGCCTTGGTCAGCAGAAATGCGGTTTTGTCCGTGGAAGAGGGTGTATGCCAAACAGTCGAGTTGGAATTCGTAGTCGGTTTTCCAGCCGTCGTTAGGATAAAGGAACTGGTCGCGGTCATTAAGCCAAGTAGAATCTATACACTGACGAACAGAAAGGTATATTACGGCTGAAATGATATTGCTATTTGTTATAGGTACATATATACCGTGCCTTGATCCTGCTTTATTAAGTATAGATATATATTTATTGTTTTGAAAGTCTGGACCATCTCCCATTAAAACGCCAACAGATGATGAAAAGTCTTTTTCTCTATAGCAGTTAATCCAATCATTTATTCTGCCTTTGAAGGTATCCAATGATTGAATAGTTTTAACTCCTTGATATTCGCCTTTACTAGAGTAAATGTCAGCATCAATTGTATCAAAAGCTTTTTTATCAGAACTATCCCATATGAAAAATCCAATAGGAAAGGTTCCCTTAACATTGTCAAATGTATTAGCGGGCACTAAAAACATCGATTTTAGGTTAGCGAGAAAGTGCACGCGGAAATCCGCGAAATTTGACGCTTGCAGAATTTTCAACTTTGAAAATTCTGCAAGCGTACAAGAGGGGATTTCATTATATATGCGCACAAAGAATTGTGCAAATAATTCCTTTTTTGCATTACCTAAAAAATTGGTATATTTCTTATATACCATTGTTTCATTTGATATATTTACTTTGAATCCTTTCCCTTGTCCAGTTCCAGCTTCTGCGTATGGTGGATTGATGTAGATGACGAGTTTTTTGCGTTTCTCGGGGTCATTGATGACTGCTTGGAGCGATTGTGGGAGTTTAGAAAAATCGTCATTGAGGAAGTCGAATTGGAACACATGCGATTCGAGCAAGTTAGAGCCTGCGCCCATGGTGTGTATGCGCTCGTGCATTACCTTAACATCCGCATGGTCTAATGTAGAAGCCCAGATGTTGTACTTATTATTAAGACCTACGAGCAAGTTGCCCGTACCCGCACAACAATCCCAGATATAGTACTCGTCTTGCCAGTTCTCGCCAAGTGTGTTAGCAAGATACTCTTGTGATTTCTCTACCCAAATAGCCGGTGTGAAGAATGAGCCCTTTCGTTCGCGCACATCTTGTGGCACGAGCAAGTCTCGGCGATCAACGATCTTGTTCCAATACTCTTTTTTAGGTGGTCGTGCATATCGTGCCCAGAACTGTGTATGGGCTTGCATGTTGTCTTTGAAAGGTACTTCTTTGCTGACAAAGATACCGTCAGTACCGATCTTTCGGTCGAGTTTGTAGAGTGTTTTGCAAAGTAGTACATGGAGACCATCCATGAGTGTTTGGTTGTCCTCTGCTATGAGGTCGGCGAGGAAGAAATCTGTTTCGAGCAGTCCGTTTTGCTTTGCGTTTTCCCAATTGACTGCGATAGATGGCATAACCTCTGTGCGCCATTTGTTGTACACGCTGACCACATTATTTTGACTGATGGACATTCGGTGTATCTTGTCTCGCCCCGAGCGGAAATTGACGCGTATGAATTGGCGTAGCTCTTTGTCGTCTCGTCCGAAATAGTAGATGAAGACATTCTCGCGCTTTTTGTTGTCAGCATCGAGTTCTGCGCGCACCATTTGTTTGAGTTGTTTGAACTCTTTGGAGTTATGGTCGGATGGCGTGATATTCCAGTTGAAGTCGTTTTGAGTGAAGACCGCCATGATGGATTCGTAAGGGATGAAAGCTATTTTCTCTGCATCAAAAGCCCCGATGAATCGTGGAGGTAGGAACTTCTCGAAAGTGCGCTCTTTGCCAATAGTGAGAATGAGTTGGATAAAGGACTCGTAGATGTTGTGGTTGTTGCCCTGTTTGGCTTCTGCCCAAAGGATATACTCTGTTTCGTCGTATTTGACGATTTGGTTTTGTGGAATGGCAACAGCGAAGTCGATGTTACCGATGAGTTTGGTACAGTCGAAGAGGTCGAAGAAATCTTCGCGCACTTGGTTGATGATGGTACCTTCTTTTTCTTTGAGCGAGTATTTAGACATAGGGAACAAGATTAAGTCGTTGTTGTCAGTGTTGTAAATCGGGTGCAAAGGTAGTGAATTTTTGGGAGATTTGCAAGTCATTAGAAGATTTTCTTCTAAAATGTGGGTGTGTGAAGAGGTTTGGGTTGATGATTCTTGAGATAGTTGAGTGAAAAATCCAAATTCATGGAAAGGGATTCGTAATGCTTGTGGGTGTGACATAATGGGTAATTTTAGCAGTTAAACATACGGTTTTTGTGAATTCGGGTGCAAAGGTAGTGTGTCAAACTGCTAAAACTTGTCAGTATGTGAAGAAAAATACACTTTTTTTGCGGAAAAGTGCATTTTTTGTGTTTATTAGGGGTGAAACACAATAAAAGATGAGCACGAAATGCGCAACAGTGAGTAAATATTTTTAGGAATGGAGTAAAAGTTTTTAGGAAAGTAGTCAATGGTTTTAGGATACGAGTCAACTTTTTTAGGAAAGCAATCTTAATAAACAGCACTTTTTGTAGGCAAGGAGTTGTGTCGCTCCTCGCTCGGTCGTCGGTCGGAGTTCTCTCGGTAGAATAAGGCAAAGTATAAGAGAGATAAAAGAGACGGCAATCTTAATAAAAAGCCTTTTTTGAGATTTTGAGTTCTTAGGTTCATCCTTGGTTCGTCCTTGGTTCTTCTTTGGTCTTTTACCCGAGAGGAACAGGGAAGGTACAACGGGAGGTAATCTTAAAATTAGTGCGCTTGGCGCATAGTTTAGAGGACGCGGTGAAGCCGCTACAGTTTAGAGGTTAGAGGCAAGAATACCCGAATATATTCGGGGCAATGAACAAAGAAAAATTTACCTTAAGGGCAGAGTGTATCTGCTACTTCTTGAATCATAGAGCGGAGTACTTCTGGCGTAATACGGTCGAAGCTCTCGCGGTTGGCAACAATGCCTACACCACCCATCTCTACGGTACCTGGAGAGAAGAGAATACGCTCATTCTCTGGAGCAAAGAAGCATTGAGGACGAGATTCTCGGCGGAAGAACACAATCGTGTTATAAGATCGCCCTGTGGGCTGTAGATCGCCCTGCGGGCTGTAGATCGGCGTTCCGCCTGTAGATTGCTCTGGTTCGTACCATGAGATGATGTTCCAACGGGGTTCCCATTCTTCGGTGCGGGAAGCACCTGCGGTGAGAGAGCCTGTTTGGCTGGCGTTCTCAGGGATACTTGCCATGGATAACACTTTTTCTAGTGCTGCCAAATGGGAGTGCAGATCAGATTCTTGCACCAAAACGGCATTGGCGTAATTGGTGGAGAAATGATCTTCTATTGGCATACTATGGCGAGGTACAGCTTGAAAGTGCATATGATCTGGCGCACTGGCACCGCACATAGGTCCATTATAGAAAATACTCATCTCGGGCATCGCCTGAGCTAAATGCAACATAGACTCCATGTGTGGAGCAAAAGTTTGGCGTTCGTGGATAGCGGACGAGATGGTGAAATGGTGGTTAAAGATAGGGAAGGGGTTTACACGTATAAAATACGTTTGCCCCGTAGGGGAGTCCCAAACGGTGGTGAGTTGCAATGGCTCTAAACCA
>JAFZGC010000072.1 GCA_017555595.1 Paludibacteraceae bacterium | reverse complement strand
ATGATAGCCGACAATCCTGAGAAAGGTGCCTTATTAAGTTGCTGAATACCGAAGTGAGCCAAGATACGGTTCTCACCTGTGATAGGCACGATATCCGAAGCAATCGACATTGCCAAGAGCTGCAACAGTGGTATGAGATTATCGAATGGCAAACCGTAGCGAGAAGTGTATGCCTGTGCTAATTTGAAACCAACACCGCAGCCCGAAAGATCTTTGTATGGGTAAGGGCAATCGCTACGCTTCATATTCAGCACTGCTACAGCATTGGGTAACTCTTCGCCTGGTGTATGGTGGTCGCAAACGATCACGTCGATGCCTTTACTAGCGGCATAAGCCACTTTCTCTACTGCCTTGATACCGCAGTCAAGCGTGATAATCAGATTACATCCTTGCGCTGCAGCATAGTCAATACCTTGTTGTGACACTCCATAACCCTCTGTATAGCGATCAGGGATATAGTAATCAAGGTTAAAGGTTAAAGGCGACAGGTTAGAGACAAGGTTCTGAAGGAACCGATACATCACTGCTACGGCGGTGGTACCGTCCACATCGTAATCTCCGTAGATAAGAATCTTCTCGCCTTGAGTAATAGCTTGGTGCAGACGCTCCACAGCTTTGTCCATATCCTTCATTAGGAACGGATCGTGCAGCATCTCCAATGATGGGCGTACAAATGCGCGTGCCTCATCTGCTGTTTGTATACCACGTACAACCAACATACGTGCCGCAGCCGAACTGATATTCAATTCATGCTCCAATTGCTGTTGTATCTCTTGTTCCACAGCAGTCAAACATCGTATGTTCCATTTGTAGGTCATTGATTGTTACCAACAATGAGTTATTAGTTAAAGGCAAAAGTACCCATTACTCCAATTTTGCGACAAAGATACAACAAAAAATGCACATACGCAAGAAAAGTTGTTTTTATTTGAAGTTTAATGTATGATTCTTTCAACAATTTTCGAGCAAACTACAATTAAAAAACAAGATAACCACTTCATATCAAAGTAGTTATCTATTTATTTTGTCGGGATGACAAGATTTGAACTTGCGACCTCCGGTCCCCCAGACCGTTGCGCTACCGGGCTGCGCCACATCCCGCTTGCTCGTCGAAATTACCGAACGCGAGTGCAAAGGTACTGCTTTTTTTTTATTCGTGCAAATTATTTCTCCGATTTCTATGAAAATCTAACTATTTAACGACATCATTATAGTTAGGTATGTGATCAAGGAAAGAGCATTCTTTTTCTAATATCTTTGCCATAATTGTATCTTTACCATTGCTCAGCATCAGATAAGGCACATGCAAATGACGATTATATATAGCTGCTTGGTCAAACACCTGCTGCGTCAGAGGCACAGATTCAGCTTTAAACTCAATCAGCACAAGTGGTTGCAACTGTTGGTTATATACGATTGCATCACATCGTTTCTTCAATCCCGCGACCTCTATAGGCACTTCTACGGCTATTAATCCGTGTGGATAGTCAAAGCTATCTTCTAACGCATGCAGAATTGTCTGACGAACATGCTCCTCTGGCGTGAGGCGGACATATTTCCGCCTCCACGCACAGAGAATCTGTTGTTTGTCGTTTTGTGTTCGTATATTCATCGCCTATCGCCTATAACCTCTAAACAGTAGCGCCGTAGGCGCGTTCTCTAAACACTAAACTACTTCTGCCAATTGTCTTTGAGCGAAGCAGTGCGGTTGAAGACAAGCTTCTCGCTAGTTGTGTCAGGATCAACCACGAAGTAACCATGCTTGAGGAACTGGTAGTTCTGGCACTTAGCAATACCATTCACCACCTCTGGTGTATTCATCTCTGCTTTGAGTGCTCCCTCTATCTTGCAGTTTACCACCTTCAAACTCTCTGGGTTCAACAAATCGCGGAAGTCACCTTCCTCTGCCGATGGGTTCTCGCATACGAACAAACGGTCGTACAAACGAACCTCAGCATCCACGCATGACTCACACTCTACCCAGTTAATTGTAGATTTAGTCTTACGGTTACCACCTTCAGTACCTGACTTAGAGTCAGGATCGTAGGTTGCATATACCGTAGTGATATTGCCCTCGGCATCCTTCTCGCAGCCTGTTGCTTGGATGATATAGGCAGCTTTCAAACGCACCTCACGACCACCAGGGCTAAGGCGGAAGAATTTCTTGTCACCCTCCTCTTGGAAGTCACCGCGCTCGATATAGAGTTCCTTCGCGAACTTCATCTCACGAGTACCAAGCTCTGGGTGTCCGTCAATATTCTCTGCTACGATAGTCTCGCCTTCACCCTCGTAGTTAGTGATAACCAACTTCACAGGATCAAAGATAGCGCATACACGTGGTGCGGTCTCTTTCAATGTCTCACGAACAGTATGTTCAAGTAAGCCAAGGTCAATCATACCCTCTACCTTAGTATAACCAATCTTGTCAATGAAAGCACGAATGGCCTCTGGAGTATAACCACGGCGGCGAAGACCGCATACAGTAGGCATACGAGGATCATCCCATCCATTCACGAGTCCCTCCTTCACGAGTTGGAGCATCTTACGCTTTGACATCACGGTATAGGTGATATTGAGGCGGTTGAACTCGTATTGGCGTGGGCGATAGTCGCCAGTAATGAATTGGTCGATATAGTAGTCGTACAATGGACGGTGTACCACGAACTCCAGCGTACAGATAGAGTGTGTCACGCCCTCGAAGTAGTCAGATTGACCGTGTGCAAAGTCATACATAGGATATACATTCCATGTGCGACCAGTGCGGTGGT
>JAFZGC010000071.1 GCA_017555595.1 Paludibacteraceae bacterium | reverse complement strand
CACTTGCTCTACGCCGCGTGTGACAAGGGTTACGTCGACTTCGGGATTCGCTGTGGTGATAGCTGCGATACTTGCTTGGATAGTTGTGTCACTAATCATAATTTGTTTGTGCTTGGGCTGACAAGCTGTTAGTAGTGCTGCTATGCCCAGAAAAATAATAGGATATTTCATTGTTTTAGTTATATTTGCGCACAAAATTACAACAATTTTTGCAAATACGAAAATTTATTTACAACTTTTGCACGGTTTTTGTATCTCTTTAAACAAACCAACCATTAAACCTATTAACCTTAACTAATTTTTTACGACAATGAAACACAAGTCTACTTTTTTTATCTTCACGTTTGCTTTCTGCGCAACGATAGCATTGCAGGCAAATGATTATGTGATGCTGACTCCGCTGGACACGGCAGCATTACCGGCTATTCCAAATAAAGATTGTGGCGGTAATATTGTGCGTTCTGCTCTTGACGGTAATGCCATGTGGCAACACACACTCAAACAATTACAACGCCATCACTTCTCCGATGAGAGCGTGTACAAATTGATGGTAAAGCTATATCGCAATACCCACAAGCATTATGTCACCTTCCCAGTGGCATACTGGAGTACGGATCCACAAGGAGACTCGTTGTTAGTTTCTGGACGCGTGTACTTACCCAAACGCCGTTACCTAAATGGTATCGTAATTGCTAATCACTACACCATGACTGCGGACTCAGAAGTGCCGAGCAATATGCTTTCGATGGAAAGTGTTTACGCTATGAAGGGCTATGCGGTCATTATGCCAGACTATGTAGGTTACGGACTATCGCGTGAGGAGGTGCATCCTTATTTGCATTGGCGCAGTGCAGCGCATACTGCAGTGGACTTGCTGAATTGTATGCCTGAACTCTTGGAGTATTATGGCTACTCATATCCGATAGATGTGGTTGTAACGGGCTATTCACAGGGTGGAGCTGTGGCATTGGGCGTGACACGGATGTTGGAGGAATTAGATAGCACTTGGATAGTACGCAAACTCTATGCGGGTGCAGGTCCGTATGACCCTGCTGGTACGTATCTATACAGTATGGAACGTGATGAGATGGGTATTCCTGCTGCTATTCCGATGATTGTCATGGGGTTGAGCGATGCGTATGATATGGAGGTTGAATTAGAAGACTTTTTTCTAGAACCGCTATTATCTAATTATGAGGATTGGATATTGTCAAAAGAATACACGGTCAGTGAGATTAATCGCCTAATGGGCTCTACAATCATGAGCGAATTGATGACGGAAGATGCGCTAAGACTAGATAGTCCGCAAGCTGATATGCTCTATAAGCTATTGCTACGGAATAGCAATGTGGGGTATGATTTGCAATCACCTGCCTATTTCCTCCATAGTTTGGATGATGAGGTTGTTCCTATGCTGAATACAATCAACCTACAAGAGCAGATGCCTGATGAAAGCGGGAAAACCTACGATTATAACCACTATGGCTCACATATGGCTGCTAGTGTTCCATTCATGCAGTATGTCTATCAAGACCTATAACCCAATCCCTGCGAGGATTGTCTATAATATATCACTTTAACTTAAAAACTAAACAACTATGAAAAGATTTTTCCTAATGGCTTGTGTTGTCGGCCTGTTTTCAGCATGCGATGCATCTGATGTTGACAACAGTACTGTAAAATCAGTAGATTTGGATCGCTACCTAGGTAGTTGGTATGAGATCGCTAAATTCGATCACAGTTTTGAACGAGGTTTGGACTATGCGATGGCGCGCTATACCTTGCGCGATGATGGCAACATTGATGTCTTGAACACGGGCATTAAAGATGGACGCGCAAAAGATGCTAAGGGTATCGCTAAAACGACAGATGTTCCGGGCTTGCTACGTGTTTCCTTCTTCGGCCCATTTTTCAGTGATTACCGCATTATGATGTTAGATGAAGACTACCAATATGTGTTGGTGGGTGGTAGTACTGACAAATATCTGTGGATTCTATCACGTACACCCATATTGGATGATGCCACCAAATCGCTCATTCTAGCCGAAGCAGATCGTCGCGGCTATGATACCAGCAAACTTATTTGGGTGAAGCAAAGCGCTCAATGATACATTTAAGCGATGTCATCGTTTGAGGATTCGTCTATATACGATTCTGGTAATGCCTTCTTGGTCTTGACACCCATATCGCGTAGGCGATAGCCGGTATCTAGCACACTACGGGAGCCAATCATCAACTGATGGTTGGCTTCTTCATATGCTTTGGTGGCTTGTTGCAGACTCTTCTCTACTTTGCCAAATTTCTCGATGAAACCGTTTAATCTATCAAGTAGCAACCCCACTGTTTGGAATACTTTGGCATAACTCTTATTCTGTTCGATCTGACGCCAAGTCACATTCACAATGCGTAGCGCTGCATACAGATTCATCTCGCTGACAATGAATATCCGATCCTTCAAGAAGGTGTCGCGCCAGAGATTCTTCTCATGCGCCAATGCCACCTGCATTGCCCCTTCATTAGGAATAAACATAAACACAAAATCGGCTGATTTTCTGCCATTTTCGATATACGCAGCATAGTTTGCACGTTTCAGCTCTGCAATATGTCCATGGATGCTTGCCAATATCTCTTTCACATATTGCTCACGCTCATCATCGGTCTTAGCATGGACATAATTGTCATAAGAGGTGATAGTCATCTTGGAGTCGATAATCACATCCTCTTTTTCATCCAAATGCAAAATAAAGTCAGGGCGCATGATCTTATTCGTCTCTTCGTTGCGCAATGTTTGCCCCTTTTCATCGCGCAAAGTGGGTTGATAGACATAGTGAATACCCTCTTTAAGTCCCTGACTCTCCAACATCTCCTTCACTACCAATTCACCCCAATCGCCTTGCGATTTAGGT
>JAFZGC010000070.1 GCA_017555595.1 Paludibacteraceae bacterium | reverse complement strand
GGCAACCACTATAAAGAGGTTTTGCAGCAAAAGTTGGTGCTTACACTTGCTGAGGGCATAATCAAAGACAAACCAATAGAGGAGAAAGACTATTGGGAGGAAGATTGCGAACTCAAATGAGTTGAATAGCATGTCATCTTTTCTGCGGTTGGCACCAAACCTGCAATTTTAACCACAAAAAAAGCGTGGTACCTTACTCTTTGCTTATTCTTCATCGTGAGGTTCCGGAATGACCCATCCTATAAGAATAAGCAAGTAACGCCCACGCCGAATATGAAATGCCACCAAACAGAGCAATCCACAAGGGAGGCTCTGCGGCGGGATATACATATCCCAACGGGCGTTTACTGCCTTCTTGTTTCGGATAGGATGAAATTTTCCGGATTTCACGATGCCAAAACAAGCGCTAATAAACGCTTTTTAATTATGTCCGCCAAGTCTATACGACTTTGCGACTGCAAAGGTAGTGAATTATTTTGAGATATACAAGAAGAGAGTGATTTTTGGGCGATTTTTGTTTAGAAACTGATAAGTCAACTATTTTAGGAACAGAGTCAACCTTTTTAGGAATGGAATCAACCTTTTCAGGAAACGAGTCAAAAAAGTACGTTTTTTAAGATTATATATCAGTAATCGAGTCAACCTTTTTCAGGTTTAGTCAGCGGAGTTCTTAGCAGCAAGGGCACGATAAAGCTTCGCTCTTCTCTCGGTGTTCTCTCGGTCGTCTCTCGGTAGAGTCAGACGAGGTATAAGAAAGAAAAAAGAAACGGCAATCTTAACAAAAAGCACTTTTTGGTGGTTGGGAGTTCTTAGGTTCATCCTAGGTTCGTCTTTGGTTTCTCCTTGGTCTTTAACACGAGAAAATTTGGTTAGGTACAAAGGAAGGGAATCTTAATTTTAGGTATAAACTATGAGTGATAAGTGATGAGTAGAAGGTGTAGAGTGTAAAGCGTAGAGTGTAGGGTGTAGAGTGTAAAGGCTAGGATAAAAAACGAGAGCATTTCGGATGGGAATGCTCTCGTTTTAGTTACACGTCATTACAATATCACTGAAATAATGTGCTGATTGTATTACAATAGTTCTTTCAATGCCTCAAGGAAACGGTCGGCTTGCTCTTTTGTCAAGCATAATGGGGCAAGGAGGCGGACCATATTGGTGCCTGCTACGCCGGTGAAGATATGGTAATCTTTCAACAAAGCTTGGCGAATAGGTGCTACGCTGTCGTGGAACTCAATGCCAATCATCATACCACGGCCACGAACCTCTTTGATCTTATCGCTCTTAGGCAAGTTAGCCAAGATATATTCGCCGACTTGGTGGGCGTTCTCGACCAAGTTCTCTTGCTCCATCACATCTAGTACTGCCAATGCAGCAGCCATAGCCAGGTAGTTACCACCAAAGGTGGTACCCAACATACCTTTCGTAGCTTGGAACATAGGAGAGATCAATATACCGCCACATGGGAAACCATTCGCCATACCCTTGGCCATGGTGATGATATCAGGACGGATGCCATACCATTGGTGAGCAAAGAACTTACCGGTACGACCATAACCGCTCTGTATTTCGTCGAGAATAAGCACTGCGCTGTGTTTTTGGGTCAATTCGCGGAGCGAGCGCATGAATTCAGCAGTAGGGACATGGATACCTCCACAACCTTGGATGCCCTCGATGATGACAGCCGCCACATCGCCTTTAGCGAGCTCTTGCTCTACGGCGAGGGTGTCGTTAAGGTCCAAGAAGGTCACTTGGTGGCATTGGTTGAATGGCGCTTGAATCTTAGGATTATCGGTTACCGCCACTGCGCCGCTAGTTCGACCATGGAAACTGCGATGGAAAGCAATCACGCGGCTCTTGCCCGTATGAAAAGATGCAAGCTTGAGAGCGTTCTCGTTGCTCTCTGCACCTGAGTTGTCGAGGAAGAGGGTGTAGTCCTCATAGCCAGAGATACGGCCCAAACGCTCTGCCAATTGCTCCTGGAGCGGATTTTGAACAGAGTTGGAGTAGAAGCCAATCTTACTGAGTTGGTCAGAGAGCACCTCCACATAGTGTGGATGAGTGTGACCGATACTGATCACGGCGTGACCGCCATAGAGGTCAAGATACTCTTGGCCTTTGTCATCCCAGATGCGACAGCCCTCAGCCTTGACTGGCGTCACATCAAAGAGTGAATATACGTCGAATAGTTTCATTATACGGGGTATTAACTAAAACAAAAATTGCAGTTTATTGTAGTAAATTTATCAAAATTATTTTTTTGAAGTATTAATCTCTTAACAAAAATACGGCACTCTGTGCCTAATTCGGCTGCAAAGGTACAAAAAATATTGCACATACACAAGGAGATGAGTAAAAGATTATCAACTTGACAACAAGTTCTATAATAATGCTGCAAAAAGTAGCGGCAAAAGTGAATTTTGTTGCAGCTGATTTGTATCTTAAGGCTTGTGAAGTGCGATGAATGCTGAGGAAATTTTTTTTTGGTAATGCAGCTAGTTCTGCTGCTAGTTTGGTATTGTTTCTCTTGTGCTTCTATATAATATAGTATTGCCGTATCTTCGGCATAATAGTGGTTTTGTGCCGAAGAATGGAGAAATTGATGGCGGATTTAGAAGATAAAGCAAGCGGGAAGTGTTGAAAATCAATCGCTTCTCGCTTGTGGTATTTTTTAGAAAAAAGTTTAAATGTGCCGAAAGTTGTGCCGAAGAAACTACCTGCCTTTTGTATACCCTTAGTATACCTTTGGTATAGGATTAGACTTATAAGTTCTGTAACAAAAACAGGATTTCACTTGATATATTCTACTCTTGTGAAATGACCAATAAATCTCCTAGCTCGGCTTTCGTTTGGCTTTTCTCTGTTTTGTACCATAATGTCTTAGTGGAAACATCTATTATGCAGTTCCAATATGTATAAATAGGAGAAGGAACACCAGGGTCAAGACATAAGATTTTTGTTGGTATATCATTCTCATTATATTCGATACCGATTGCTAATAACGCATGTGCCCACTCTTCGCCAAATACTGAAATAATGATAGGAGAATCGTTTTCAATACTTTTTTGAATGATGTTTATTGCGTCTTCTCTACTTTTAGCAAGTTTCTGATTTGCAGTAAAGTTTGCGTAATCACGAATATCTTTCGCTAAAGTTCTAAAACAATACCCATCACGAACAAGACCTTGCTTTTCAAGAAGACATGAGAGTAGTTTACCTTTTCTCGTTCTTTTGTCTATTGAACTATAAACACATATTTCCTCTTTTTCAATCATCCCCAATATGAGCAGGTTCATTATAACGGAATAAACTGCACATGCACCATCTAAGTCTCCTTGTTGGTGGTGTACATCAATCCATTTTCCAGTGCTATCTTTGGACAAAAGACCTTTTTGAGGATGCAATTTAAGATTGCTAACGATTTGTATTGTTGCCATAGTTTTGATGGTATTAAAGTTATTCGGTTACTATATCTTTTACGAGGCGGACAGAATAACCACGATAATAGTCTTGCGTATGTCCTCCAAGCCCTGCTCCAATAGTTGAAATATCAAGATACCCTCTATAGCTAGAAAAATTATCCTCTTGTGGCGCCCAGTAGTTTCCACTTTCTTGCAGACGGTTTACGTATGAACCATAACGATCACCTGCAGCAGGCAGAAAAACTGCTCCAGATTGTTCTAAGTATGACCATTCTTCCGAATTAAAAGTTTGGTGTTGACTATATTGTTCTATATTTGTATTCACTTCGCCGTCTTCCACTTTAATACCTCCTGCTGTAAATACGATACCAATAGGGCATATCCAATTATCAGGAAGAATAATCAAACCATTAACACCATTAACTTGAGCAATACCTTTTAGAGATTCGGCTTCCATACGAGAAAATAGAAGATACCACCATTCAGCATATCTCAGAGTACGCCATGTGTATGATTCGTCGTTGCTAATTTTATTTGCTCCCCAATCAACAAACCATCCATCATAGTCATTGTCTTGAATAGAAGAACTTACTCCAAAGGTTGCAGAACCTTGACCACCACTCCATCCGAACAGATCTATCCATCCATTATATGTTTCCGATATATTTGCATTTGCATCACCAATATAATCGGTTTGATTATCAGCAAAGCGCCACTCATTTCTTTTGGGATTATGTTGTAAATTCCCAGTAGAAAAAGCCACTTTTTTATTTTCGCCTACAGAAAACACTCCAATCCCTTTTTCATCACCAAAGGTTATGCTATCTACTTCGGAGATAACGTAGTTTGTTTTTACGCCATTTTTCCAAATATACATGTGTGTTTGAGCAAAAGTAATGGTTACTAATGCGATGAAGATCGCTAAAGTTGTAAATCTTTTCATATTCTTTTGATTTTAAGTTGTTTCTTATTGTTTGATAAAGCGAATGACTTGCGTACCTACTTGCAATAGGTATGTTCCTGTATTCAAATTGCTAACATTAACTTGCGTGCTGTTGTCTATTATAAGCAAGCGACCTTGCAAATCGAATACACGTAAAGTTTGAGGTGTAATTCCTGCAATGTGTAAGATGTCTTGACTAGGATTGGGATACACGACAATAGATTTGATTGCGACATTCTCAGTTGTTGTTTCTGAATTGCTGATAGAGAATATTATCTTTTTTACTTCTGCAATGGGTTCTATTGCAAGCACATTGCCGTCCTTATCAATCAGTTGCAAATTCTCTTCTGTAAATACCCACTTGCCGATTTTTGCAATATCTTGCAGTTGTTGAGAACCATCGGTCTGCAATAGGACAAGACTTGTTGCCATACATTGCAAAGAGCAAAGCACAGCACAAATGAGAATGACTGTATTCTTCATTGTATCAAAATTAGTTGGGAGTTGGCTCCTGACTGCCCGTGAGTACAAAAGAAAAAGCGTGGAACCTTACCTTTGCTTATTCTCTTTCGCGAGGTTCCGGAATGACCCTACATACAAGAATAAACAATGAATGCCCACGCCGATATGTTCATCGTTGTGGACACAACGAATTAAACACACCAAGGGGCATTTATCGCTCTCTTGTTTCGGGTATGTGAAATTTTCCGGATTTCGCGAAACCAAAACAAGCGCTAATAAACGCCTTTTATTATGTCTTGAAAAGAATCGTGCCGAGTAGGAGAGTCATTCTTAATTCAAAATTCTCAATTCTTAATTAAGACAATCCCGCCCACATTCCCCAGCGTGAATCATTTCGGTTGCAAAATTACAATATTTTTTGCAGATATGCAAATATATCTACATAAAAAAGCCTTTCAAGTAGCTATGATGTTCAATAATTTCATTATTTATATACCTAAATTCGTGAGTTCCTTACTTTCCAAATCATAATTTTTATATAATTTGGAAAGCGATTTCGAGTGTAAGAGAGTGTTATCGGGGCTCAGCAACTAATGGACAAAGAGAGCAGAGTTAACGAGGTTAACTTTTTTAGAAATGTAGTAAACGTTTTTAGGATTTGAGTCAACTTTTTTAGGAACCGATATTAAGAAAAGTGCTTTTTTAGTCATTGGGAGTTGATGCGCTCGTCTCTCGGAGTTCTCTCGGTGTTCGCTCGGTGGAACAAGGCAAGGTATAAGAAACATAAAAGAGATCACAATCTTAATAAAACGCACTTTTTTGCATTTCGGAGTTCATTGGTAGTTCCTTCGTTCGTCCTTGGTTCATCCTTGGTCTTTTACCCGAGAGAGAAAGGGAAGAATCAAAGGGATGAAATATTAACAAAAGTGCTTTTTTGCGTAAAGTGTAGTGTGTAAAGTGTAGAGTGTAAGGTGTAAAGGCAAGAAAAAGCCACCTATGTTCGAAAACATAAGTGGCGGAGAATATAGTAGGTACTGTTTAGTGGACGCTTCGCTACAGTTTAGAAGGCGGCTCCGCCTACTGTTATAGTTGGTTAAAAAGCCAGGGCTTTCAAGTTCAAGCCCATTTTCTCATCTAAGCCGAACATGAGGTTCATATTTTGGAGCGCTTGGCCGCTGGCGCCTTTTAGCAGGTTATCGATCACGGATGTCACCAACAGACGACCTTCATGCACTTGCACTTGGAGTACGCACTTATTGGTGTTCACCACATCTTTGAGGTTCACCTCGCGGTCAATCACATGAGTAAAAGCGGCGTCCTTATAATACGCTTGATAGAGCGCCAATGCCTCTTCTTGGGTACCTGCAAATGGCATGGTCACTGCCGCAATGATACCGCGAGAGAAATCGCCACGCATAGGGATAAACTCCACTTTCATGCCTGTGTTACGCCCAATCTCCAACAAATGCTGGTGGGTAAAGGCCTTATAAACAGACATATTGTCGTTGCGCCAAGAGAAATGGGTAGTAGCCGTTGGCTTTTGTCCTGCACCTGTCGAACCCGTGATAGCGGTTACACTGGCCTCCGTGGTCTTGCCCATCATTGGCAGCAGAGCCAACTGGATAGCCGTAGCAAAGCAGCCAGGGTTGGCGAGCTTAGTACAACCGCAGATTTTCTCGCGTTGGAGCTCTGGCAAACCATATACATAGCCATCGTGCTCGTCGCGATAGTCTTGCGCCAAGTCGATGATCTTGAGTGTGTCAGGACACTCGTTCTCTGCCCAGAAAGCGGTACTCTTGCCGTGGCCAGAGCAGAGGAAAAGCACGTTGATGGCGTGGAGGTCATATGTGTCGGAGAAGCATTGCTCGGTGTCGCCAATAAGGCCAGTATGTACGGCGTGGAATGGCTGACCTGCATTGCTCGTGGAGTGCGCAAAGGTAATCTCCACCTCTGGGTGGTTGACTAAAAGGCGGATGAGTTCGCCTGCGGTATAGCCCGCTGCGCCTATTATACCTACTCGGATCATAGTGTTTCGTCGTCGTGGTTAGCGTAATACACACGGAGAGGGGTAGAGAGGACTTTGATGAAGCCTTTGGCTTCTTCGGATGTCCAACCCTTTTGCATCTCGCCGTACTCGCCGAGTTTGGTCTTAACGAGGTCGTCCTTAGAATCTACACCTACGGTCTCGAACATATATGGACGCAAGTGCATAGTCACTTTACCATTTACATTGCGTTGGCTGGACTCGAGCATAGCCTCGATGTCGCGCATAACAGGCTCCATGTATTGACTCTCGTGGAGGAACATGCCATACCAGTTAGCCACTTGGTCTTTCCAGTATTGTTGCCATTTAGAGAGGGTGAACTTCTCGAGGAACTTATGCGCCGAGATGATGAGCATTGGGGCTGCTGCCTCAAAGCCTACACGGCCTTTGATACCGATGATAGTATCGCCTACGTGCATGTCACGACCGATACCATATGGCGCTGCAATCTCCTCTACGGCTTGAATCGCCTTCACGCCGTCCTCATAGGTAGTGCCGTTGACGCCTACCAAGACGCCGTTCTTGAACTCGAGTACGATATCCTCCTCGCTGTCTTTGGTGACTTGCTTGAGGTATGCCGTCTCAGGGAGTCCTTGTTTGCTATCGAGGATCTCGCCACCACAGATACTAGTGCCCCAGAGTCCTACATTGTAGGAGTATTTGAGTTTCTCGAAGTCTGCTGCAAAGCCGTTAGCGTTGAGGTAGTCGATCTCCTCTTGACGGCTCAATGCCTTATCGCGAGTGAGGGTGATGATCTCTACGCCAGGAGCCGCTACGAGGAAGGTCATGTCAAAGCGCACTTGGTCGTTACCTGCGCCTGTAGAGCCGTGTGCGATAGCGTCTGCTTCTACTTCGCGTGCATAGCGTGCGATAGCGAGGGCTTGGAAAATACGCTCGGAAGACACAGAGATAGGGTAGGTACCATTGCGGAGCACGTTACCATAGACCATATAGCGGATACTCTTGTCGTAGTATTCTTGTTGCACATCGAGGGTAGCATAGGTGGTAGCACCCAACTTGTAGGCGTTCTCCTCGTTTTGACGCAACTGTTCGGCACTGAAGCCGCCAGTGTTTGCGCATACAGCATGTACCTCGTAGCCCAATTCTTTGGCGAGATACATCACAGTGTATGAGGTGTCCAAACCGCCGCTATATGCCACTACGACGCGTTTCTTGCGTGGTTCGAAGAGGAGACCTGTGCAGAGGCAACGCTCGAAATTGTTGCGGCAGAGTACATCGTAATTGATGCAACTCTCGCAGCCCTTCCAGAACTTAGGATCTGAAGTAAGATCTTGGAAAGTCACAGGTTTGAAGCCCATCTCGGTATTCATCTTCATCACGGCAGCGCCTGTGGTGAGGGAGAAAATCTTTGCGCCAGGGAACATCTCTTGTGAGAGTGCTACGATACGCGCTTTGATCTGCTTGGCCAAGCCCATTTTGCGGTATTCTGGCTTCACGATAAGACCAGAGTTTGCCACGAAGTGACCGTGGTCCCAGCACTCAATATAACTAAAACCAGCAAACTTATCGCCATCCATAGCGATAACTGCCTTGCCCTCGCGCATCTTTTGCGCTACATAGTCAGGATTACGCTTCGCTATACCTGTTCCGCGGTCCTTGGCTGCCTCTTCAATCGTCTGAAGAATCTCTGCTACATAAGGTATATGCTTCTCTGAAGCTACCTCGATTGTGAAATTTGTCATTGTATATCTTTTTTGTCGTTATTCTTGGTTTATGCCTTTGGGCAATACTTTTTCGTAAAGCGCGAAAAAGCGTGCAAAATTACGATTTTTTTTTGAAATGCGCAAGAGAATAGGCACAATTCCATGACAACTATATCAAAATTCATTCATTTTACTTTATTCCAAATCGCAGATATATGTAAAAATATAGGGAAAGTAAAAGATAGTACGGAAGTGGTACGGAATGATAACGGTAGAAACTGGAGAAAAGATATAACCAACATAGTCAATCTCCATCTTACATGTAAAACAATAAGCCGAAAAATAAAGCCAGAAAGATATGCCGCAAAAGATTTTTTGTGGAAAAATAGATATACACTTGTGTATATTCAAAAAAAATTGTAATTTTGCAGGCTAATTGTGATTTTTAATTCTAAAAACAATATATTGTGAAAACGAACTACTTGAAGAGCAGACATATTGGTCTGACAGCGCAAGACCAACAGCAGATGTTGGAAGTCATCGGAGTGAAAAGTGTGGATGAACTCATCGCACAAACCATGCCGTCGGATATCCTTCTGGAGGAACCATTGGACTTGGATGAGCCACTCAACGAGCAAGAGCACTTGAATACCATGCACCAGATGGCAGCGAAGAATCAACTCTATCGCTCCTATATCGGTCGCGGTTGGTACGGCACGAACACTCCTGCAGTGATTCAACGCAATATATTGGAGAATCCGGTATGGTACACCAGTTATACCCCTTACCAAGCAGAGGTCAGTCAAGGTCGCTTGGAGGCATTGTTTGTATATCAAACGATGATCAGCGACCTCACAGGTCTGCCATTGGCCAACTGCTCGCTGCTTGATGAAGCTACAGCAGCTGCTGAGGCTGTGACCATGATGCGAAACCTACGCACCCGCGATATGGTAAAGGCAGGGGTGAAGAAAGTAATTGTGGACAAGAAAATCTTTGCCAACACATTAGATGTAATGCGCACACGCGCGAAAGGTCAAGATATCGACCTTGTGATGGTGGATTACGCACAAGTGACTAGCAACTGGCTCGCAGAGAATGGCCCATTCTTTGGCGCCATTGTGCAATGGCCTAATGCTGACGGTTCGATAGAGGACTATACCGCCTTTATCGACGACTGCCACGCAGTAGGCATGAAGGTGAGTGTGATTGCCGACCTGATGGCTTTGTCGTTGCTCAAACCACTCAATGCGGACATCATGTGCGGTAGCGCACAACGTTTTGGTTTGCCAATGGGCTTTGGTGGTCCAACAGCAGGCTATATGGCGACTCGCGAAGAATATAAGCGCGATATGCCAGGTCGTATCATCGGCTTGAGCAAAGATGCTTACGATAAACCAGCATACCGCCTTGCGCTTCAAACTCGCGAACAACATATCAAGCGCGAGAAAGCAACCTCGAATATCTGTACAGCCGAGGCATTGTCGGCTGTGATGGCAGGTATGTACGGTGTATATCATGGCGCCGAGGGTATTCGTGAGATTGCCGAGGGTATTCATGGTAAAGCCGTGTATATGAGCGAGATGCTGCAAGCATATGGTTACGAGCAAGAGAACACTGAGTTTTTTGATACCTTGAAGATTCGCCACGAGGGTGGAGTAGAGGCTGTGCGCGAAGCGGCTGAGCAGTTGGGTATCAACCTCTATTACGACGAAGAGGGTTGGATTGGTTTGAGCTTGGATGAGAGTGTGACTGTGGATGATATGAACGACCTGATTGAGCTGTTTGCTCAAGCATCTGATAACCTTGCACAGTACGAAGATTCAGAAGAAGCCTTCGAAGGGCTTTGGGCAATCGCAGAAGACCGTGTTCGCAAGGTGGATTACCTGCAAGAGGAGGTATTTAAGAAATACCATACCGAGACCGAGATGATGCGCTATATCAAGCGTCTTGACCGCAAGGATATTAGTTTGACCCACACCATGATTCCATTGGGATCATGCACTATGAAGCTTAATCCAGCATCAGCTATGATTCCTGTGACATACCCTGGTTATATGGGCTTGCACCCCTTAGCTCCAGCAGAGCAAGTGGCAGGTTATATGGAGATTATGGAGGACTTGGAGCAGCAGTTAGCGACTATAATAGGATTTGCGGCATGCAACTTGCAACCTACTTCGGGTGCTGCTGGTGAGTATGCAGGTTTGGTGACGATTCGTGAATATTTGCACCAACAAGGTCAAGATCATCGCAATATATTGTTGATTCCAGCTTCGGCTCACGGAACCAACCCTGCATCTTGCGCACAAGCAGGTATGGTGCCAGTGGTGGTGAAATGCGATGAGAATGGTAATACCGATTTGGCGGACTGGAAAGAGAAAGCAGAGCAACACAAAGATAACTTGGCAGGTTGTATGATTACCTATCCATCTACCCACGGTATCTTTGAGATGGCTATCCGCGAGATGTGCCAAATTGTACACGATTGTGGTGGACAAGTATATATGGACGGTGCGAACATGAACGCACAGATTGGTTACACCAATCCTGGCTTTATTGGTGCTGACGTATGTCACTTGAACTTGCATAAGTCGTTTGCTAGCCCTCACGGTGGAGGTGGTCCTGGTGTAGGTGCTATATGTTGCGCAGCGCACTTGGTAGATGCTATGCCACAAGCCGAGTTGAACCGCGTTTCCAGCGCATTGTATGGTAATGCGAATATGGCGTTGATCTCCTACGGCTATATTCGTATGATGGGCGAGGAGGGATTGCGCGAGTCCACAGCGGCAGCTATCGTGAGTGCGAACTATATGGCTGAGAAACTGAAAGATGCCTATGGTATTGTTTATACAGGTGTGAATGGTAGAGTAGGGCATGAATTAATTTTGGATTGCCGCCAGTTCCATGCTATTGGTATCACCGAGTCGGATATCGCTAAACGATTGATGGACTTCGGTTATCACGCACCTACATTGAGTTTCCCTGTGCATGGTACCTTGATGGTAGAGCCTACTGAGAGCGAGAGTTTGCATGAGTTGGATCAATTCATTGACGCATTGCTCACTATACGTGAGGAGATTGCCGAGGTAGAGCGCGGTGAGGCAGATAAGAAAGATAATGTACTGCTGAATGCGCCGCACCCTGAGTATGAAGTGGTTGCAGACGAGTGGAATCACCCATATAGCCGTCAGAAAGCTGCTTATCCAGCCGAGTGGGTGAAGGCTAACAAATTCTGGATTCCTGTAGCACGTGTGGATAATGGTTGGGGTGATAGAAATCTCGTGGCGAGATTTTAAAATAGGTTAAAGGTCTATAGTTTAAAGTTTATAGTTTAAAGGCAAGGATTTATGTCAAAAGGAAAATTACGTGAGCAACTCAAAGGATATCAGCGCATGAAACCGCTGATTGCTGTCAAAGAGTATTTGATGATTATTCTTTGTACTATTCCATATGCGATAGCAGTCAATTGGATATTGGTACCACATACTATTGTTGGTGGAGGACTGACGGGTCTGTGCGAGATCATCTATTTTGCGACTGACACTTTTATTCCTATCTGGTTGAGTTCGTTTGTATGTAACTTAGCATTGCTGATAGCTGCATTCTTCATAGTAGGATGGCGCTATTGTGTGCGCACTTTGTGGGGCGTACTTTGGTACACTATTTGGCTGAAAGTCATTGAAATACCTGCCGAACCTGTGGTTAGTGATCCTTTTATGGCTGTCATTCTTGGTGGACTGTTTATGGGTTCGTTTTTGGGTATTGTGTTCCTCAATAATGGTAGTACAGGTGGCGTGGATATTGTGGCAATGATTGTGAATAAATACAAGCATTTGCCTATGGGACGTGTGTTGATGGCATGTGATATTGTGATTATCCTATGTGCTTATTTCTTGCCTGAAATCAAGGAATTGCCATTTGGTCAAGGTCTGGAGAAGATTCTCTTTGGTCTTTGCTACACTTTTACGGCAGGTACGGCGGTGGACTGGGTGCTCAATCGTACGCGCCAGTCGGTGCAGTTCTTCATTTTCAGTAGCAAGTACGAAGAGATTGCCGAGGCTATTATGACACAGGTACCACGTGGCGTGACTTTCCTAGAGGCACAAGGCGGTTATACCAAGAATCCAGGTAAGGTGATTACGGTCATTGCGCGCCAATATGAGTCGGCAAAAATCTTCCGACTGGTGAATGCCATTGACCCCAACGCTTTCGTGAGTCAAAGCCAAGTACGCGGTGTGTTTGGTCAAGGATTTGATCCGATGAATAAATAACAAACCTCATCGCCTTATTACCTCATCGCCTTATGAATCGTTCATCTATCAAATACATGCAATATCCTGTAGGAAAGGTAATCAAAGAATATATTTTTATCTTTCTTGGACTTTTTCCCTTTGCTTTGATGGTCAATTGGATATTCGTGCCGCATAATGTGGTAGGTGCGGGTTTGACGGGTATTTGTTCGATTATCTACTATGCTACTCAGGGCTTTTTCCCTCATCTGTTTGCTGAGTATGGCGGTGCTATTCCGATGTGGCTAAGCACGCTGTCTATCAATGCGGTGTTGCTGTTGATTGCTATGCTTACGGTGGGCTGGCGTTTTTGCGTGCGCACTTTGGTGGGCGCATTGGCGTTGGCGTTCTGGTATCGAGTGATACCTATGCGCGTGGAGCCATTGATTGCTGACCCTGTGACGGCATGTATTGTGGGCGGCGTGGTGTTTGGTCTGAGTTTAGGCATTGTGATGCTCAACAATGGTTCGTCGGGAGGTACGGATATTGTGGCAATGATCGTGAACCACTACAAGGATGTGTCGTTGGGTCGTGTGATGATTATCTGCGACGCGGTGATTATAGCTAGCAGCTATTTCTTGCCTATCCCAGAGCAATTCTTTGTAGAGGGAATGGATGTTGTGGATTTCAAGATTAAGCGTATCTTGTATGGTCTTTGTATGACGGTCAGTTATACGGCGGCATTGGATTGGATAATGTCGCGCATGCGCCAGTCGGTTCAGTTTTTTATTTTCAGTAGTCGTTATGCAGAGATAGCCACTGCTATTAACCAAACGGTTCACCGCGGTGTGACGGTATTGGATGGCAAGGGATGGTATAGCCAACAGCCTATCCATATTGTCACCGTGTTGGCACGTAAACAAGAGAGTCAGTTGATTTTTCATATTATCAAATCCATCGACCCTAATGCTTTTGTCAGCCAAGCCAACGTGAATGGTGTCTTCGGTCAAGGCTTCGACACGATAAAGGGAAAGTAGCATAAAAAAAGAGGTCGGATGACCTCTTTTTTATAGTTGACAGTTAACAGTTGATAGTTAACGTTCGCGGGTGATGCCCTCGTAGATAGATTGGCGGGTTGGGTCGATGTCCGTAAGCAGTTCGTACGCCTTCTTTTTCTCATCGGTTGTACCGCCCGAAAAGATATTCACCAATTCATCATTCTTAGCATCAAGGAAAGTGGTCACCACATAGGTAGCAGGACGTGCTTGATTCGCTTCTTTTAGAACTGGTAATCCAGCAGCAATACGTGCTCGAGCGTTAGCAACATTATTGATCATCTCATCCAATCCTAAACGATGGTATTCGTAGATGAACATTCGATAGGGTTTGAAAACCTCATCCATTAGATTATTAATCAGTGCATAGCGATTGCGGTTGCTATCGAAGGCTTTCCAACCTTTAGCTTCGGCTTCATCCAAGGATGCAGATTGCGCTGCAGTAACGATATTCTCACACATTTGGAAATAGGGTGTCCCCCCTAAACGTGCAAATGAATCCATATCATAGCCGATAATCAGATAGCAATAGTATGCGATGAGTACGGTAAGATTGCTAGTAAAGGTGTTTTGCTGAAAATCTATTCGGTCGTATTCTTGATAAGCAAAACTAAAAGTGTTGTCTTGAAAATTGAGCAAAGGAGTTGTATAAGTAGTTCCATATATAGGACGACGACTTTGGCATGTAAAATCACATTTATAGATATTGTTCTCCACACTTTTGACAACCAACATCATGCTACATTCTATACGTTCTTTGTTCTGAAAAGTCAAGTTTGTCCATCTGCTGTTGTTTACAAATTCTTCAATCGACTGTTTCAACGTATTGAATACCTCTTTATTGGACCCCTGTACTTGGTCGGAGTTGATGGTTACGGTGCAATTTAATTCTTGTGCACTTGCCAAATGAGTCAGCAAGCACATACTGAAAATAATATGTATAATACGGAATAGCTTCATTATTTTGTAATGCTTAAGATATTACCTGTTTGGGTGTTAAAGTAGATTTGAGTCGTTTGTTTGTCAGATAGCATTTTTTTTGATAACGGAATGGCTATTCCAAATTGTGCTATTGGCATTGTAGTGGATACTTGTATTTGGTCACCATAACTCACCACTATATCGGCGTAGCCTGGCAGATTATAGTAGAGCTGCGATGGGGTTGTTTTTTTCTTTTTATTTACTTCTTCATCTGGTATAGGTGCATAAGTTTGGCGGTAGCTATTGAGGGTTAATTGGATAGGTTCTCCGCTCAGGTCATCTGCTGATACAATACCTGCATATTGTGATATGCGTCCTATTACATGATTATTAACATTTTCCGCAGGCTTGTAGTATATAGTATGTGAATGGTGTTCTACTTTGCGAGCTCCGACAAAGAGTTCTGCTAACATTTGCTCACGTTTATCCAGTTCGTTCAAAACTAATTGCATTGATTGTCCATCATATGGAGCATGTTCCACGTCGCCTGCCAGCAGGTTCATACGTATCTCACGAATATGATAGATTTGCTTTGCAGCACCTTCTGCCATTTTTGCAATGGTACTAGCTATCATTTGTTCTTCCATCAAAGGCATCAATGCGGGTGATATAGTAGTTGGTTTATCTAATTTGTTTGTTATGGTTGTTGTTGCATTGCAAGATGGTATATTATAGCCATAAAGTAGTCCTTCTGGGGTTAGTGATATCCAAGGTGTTTCGTCCACTACTTTATATACGCGTGTTGTATCAGCTACGGTGCGCGTAGTTAAAGTAATATTAGTCACTTCGTAGTGTGTAATAGCTTCGGTAGCCACGTTTTTGACGCCTAAATATCGCTCTGCATATAGATAAAATGGACCTGGCTCTACCACAACCTTGTCATAATCAACGGTTACTGCCAACTCGGTAGCTGGCATGTAATATACAACTGCCAATTCGTTTTCTTGTACGATTTGTGCATATGCCATAGGTATAAGACCAATGGCTAAGATAATGCTACTTAAAATACGTTTTTTCATATCCATGTTTTTAAAAACTATCAACTGACAACTATCAACTGTCCCATATCTCCCAAGCTGCATCAGCTTGCATATGCAGCATTTGCATACCATTGATTGCCCGTGTTCCGCGTGCTATACCTTCTTGTAGAAAGTATGTACAATTTGGGTTGTAGATACAATCATACATCAAGTGGCGAGGTGTCAAATGCAGATAGGGTATATTAGGATAGTTGTTTATTAGTGGATACATACCTAATGGTGTGCAGTTCACTATTATTGTATGTGCTTCTATCAGCTCTTTTGTCAACTCTTCATAACTGCATCGCCCAATTGCATTAGAGCCTAATTGCCTGCTCACCAAGGTGTAGGCAATCCCCATTTTTTGTAACGCATATTGTACTGCTTTGCTAGCACCTCCAGTACCTAACACTAAGGCATTTGTATCATGGGGATGTAGGTATGGACTAATGCTATTTTTAAATCCTATCCAATCGGTATTATATCCTTTCCCGTGGTGTACTACGTTCACTGCACCAATATGTTGTGCTACTATATCTATCTCATGCAAATATGGCATGATTGCTTGCTTGTAAGGGGAGGTGATATTGCAACCATCCAAGGTTTGCAGCAATGTTTTGATGTCCGTTAGGTCATCTATTTCGTACAATTTATATTCGGCATCAATACTTTCACGTGTAAATTTATCCGTGAAATATTTTGCCGAATACGAATGTTCCAATGGCTTTCCTATTATTCCGTATTTCCTCATCGCCTTCAACCTCTCACCTCTAACCTCTCCACTTCCACTTTGCCCTTTTTGATTACTGCTTTGTGGGTAGGGGAGTAAAATGTTTTTCCTCCTTCACCTTTTTGTATAGCATCGTACATCTTTTCTACTTCAGGGAAATGGTATTCGCGCAGTTCTTCGAACAATTGCACTTTTCCCGCGGCAGGTGTTTCTTGTTTCTCCAACCAATCTACATAGCCTTGCATATGTTCGGCTGTGGTAGCAATATGTTGTATTTCTGATTTGGAATATGTAGATAATTGCTTGCGCACGTCGTTGCGCGCGATGGTAGTATCGCCATTTGTTGAATCATTTATCCATGGGATATGGCGTATATCGCGCAGATAATGTTCAATATAATCTCGTGTAGTACACAATAGTGGTCGTATGATTGGTATGGTCCCCCCCATAGGGTTAGGGCTTTTGGATCGCATACCACATAGTCCGCGTAATCCAGTCCCTCGTTTTAGGTTGAGTAATACAGTTTCTGCTTGATCGTTTTGGTGGTGTGCCACGGCTATGGCTTGGCAGTTATGTTCCTCTGCTAATTCAGCAAACCATTGGTAGCGCAATTCTCGTGCTGCCATCTCAATGCTAATGCCCTTCTCCGCTGCGTATCCCCGTGTATCAAAGTCCTTGACATATATCTCCCCTGCCTTTAACCTCTCACCTCTAACCATTAAACTTCCTCTCACAAACGCCTCATCTCTATCGCTTTCTTCTCCGCGAAGATGAAAATTACAATGCGCAATAATACATTCGTACCCGCCACGCTGCAGCACATCCCACAGTGCCATACTATCAGCGCCTCCGCTGACGCACACGAGTACACGGTCGCTAGGTTGTAGCAACTGATTGTCACGGATATATTTTTGCACCCTACGTAGCATTTTTTGTACTTTAGTCTGCAAAGGTACGATTTTTTTTGCATATATCAAAAAAAATCACTACTTTTGCGCACTTTTTTTATTATCAACTGTCAACTATCAACTTTCAATTATAAAAGAAATATGTACGCACTTATAACAGGAGCCAGTTCGGGTTGTGGATACGAATATGCCCGTCAGTTGGCGCAAAAAGGATATGATTTGCTCATCGTGAGCAACGAAGAAGCTATTCATGAGAAGGCAGCTTTGCTCCGCAAGGATTTTTCGGTAAAGGTTTTATCATTGGTTCGCGACTTGGGTACGCAGGACGCGGCGAAGGAGTTGTATGACTATTGCATTGCTCATCAGTTGGAAGTTGAAGTGTTGATCAATAATGCGGGGGTATATCACGACCGCGACTTTATGGACGATAGCGAGGCGTTTAATTTGCTGATTATGAATCTGCACATGGTGACTCCTGCTATGTTGGTGTATTACTTTGGGCAGGAGATGGCTAAGCGTGGCAAAGGATATGTGCTGAACATGTGTTCGGTGACGGCGGACATAGCCGTACAACGATTGGGTAGCTATGGTAGTACGAAGGCATTTTTGCGCAACTTCTCGCGCTCGTTGTATGTCGAGATGAAGGATAAGGGGGTTATCATCACAGATATGACGCCAGGTGCTATCAATACGGGGTTGTACAATATTAAGCCATGGGCAACGAAGTTGGGGTTGATCTTAGGTTATATCGTGCAGCCCGATTATTTGGCTCGCAGGGGCGTGAATGCTATGCTGCGAGGCAGAGCAAAAGTGAGCGTGCCATTCGTATGGAACTACCTGCTGATCTGGCTTGTGGTACTCTTTGTACCTACATGTCTATTGCGATTGATACGCAAGATGGGATTATTCTAACGAGTCACCTAGTGCGGTAAACATATTCAGCATATCACGATTTTCAACCTCATGCTGGGTGAGGGTGTAGTCTGCCTTGATCTTATCCAAGATACGTTTGACGATGACCATCATCTCTCCATTCTCGGTATAGTCGGCTGCACAAGCAAAGTTGACGCGTCCTTCCTCCAGCAGTTGCTGCGCGAGGGTGCGTTTCTTGTCGTTTCCATAGACCGCAAAACTATGTCCACCATTGGACTTGATGGTACGCATACATGGTACATCTGTCTCTCCGTCGCCGAAATAGATCATGCGCCCGAAAGGAATAGGTCGCTGGTCGGTAGGTACAAACTCGTTGATGCGTACGCGATCGCTGACCTCGCGGATCCCTTTGTTGATCTTGAAGAGGAATTGTGTTTTTTTCGTATAATCCACTACTACTGATGGCCAACATGCATCTCCCTGACCATCATATAGATAGGTGCATGCATAGATGCGCTCAAACTCGTTAGCGATGGCGCAGCCCTCAATCATCTCTTTGATACCTGAGCTATTGATGTAATGATGGACACGAATACCAATATGGGAAGCATAAGTATTGATTTGATCAAACCATTCTGCTACACCAGGATAGAATTGAACAGTCTTACCAAACTCGCGTAGAAATTCGCGCGTACAACGGTATCCTGCCTGTTGTACAGCAGTCTGAATAGCATACATAACCACAGAGATACCTCCGGCATCATTGTTTTTCGCAAGCTGATCACATAGATTCCAAAAGTCGTCGGGATTATTATAGCCAAGCGCCTGCAAGAGTCCAAACTCCTGCATATTACCTGGTGCCAAAGTGCCATCAAAATCGTAAATAAGTGCTACAGTAGGTAGGGTAGTAGTCATGGTATAGTGGATTGATAAAAAAACAATTAGGGCCGTTTTGCAACGACCCTAATTGATGATATAAAATTATTGTGCGTCCTCTACAGCAGCTTGAGCAGCAGCCAAACGTGCGATTGGCACACGGAATGGAGAGCAAGATGCGTAGTTCATACCTACCTTAGCGCAGAACTTAACTGATGAAGGCTCACCACCATGCTCACCGCAGATACCGGTACGCAATCCTGGACGAACAGCGCGACCTTTCTCTACAGCCATTTGGATGAGTTGACCCACACCGTTTTGATCCAATACTTGGAATGGATCCACCTTCAATATCTTTTGCTCGAGATATACTGGCAAGAAGCTTGCAATATCGTCACGGCTATAACCGAAGGTCATCTGTGTCAAGTCGTTGGTACCGAATGAGAAGTATTGAGCCTCAGTAGCAATGCGATCAGCGGTGAGGGCAGCACGTGGAATCTCAATCATAGTACCGATCTCGAACTCTACCT
>JAFZGC010000069.1 GCA_017555595.1 Paludibacteraceae bacterium | reverse complement strand
GCAGTTGATGGTCTTGGCAAAGATACGTGCACAAGTGGTCTTACCCACACCACGTGGACCGCAAAACAGATATGCATGCGCCAAGTGATTGGTGCGTATGGCATTACGCAAAGTTTGAGTCAGTGCCTGTTGCCCCACTACACTCTCAAAGGTAGTTGGGCGATATTTTCTGGCTGATACTATATAATTCTCCATAAATATGCAATTAACGCGCAAAGGTACAATTTTTTTTGCGTATATGCAAAATTTTTTGTACTTTTGCGTGTTTTTTCTTAAATCGTAAATAGTAAATTGTCAAATAGTAAATAAAAATGACATACGCACAAGCTATTGACTATCTTTACGCTTCACAACCAGCTTTTCATTTGGTTGGAGCTTCCGCATACAAACCAGGGTTAGACAATACTTATCGCCTCATGGAGCACTTAGGCAATCCGCACGAGCAGTTGCGTGCTGTACATGTGGCAGGCACCAACGGCAAGGGTTCTACCTCGCATCTCATCGCAGCAGCATTGCAGGAACAGGGCTATAAGGTGGGATTGTTCACTTCGCCCCATCTGGTGGACTTCCGTGAGCGTATTCGTATTTCGGGCGAGATGATTCCTAAGGAAATGGTGGCACAGTTTGTGGCCGATAATCGTTCATTTTTGGACGAGGTTCGCCCTTCGTTTTTTGAGACGACAATGGCACTGGCGTTTTGGTATTTCGCTCAGCAGCAGGTGGATATAGCCGTAGTGGAAGTGGGATTAGGCGGTAGATTGGATAGCACGAATATCCTCATTCCGCTGTTGTCTGTGATTACCAATATTGGCATTGATCACACTGAGTTTTTGGGCGATTCGCTTGCACGGATAGCTGAGGAGAAAGCGGGTATTATGAAGCCGAATGTACCTTGTGTGATAGGCGAGACGCACCCCGAAACGCAAGATGTTTTTCTTTCTCGTGCGCGCGTATGTGAGATATTAGGTGAGGGATTGGAGACAACTGATTGCCGTCTGTGGTTTGCTGACCAGTGTGGCTATATGCGCAAACGCAGACTGAAAGAGGCACCCGAATGTCAGTTGCAAGGAGTGTATCAAGATAAGAACCAACAGACGGCTTTTGTGGCGTTGCAGGTGCTACGCAATATTTGTGGGGTGGAACTTGCTAAAGATTCTATTGCAGAGGGTTTTGCTCAAGTATGCACGTTGACGGGTTTGCGTGGTCGCTGGGAAGTACTATCCCAATCGCCACTCACAATCTGCGACACGGGACATAACGGTCATGGCATTCGCTATGTAGCGGAGCAATTATCCCGCCTTGTTACTTCCGCACCTCCCACCTCTCGCCTTCATATAGTATTGGGAATGGTGAACGATAAGGATATTGACACGGTTTTGGGGCTATTGCCCGAAGATGCGGTGTATTATTTCACGCAACCTGCTACTTCGCGCGCTTTGCCTGCAGAAGAATTGCTTCGCCGTTGGCAAGTTATCCGTGCCTCTCACCTTAACGGGGGGGGCGAAAACGCTCGTGGCGTTTTGGGGTGCTCTTCACCTAATTGTCATCCCACTGTTCGTGAGGCGCTCACCGCGGCACAAGAGGCAGCCACGGCGGATGACATCATCTTTATTGGTGGCAGCAATTATGTAGTCGGTGAAGTGCTTCGGGTCTATGACCTCTGAAGGCTACTAAACTAAAAATAGTGAAAAAATGGCTATTTTCTTGTTCAATCCAAAATAATTCCGTAATTTTGCAGTCACAAAAGTAAACAATACAATTCAAGTGCTTATGAAAAAGTTATTTAGTTTAGTCATTTGTGTAGTGGCTTTGTTGTTTATAGGTTGCGAGCCTAATGCTCCTGCTACTTCGAATAAAGTAGAAACGGTTAGTGCGTCAGAAATAACCCAAGTATCTGCTATTTTGCATGGTAAAGTGAATGTGGATATCTCCTTGTATGATGATGTGGAGTTTGGCATGATGGTGTCTGATAATAAGGACGATTTGAATACTCGCGTTGGTGAGATGTATAAGGCGAAAGTGTTGAAAGGTAAGGATTTTGAGTTGACCTTATCGAATCTTTACCCAAATACAAAATACTATTATTGCGCTTGGTTGTTCTTGAATAACACACAGTATGAGTATGGTGGTATTAAGAGGTTTGGGACAAAAAAGAACTCGGATTCTGGTAATACAGGCAATCAAGAATGCGTTGATCTCGGCTTATCGGTAAAGTGGGCAACTTGCAATGTAGGTGCAAACACTCCAGAGGAGTATGGAGATTATTTCGCTTGGGGTGAAATAAAAACTAAAAAAAACTATAGTTGGGGTACTTATAAGTATTGTAATAACTTATATGATTCATTAACCAAGTATAACAATACGAGTAGATACGGAACCGTAGATAATAAAACTCAATTAGACCTAACTGATGATGCTGCTCATGCTAATTGGGGTGGCAGTTGGCGTATGCCAACCCATGCCGAAGTAATCGAACTCCTAAATAATTGCACTTGGACATGGATCACCCAGAATGGTGTAAGAGGTTACAAAGTAATTAGTAATAAGAACGGTAACTCCATCTTTTTTCCCGCGGCGGGCTATTACTACAACAGTTCTCTCTACGGCTCGGGCAGTTGCGGCAACTACTGGTCGAGTTCGCTCCTCGCAGACTCCCCGCATGACGCGTACGACTTGTACCTAGGCTCAGGCAGCGTGTATAGGTACTACTACAACCGTTACTATGGGTTTACGGTTCGCCCAGTGTGCCAGTAGAACTTACCTTCGTTCCTTATTTCTTCTCACAGCAAAAATAGGAAACTGAATAGTCAACTTATTTTACCCGAATAATCGTCAGTCCATCACGCAGTGGCAATATCACTTTCTCCAGTCGCTCGTCTTGCATCACTTTATCATTGAAGGCGCGCAAAGCAACCGTCTGTCGGTCTTTGTCATAAGCGGACTCAATGATATGTCCATCCCACAGGGTGTTATCTGCCAATATCCAACCGCCCTCGCGCATTAGCGGCAGCACCAAATCCAAATAATCACAGTACTCCTTCTTATCCGCATCAATAAACACGAGGTCAAACAACTCCTTGCCTTTACACTTTACACCTTCCACCTTCAACTGCTGTAGCACAGCCTTCGCATCGCCAATTACCAACTCTATTTTCTCGCTCAATGGTGATAATGCCAGATTGCGGCGAATAATATCTTCCAGTTCGTCGTTATGCTCAATGGTGATGAGTTTGCCCTCGTCGGTTAGTCCCTCCGCCAAGCATAGAGCCGAGTAGCCAGTGAAAGTGCCTAACTCCAAAATGCGTTGAGGACGAATCATTTGGCTAATCATACTCAGCGCGCGCCCTTGCACATGCCCAGACAGCATGCGTGGGTTGATGAGTTCGAGATGGGTACTACGGGTTATTTTGCGTAAAGCATCGCTTTCTGGCGATGAATGTTGTTCGATGTATTCTGCAAGTGTCATAGTGATTTTTGCTATTTGTCTGCAAAAGTACAAAAAAACTTGCATATCTCAAAAAAAAGTTGTACTTTTGCACCAAATTATATTAGAATACCTATCGAATATGGAAAAAGTAATCAGTGGCATTCGCCCTACGGGCAATTTGCACCTCGGTAATTATTTTGGTGCAGTGAAGAGTTTTGTGAAGATGCAAGAGGAGTACAACTGTATGTTCTTCATCGCTGACTGGCATTCGCTCACTACGCACCCTACACCAGAAAACATACGCACTTCTGTTCGCACCATTTTGGCGGAGTATTTAGCTTGTGGCATCGACCCTCAGAAAGCACCTATCTATGTGCAGAGCGATGTAAAACAAGTGTTGGAACTCTATCTCTATCTGAATATGAACGCCTATTTGGGCGAGTTGGAGCGCGTGACATCGTTCAAGGAAAAAGCACGCAAGCAGCCTGATAACGTGAACGCGGGTCTGCTGACCTATCCATCTCTGATGGCTGCGGATATCCTTGTGCACAAGGCTGACAAAGTGCCTGTGGGCAAAGACCAAGAGCAAAATATGGAGATGGCGCGATTGTTTGCTCGTCGCTTCAATCGTATCTACGATGTGGAGTACTTCAAAGAACCAGAATCATTCCACTTTAACGCTAAAGCGGTAAAAGTGCCAGGCTTGGACGGCAGCGGTAAAATGGGCAAGAGCGAGGGCAATGCTATCTATCTATGCGATGACGAGGCAACCATCAAGAAGAAAGTGATGCGTGCTGTTACTGATGCGGGACCTACTATGCTCAACCAAGAGAAACCAGAGCCAATTGAGAATCTGTTTACCTTGATGCAATTGGTTTCCACACCAGATACATACGACTACTTCAATGACCAATACAACAATATGGCCATCCGCTATGGCGATATGAAGAAGCAACTCGCTGCGGATATCAATGCGTTCTGTGCGCCTATCCGTGAGCGTATATTGGAATATAAGAGCAATGAGGAATTGCTTGCAAAGGTGGCACGCGAGGGCGCAGAGGCTGCGGCAGCCAGTGCAGAGAAGACAATTCGTGAAGTGCGTGAAATCATAGGATTCCGCAACTAATTAATTGCTTTGGCACGGGTTTTGATAGAAGACTAGTAACGACCTTAAAGTCTTTAAAGTCCTTAAAGAAAAACAATGAAACGCGCATTAATCATATTATGTCTTGGCTCTTGGCTTTTGGCTCTTGGCTCTGATCCTATCTATACGGACGATTCTTATTATTGGCCAGTGGTGGATACAATTGTGCCAGCTACACCTGTATATGATAAGAATGCGCGTGAGTTTATCTTCTTGGAAGATACGACCCAACATCCCGATACTGTGGTTATGGTAATTAAGAATTAAGAATAAGGGTGAAACGCTTAGCCTACATATTGATTATTTGTGCATTGTCAGTTGTCAACTGTCAACTATCAACCGCCCAAGATGTACAACGGCTTTCCGAACGTGAAATCATAGGATCTGCTCGCTATGTGGGTATGGGTGGTGCTATGACGGCTATTGGTGGAGATCCTTCTGCCATACTTGATAACCCTGCGGGATTAGGATTATACCGCCGAAACGAGATAGCTATTACCATTGACGAGACAATAGATCAAACGACACATACCGATGTACGCTATGCTCGTTCTTATTTCGCAGTGCCACATATATCTGTTGTATGGGCATTTGGTAACCCTGCCAAGCAGAGCGGAATGATATACAATAATATCTTTTTTTCGGTTAATCGTCTGGCGAACTTCAACCGTGATATTGTGGTGAAAGGTGCTGGTATGGGTATGGCGCAAACAATAGCATTACTTACCGAAGGTATGTCTGTTGCTGATATGCCAAGTGACCAACCAACAAGCATGCAGTGGAACAATGATTCGATAGGCTGGCTGAGTTTGCTGGGCAAAGGTGCACACTTGATTGAACATGCTGGAAACAAACAATGGAAACCAACTGTGGATATGACTGATGGTTCGCTATCCATCACTGAATCGGGGCATCACGACCAATATACTATTGCTTGGGCAGGAAATATCAATAATCAATGGTATGTGGGTGTGAATGTGAATATACCTACTATATCATACACCAAACGAACATCGCATTACGAGACTAATCGCATCCATTCTGCTGATCTTCAATCGCTATATCATGTGTCTGGTGTTGGTTTCAATGGTTCGGTAGGATTGATTTATCGTCCTATGCAGGCATTACGTATAGGAGCATCTTTCCAAACACCTACATTGATGAGTATGTCCGTGCAAGTGGATGGTAGCATAGCAAGCAATATCAATGGTAATAAGTATGATGTTGCTCCTCCAAATGGTTATCTGTTCCAAACCGAAATGTTATCCCCATTGCGTTCGAGCGTTAGTGTAGCAGGTCAACTGGGCGCAATAGGTATGCTCGCATTACAATACGACTATGCACATGACGCACAGATGGAAGATGTGCATACTTTGCGTGTAGGTGCCGAAGTACAAGCATGGCGTGGGGTATTTATCAACACAGGATATGTTTATGAATCATCATTCCTCAAGGAGGATCCTATTTGGATGTTAGGCTATAACGATGTACGTATGGATATGGATTATCGTTATACAGCGGCTTCGCAATATGCAAGTGCAGGTATCGGATATCGAAGTAATATTGTGACAGCACAATTGGCATACCAATATCGTTGGCAAACTATTCATCAGTATGCCACAGAAATGCAAATGTTGCCTTTTGATGTGGGTACACATACCCATCGCATTGTGGCTACATTGGCGTGGCGATTTTAGGTGTTTGGCACAGAATTTGTAAAGAATATAAACACAGAGTACAATCTGGCAGCGAGCGTAGCGAAGCGGTCTTAATATATTGTTGCATTGCCGAGAACCGGAAAACTCAACACATAATTTTTTTCCGAGAAAGGTGCTCTTTCCAATGGCGTGCTAATACTCTGCGCGGTGACCGACATTTGTCGTAGCGATGAGGCAGTTAGATTACAAAGGACTTGTACCCCTCAAATCCTGTCTTAGGGAGTTTTCTCGAGTCAAGTGGCAATGCAGCATTTTTTTGAAAACACACATAATTCAAAATTCATAATTATATATGATTCGTTCATACATCGCAGAAAATCGTGCCCGCTTCATGGAGGAGTGGGCGAGTTTGATTCGTATTCCCAGTGTCAGTTGTCAGCCTGCACACAAAGAAGACATGCTTCGTTGTGCTGAACGCTGGCGTGAACTCCTGCTCGCCGCAGGCGCACAACACGCTGAAGTGATGCCTTCCGTGGGTAATCCCTTTGTGTATGCGGAGTACTCGCCGATGGAGGTTAAAGGCGGGGATATACCTACGGTACTTGTCTATTCCCACTACGATGTGATGCCTGTGGAGCCTTTGGAACTTTGGCACTCCAATCCTTGGGAACCTGATATTCGCGATGGTCGTCTTTATGCACGCGGTGCGGATGATGACAAAGGACAAGCTATGATTCAGGTCAAAGCGTTTGAGTATCTTGTCAAAAATGGACTGATGAACTGCCGTGTGAAGTTTATCTTTGAGGGCGAAGAGGAAATCGGCAGTCCAAGTCTGGAGGCGTTTTTGGAGGAGCATAAGGACTTGCTTGCCTGCGATATTATTCTCGTAAGCGACACCTCTATGATAGGCAAAGACACACCATCTATCACCACGGGGTTACGCGGATTAGCATATTGGGAAATAGAGGTTACAGGTCCTAACCGCGACCTGCATAGCGGTCACTTTGGTGGTGCTGTGAAGAACCCAATCAATGCCATCACGGAGATGCTCTCGCAGGTGGTGGACGAGCACGGACGCATCACTATCCCTCATTTCTATGATGATGTACTACCTATTCCAGAAGCAGAGCGTGAAATGATTAAGCAGATTCCATTCTCGGAGGAAGCTTATTGTCAGGCGATAGATGTAGATGCCACTTTCGGCGAAGAAGGTTTTTCTACCTTGGAACGTAACTCTTGTCGTCCATCGTTCGACATCTGCGGCATCTGGGGTGGCTATACGGGCGAGGGCAGTAAGACCGTCTTGCCGAGTAAGGCATATGCGAAAGTAAGTTGTCGTTTGGTAGCCAACCAAGACCACGAGAAAGTGAGCCAAGCGTTTGTGGAATATATGCAAAGTATCGCGCCTCAGGGCGTGCGCGTGAAAGTGACGCCTATGCATGGTGGACAGGGATATGTTTGCCCAATAGATATACCTGCTTATAAAGCTGCTGAACATGGCTTTGAGGTGGCTTTTGGCAAGAAACCTTTGGCTGCTCGCCGAGGAGGTAGTATTCCTATTATTAGTAGTTTCGAGCAGATATTGGGTGTGAAGACGATCCTCATGGGCTTTGGCTTGGAGAAGAATGCTATTCACTCGCCCAACGAGTCTATGGACTTGGAGGTATGGGAAAACGGCATTATCGCCGTCACCGAGTTCTATAAATCCCTACCTTTAACCTCTAACCTTTAGCCTTTAACCTAAAAAATGAACATCGTTATTATCGGTCAGGGTAATGTAGCCACCAATCTGGACTATGCTTTTCGCAAGAAGGGCGTTGCTTGCCAGATGGTCTGTAGCCGCGAGGGATTGGATCAATTGCCTCAGGCAAATGTCTATATCTATGCGGTAAAGGACGAGGCGTTGGCTTCTGTGGTCGCGCAGGTACAGGGTAGGGAGCGTTCGTTGCATCTCCATACATCGGGTACTATGCCCATCACGGTTTTTGGTGATGATAAACCACATGCGGGTGTGTTTTATCCCTTCCAGACTTTCAGCAAGGCGCGTGTGATTGAGGATTTTTCCACGGTGCCTGTGTTCTTTGAGGCGCGCGGGATAGATGATATTAGTGCGCTCTATTCGTTGGCGTTGACTATCACGAGTCGTGTGTATGAGGCATCGCAACACGACCGCGAGCGCTTGCATGTAGCGGGTGTGTTTACCAATAACTTTACCAACCTTATGTACACCATGGCTGCGGAACTATTGAAGAATACGCACATTCCTTTCTCGGCACTATTGCCGTTGATTGATGAGACAGCAGCTAAGATTCACACCCTATCTCCGCGCGATGCGCAGACGGGACCTGCCCTCCGAGGCGATGAGAATGTGATGAATCACCACCTTTCGTTGCTCACCGAGGAACAGCAAAACATCTATCGCCTCCTATCTGACGGAATACGCCGTCGTAATTTATAAATAAATCCGCATAATTGGATTGAAATAAACCAATTATGCGGATTGTGATTCACTGTATTCCTTTTGAATGGATGGTTGGGTGATAAGGTTAGAAGTGCAAAGCCAAGCCTATACCGTTTTGATTAGCTTGTAAACTTAATGAGAGATTTTGTGCTTTGGCAGAATGGTTGATTGTATCAAGAGCACGATTCTTTTTGGTATATCCTACGCCTAAAATAGGTATAGAAGACACAAACGCAGCACCTCCGATAGTCCAACATGGAATACCCAGTCCAAAAAATACATCCTCGTCACTTTCTATTCCTGCAAGCCCGATAGGAATAGCAAGTAATAATCCGCCACCGAATAACCACCAGCCAGCAGTTATAAGTTTGGTTCCGTTTACGTAATCGGCATATACCTTCTTATTGTTTTTATACAAGAAGTTGATGAAAGCCTTCTCATCCATTTGTAAATTGCCATATGAATATTTTTCTACGCCGAACATCTGTTGTGTACTTCTTGAGTTGCGGATTAATTCGTGTGTAAATGCGTTAGGTGCTTCTATGTCTTGTTCTTGCTGAAGGGCAATGTTTTTTTCGGAAGAAATATGGCTGGTGTTCTCTGCGTTGTTATAAAACATTTTTTTAGCCAATTCGGTACAGCCTTGTTGAATAGAGTTGATATCCATTCCCATGGTTACATAATCAGTAATGATGGTGCGTGCAGTCTCTACATCGAGTAACTTAGCCGTAATAAACATGTTCTTTGTATCTATCACAGCCGCTTCTGCTACAAGGATGTAATTAACCCCAGCCATTTCGCCCAATCGTTTGATTTGGTCGGTGCTCACCAAACCTGTGCGTTGGAAGTTCTGTTCTCCCATGATAGCATCGATGTCTGTACGATCGTATGCTTCATATCCAGCTGTGTTGGTAATGGCTTTACTAAGGCTGGTACGTAGCATAAGTTTACTAGCATACGATACTTTGTTTTCTTTATCCACCGTTTCAAGGATAGCGACACGCTTCACTTGGGCAGACATCATTCCCGAAACTAACAAGAAAATGAATAAGATAAATTTTGTCTTCATTGTTGTAAAATGTTTAATAAGGATATTTTATTTGTTTATTATTTCGTTGATTTTGGCAGCTATCTCTTTGCCCGCATCTTCAAATGCGGTATGAGCTGCTGCGGTATGATTGTTGGTGTGAACGCCTTTATTACTAGCTTTACCCGCGTAGATACAATGTCCTTTCTTAATAATCTCTACATCCACCTCTACTATGACAACATATGTGGTGTAGTCTTGTATCTTTGAAATATAGCTATCTATCGTTGCACCTTGCAGACGAATCACCCACTCGGCTTCTGCTTCTTGTGCTGCGAAAGTACAACCGATGTGTGCTATTTCTTGCTTAATCTGTTGTATAAGATTGGGGTATGCATCATCAAAGGTGGTCACATGACCTCCAATATAGAGGCTTGTTCCATTCTTCACTTGTAGGGATAAGGCTCTTGCTCGTTGTGTGAGTTGGTTGCTTTCTGCGAAGGCAATATCTTCCATAGCAACATTAGCATCCACATGTTGTACTGCAGTTTGTAGTTCCTCAATCTGTTGCAGGTATTGTAGTGCTTTAGTAATTGACTTGCGTGCCGTAATCTTTTCCCCTTCATTAATCAATTCCTGAGCTTCCTCTAACGCTATCTCTGCACGTGTGATATAACCTATGATCTGTTTCTCCCATGCATGCGTCAACTCTTGTCGCTGTACCCAAGCAAAGGCATATATCTCGTTGGTCTTTTGATTATGCCAACTCTCCAGAGATAGATTGGGAATGTCCTTTATCGTTTTTTGGGTAGTGATGATATGTTGTAGTATTTCTGCTTGTGCTTTCCTTTTCAATCGTATATGCGTTTGTTCAACGCTTTCGCCTGTTTGCGTTGTGCCTCTTACTAATGCCTGAACATACTTGTTGTGTGGATAATTAGTAGCTCGCCAAGTGTCATTGCACCAAGAGGGTATAGGGTCTTGATCCTTAACTGCTTGATTGCACTGATTGAAATCGGTAAACAGGGTAGGAATTTGTGCGTTCAGCGCTACTTGGCACAATACATATACAGCATATTGGTTGTTTTCTTGTTGGATATACTCACATACTTTGTTGATAGGCACATTTATACCCTCTGAGGTATCGCCATAGTTGCTACCTTTAGCAATAGCATCGTTGATACTGGTTAATTCAATAGCCAATGATAATCGTTCTATCGTATTGCGATATACTAATCCCATCGCGCGATTACGAGCCTCCATTTCGGTGACGCCCACACCTCGTTCTATGACATATAGGTAGGTGTCGTTGGCAGGGCGCGGTTTCTTTATCACCCATCGAGGCACCTCCTGCGCACAAATAACCGTATGCGACACCACAAGAAGCAGCAAAAATAGTAGTTTCTTCATTGTGTTTTATAGTTAGTATAAATAAGTTCCATTAAAGGTATAAAAAAACGTGGATTTCGACAGCTGTCGTTCCACGTTATGAGGCCTTCGCATTGCCCAACTTTTTTAGAACTGACAACGCGAAGCCCACGCCGAATATAAAATACCCTTGTACCAATAAGCACAAGAGGGATAGTTTTTATATCCCGTAGGGCATCTATCGTTGCTAAGTCCTGAAAAAAGTTTTGAAAGTTGCGAAGTTTCATAACGTCAGAACAGAGCGCAATAAACGCCTTTTTATATGTCTGCTTAGTCAGTTAATAGTTAATGTCGGCTATTACTTGACTTTGCGGTGCAAAGTTACAACATTTTTTTGAATTGAGCAAATATCGGTAAGTTTTTTCGGGGCAACCGCATTAAAAATTGTCAAATACATTCATTTTTTCTTGTTTCAAAACGCAAATGGTTGTCCGACTATAGGGAAAGTAAAGAATGGTACGGAGTGGTAACGGAATGGTAACGGGAGAGATGGGAGAAAACATAAAAAACGCCATCTATGAATCAAAACATAAATGGCGTATTTCTTGTCTATAACCTATGGCTACATAAATTAATTAAAAAATAACGAGAGTCCTACTGACAATGTGATAGGTCCCGAAGGGTTCTTGATTTCGCCTTTATTGATAGCAGCTTGCTCAATAATAGTAGGCATGAGGTGTTGCGTATAAGAAGCTTCGGCAAATACACCAAAGTTGGGCATGATAAACCATTCTACGCCAGCGGAAAAACGCAGAGTAGGTACTACGTTGTCGTAGTTCTTCATCTCGTAAACAGGGTCTATGACTCCTGATATTCCTGCATTACCTAATTCGTCAAGCACTTCTTCGCCGGAACGAACATAATTCTCAATATTCTTTACTGTGGCGATAGATACACCAGGTTGGATACTTACAAACACATCCCATGGGTGAAAATAAGGTTTCTCGTAAAAAGCCTTGATGTCTTTCACCAAAGGAATACGATAACCTACACTCATTCCAATCTCGTTGTACCATACCTCCCCATTACGGATGTTGGTTCCTTGTATGAGTAAAGAGTCGTAGGTGTTGCTGTGTGTGTCGTAGGTGATATACACAAAGGTACCGTAGTTCTTGTGATGACGCCAACCGAGACGCATTGCCGAGTTGAAAGTGGCACTCTCAATGCCATTTGGCGTAAAACCTACGCCCAAAACGGTAGGCAAGTCTAATGCATCAAAGAAATCGCTGAAGGTGTATTTCTGTTTCGCTTCGCTTGCGTTATTTTGCGCAAAAAGTCCTATGCTCATTGCTGAGCAGAGGACTAATATAATCAATTTTGTTTTCATAAATATACCATTAACAGGGTTTTATCCCAATGCGTTATCTCATTTTCTTCTGTTGTTCTTTGGCTTGTTCGCGTGCTATGCGTTGTTGTTCGCGTTGCATAGCTTCAAGGCGAGCTGCAAAGCCTGATTTCTTTTTCGTTCCCTTTTTCTTCGCATTCGCCTCCATTTCTGCCAATACCTTCTTATCGTTGATAGTCCAGCGGAAAATCATGGTTTGGATAATTGTCATCAATAGGCTAACGAAGTAGTAGTAGCTGAGGCCAGCCGCATAATCGTTGAAGAAGAAGAGGAACATCAGTGGCATGAGGTACATCATCCAGCGCATCATCTTCATCTCTTGACCACCAGATTGCTGTTGCATAGTGATGTGTGTGTAAATGATATTCACTACAGTCATAATCAAACAGAAGAGTGAGAGGTGAGTACCAAACAATGGAATAGGTGTGTCCCATGTGATGATAGCATCGTATGTGGATAGGTCATCTGCCCAGAAAAGCGATTGGCCACGCAGTTCGATAGCTGTTGGCAAGAACCAGAACATAGCCATCAGTACAGGGAATTGGAAGAGCATTGGCAAACATCCAGACATAGGGCTAACGCCTGCCTTTTGATATAAAGCCATAGTGGCTTGTTGGCGCTCTTGCATCTTCTCTGGTGGATATTTAGCGTTAATCTCGTCTAATTGTGGTTTAAGTACGCGCATCTTTGCACTAGATTTGTATGATGCGAAAACAAATGGTAAGATAATCAACTTGATAACCAAAGTCATCAGCAGAATCACAATACCGATGTGCAATCCCCATGAACTGAATAGGTCGAACATAGGAATCACCAATGCTTTGTTGATCCACGCCACAATCTTCCAACCTAATGGCACTAATTCGTTGAGGTGCAATTTCTCGCTTTTCTCTACATCATTGTCGTATGCCTTGAGCGTGTTGTAGTGGTTTGGACCGAGGTAGTAGCGTAGGTCGGTGCTTTTCTTGCCTGTAATATCCAATGGCAAGAAAGTGGTTGTCTTATACTCCTTGAGGTAATGGCTGTGTTGATTGAACAGAGATGATTCCATGTTGGTGGACTCAAAGGCATCCTCGGCAATCAGCACGGTGGAGAAGAATTGATCTTTATAGGCAATCCACTTAATGCGAGCAGATTCGTTTTCATGATCAGCTTTTGCTTCTGATAGTTTGTCTATGTCACCACCAACAAACATATATTGCAATTGTGCATATTTCTCTTCAAACTTGCGTCCCTTTTCTTGTTGTGGAATAGATTGATTCCATTGCATTTGCACAGACGACATGTTCTGAGCTAATACCCATTGCATATTGTGTGGCTGGATACTCATACCAACCATGTAATCGTTGGCAGGCAATGTATATACAAAATCCAAATAGCAGTCCTCAATATTGGTGTTGAGACGCATAATAAGCGTGCTATTTCCAGATGAGTCTGTTGTTTGCTCTGCTGCAGTAAAATAGAGATTCTGCGTAGTTAGAACTCGGTTGTTGTTGGTGTAAAGCGTGAAGTTGAGCGAACTCTCATCGTTTTGAAATAAACAAAGTGGGTTTACACTATCACCATATGCCTTGTACTCTTTGAGTTGGGCTTTAGCTATTCGACCTCCACGATACGATACGCCGATACGTACTTTTTCATTTTCAATCGTGATAAGTCCTTCCGTACCTTGTGCAGCTGGAGCAAAAGGACCATATATAGTAGCTACTTGCAATGCCAAATCTTCAGATGGAGTAGTTGTTTGTTCGGCTTGTAACTTGGCCGTGATTTGTTCTGAAATACGTTGTGCCTCCACCTCTTGTGCTTGTACTACAATAAGAGAATCTTGAACGCGTTGGCGCTCAGCTAACTCTTCCTCGGAAGGACGATTCAAAAATGAAAATCCTACAATGATTGCGGCTATTAATAAGAAGCCAATCCACGTGTTTTTATCCATTATGTTATACCTTATATATTATTATTATTATTGTTTTTAATGCCCAAAAAACCGTGCAAAGGTACTAAAAAAAACTGGAATATTCAAAAAAAAGCACTTTTTTTGCATTTTTTTTCAAAAATATTTGGTCATATCAAAAAAAAGCAGTACCTTTGCACCCGATTTCGAGAGAGAAAGCAGCGGGATGTAGTTCAGCCCGGTTAGAATGCCTGCTTTGGGAGCAGGAGGTCGTGAGTTCGAATCTCGCCATCCCGACAAGATGCGATAATGGAGAAATTTCATTATCGCATCTTTCTTTTTTATCATTGTAATTATCAGTTAATGAGTGGATTACATCAAACACCCTATTTATTTTCAATGTTCGAAAACTCTCATTAACTTTATCCCACAAAACACCTTCAGGAAAGACTAATTTTTGCAGTTTTACTTT
>JAFZGC010000010.1 GCA_017555595.1 Paludibacteraceae bacterium | reverse complement strand
TAAAAAATTAAGTATTAATTTTTTTTTATTTTCAACGACTCTACAGTTTATTCTTCATTGCATGATTTTCGTAGTCATATAGCTCGTAAACAATATCAGGAATGGGAAATAAAAAAATCCCAAACAATAAAAGATAGGGGCACTTTACACAATTTGCGTGTAGAATATGGTAATGCCGACAATGAGAAAAAAAAGAAATTGACTCCACTAATCCTTCAACTTGAAAATCAATGTAGTCAATCTATAAAAGAAATGGAAAGCCTCTTACGTACAGTTCGTATTACAGAGTTGCAAGTATTTCAACAATAAAGTTTTCCCACAATCCAATTAACGATTCGCTTAGGCAACAAACGATTGAGCAAGCAGAATACCTTATAAATCATTCCACCTATATAGAGTGGTTTAGGTGATGAGGTTGTAGCCATACGATACAAGTCGCGTGCCATCTGCACAGGAGACATGCCGCTTTGTTCATCACGTTCCATGGCGGCTACAGCAGCATGTGCGTTGTGATAGACATCAGCACCTTTTATTTCTTTTTCGCGCGCGCTAGTAAATCCAGTTGCCACATCACCAGGCATCAAAACTGCCACATGTATACCAAACGCACGTACCTCATTAGCCAACGCCAATGCCATAGCATTCAGAGCCGACTTGCTGGCACTATAGAAACCTTGATACGGAATACTCAACTCCGCAGCCACCGAAGAAGTGAACAGTACACGACCATAACCCTGCTGACGCAAGATAGGCAAGGTCGCCTTTACTAGATAGAACGCACCAAAGAAGTTCACATCGAACTGCTTCTTGGCCGCACTGGAATCGGTGAACTCAATCGGACCAGAGATACCAAACCCAGCATTGCTGATCACCACATCCAAATGGTCGGTATGTTGCATGACCTGAGTCAGGGCTTGCTGCACGGAACTCTCATCGGTCACATCGCAATAAATATGACAGACTTGCTCACTGCTGCTTCCGCTGCGGCTGAGTTCAAAGACTTGCCACTGTTTCGACACAAAGTACTGAACAGTGGCAAGACCTATACCCGAAGAACCTCCTGTGATAAGAAGTGTATTCATCGTAAGTAGTTATGAATTAATAATTAGGCGTATTGCGCAACACGCGAGCGATAATCTCTACCGCCTCATCAATAACCGGCTCTGTATGAGTAGCCATGAGGGTAGTGCGCAACAAACATTCACCCTCTACGCAAGCAGGAGCGATAACAGGGTTGACATATACTCCTTCGTCAAATAGTGCTTTTCCATACCAGAGCGTATCAAGTGTCTTATAGGTGAAAATAGGCACAATAGGGGTTGGAGCCTCAATGATTTTCACACCAGCATCCAGCAGTTTGGTGCGGAAGTATTGTGCGATATTCATCAATCGTGTTGGACGCTCTGGGTCTTTCTCTAATTGTTGCAACGCAGCCAATGCAGTAGCAGCACTACATGGCGTAATGGATGCAGAGAAAATGAATGGACGCGAAGAGTGCGCCACATAATCGTAAATGCGTTTGCTGGAAAGCATACAGCCACCAATGCTGGCAAGCGACTTGGAGAATGTGAGCATGGTAATGTCCACCTTGTCTTGCAAACCAAAGTGCGCAGCAGTACCCTTACCACCTTCGCCCAGTACACCAAAACCGTGTGCGTCATCCACCATCACACGAGCACCATACTTCTCCGCCAATGCCACGATCTCTGGCAAACGGCATATATCGCCTCGCATAGAGAACACACCGTCGGTGACAATGAGTTTGCCCGCTGTTTCTGGAATCTGCTGGAGTTTCTTCTCCAGATCCTCCATATCCGAGTGCTTGTAGCGCAATACAGTGGCGTTAGACAAGCGGCATGCGTCATAAATGCTGGCATGGTTCTCGCGGTCGTTGAGGATATAGTCATTGCGACCGCAAATGGTAGAAATAATCGCCAAATTGGTTTGGAAGCCCGTACCACACGTCATGGCAGCTTCATAGCCCGTGAAACGCGCCAGTGCTTCCTCTAACTCCAGGTGCAAATCAAGTGTACCATTGAGGAAGCGACTGCCAGACACACCTGTTCCGTATTTGTCCAACGCGCGGTGTCCTGCCTCTATCACAATAGGATCCTCTGTGAAGCCGAGGTAGTTATTGCTTCCTAACATGATACGACGTCTGCCCTCCATCTCCACTACTGGAGCCTGACGCGACTCCAGTGTGTGGAAATATGGATAGACATTACGGCGTTTGACTTCTTCCAGAAGGTCGTGGTGGCACTTTTGAAATAAATCAGCCATAAATAAAATTAGAGAACGTTAATTTCTTTCAAGATAGCAGTAGTCTTAGCTACAGCCTCCTCGCTGTCAGCGAACAATGCTTTCTCTGCCTCGTTCAATGGAAGCTCAACGATCTTCTCAATACCGTTCTTACCAATAATACATGGAACACCGATAGTGATATCGTTGTAACCATACTCGCCCTCGAGGTAAGCAGAACATGGAATCATCTTCTTTTGGTCGTTGATGATACTGTCTGCCACAGCAGCAGCTGCTGCACCTGGAGCCATCCATGCGCTGGTACCAAGGAGACCTGTGAGAGTAGCACCACCTACCATAGTGTCTTTAGCTACTTGCTCGAGTTCCTCTGCGCTAATCATCTCGCTAACTGGCATACCTTTGTAAGTAGCGAAGCGGGTCATAGGAATCATAGTAGTATCACCGTGACCACCGATTACGAAACCTTCTACTTCGTTAGCATTGCACTCGAGTTTTTGGCTCAAGAAGTATTTGAAGCGGCTGCTATCCAATGCACCACCCATACCAATGACGCGGTTGCGTGGCAAACCGAGTGCTTTGTATGTAAGGTAAGCCATTGTATCCATAGGATTAGAAACCACAACGAGGATAGCGTTAGGAGAGTATGTGAGGATTTGGTTAGCAACGCTCTTAACGATACCTGCGTTTACACCGATGAGCTCTTCGCGGGTCATACCGGGTTTGCGTGGCAGACCAGAGGTAATAACTACTACATCAGAACCTGCAGTTTGGCTATAATCGTTGGTAACACCTTTTACAACAGTGTCAAAGCCCAACAATTGAGCAGTTTGCATGATATCCATGGCTTTGCCTTCAGCAACGCCCTCTTTGATGTCGATCAATACGACTTCGCTGGCAACCTTCTTAACTGCCAACACATTTGCGCATGTAGCACCTACGTTGCCTGCGCCTACTACGGTAACTTTTGACATAATCTTGAAAATTAGTATTTATTTAAAGTTATTGTTTTCCTAATTTTGCGCAAAGATACTGCTTTTTTTCTACATACGCAAATTTTTGCGCTTTTTTCCTAAATATCATTCCTCGAGCAAATCAGGACGGCGTTCACGCGTATGACGAATCGATTCCTCGTAAAGCCAATCTTCAATCTTTGCTTGATGACCAGATAACAGTATCTCTGGCACTTTCCATCCTTTATATTCGGCTGGTCGGGTATAAACTCCTGGCTCTAGCAGTCCATCCTGAAAACTATCGCTAAGCGCGCTAGTCCCATCGCCCATCGCACCAGGCAATAGGCGCACAATAGCATCCGTCATGATAGCCGCAGGCATCTCACCACCCGTCAATACAAAATCACCAATTGTATACTCCTTGGTAATCAAATAATCGCGCACACGTTGATCTACGCCCTTATAGTGGCCACAAAGGATGATGATGTTCTCCTTGAGCGACAGGACATTCGCCTCACGTTGCGTAAATCGCTCACCATCAGGCGCGGTGAAGATAATCTCATCATAATGACGTTGGCTCGTCAAGAACTCTATCGCACGATCAATCGGCTCCACCTGCAAAACCATACCCGCTCCAAAGCCAAATGCATAATCGTCTATTTTGCGATGTTTATCTAGGGTGAAGTCACGCAAGTTATGCACATAAATCTCCACGAGCCCTTTATCTTTAGCTCGTTGAACGATCGAATGGTTGAGTGGAGACTCCAACAATTCTGGACACGCTGTGAGAATATCTATTCGCATTTTTGTTGATAGTTTTACATCTAAAATTCAAGGATTATGGTACAGGATCATATCCACTTCCTCCCCAAGGATGACAACGCAAGATGCGTTTTATCCCTAACCATCCACCCCTCAAGATGCCGTATTTCATCACGGCCTCTACCATGTATTGGCTGCATGTGGGGGTATAGCGACACGATGGAGGTGTGAGCGGAGAGATACACTGTCTGTAGAAATATACAGGCAGCAAAAAGCACTTTCGTATGAATGTCTTTATTGTCATACTCACTCCGCAGTAGAAGGTATAGCCAAACGCCGCAGCGCCTTGCGCATTGCTTTATCTATGACGGTATAGGGCTGCTGTTGTTTATCTATATAGTTGAATGCCAATTGGTAATGGCAGCCAGACTCTTCCAGCACCACCTTATTCAGTCGGTATGCCTCGCGCATCAAGCGACGCAGATGATTGCGATCTACTGCGTGCTTAAATAGAGACTTTGGTGCCCAGGTCAGCACCTGTGTCTGCTCTTCCACAAGCAGGTAGGTGACACGCAAAGGCCATGCCACAAAACGCTGTCCATGTGCATACAGATGCTCCACATTAATCTGTCCACACAGCTTCTCCGACTTTGGGAAGGTCTGCTTCACCACTATTGCTCCTCTTGTGCTTCTAAGTATTGCTTGATAGCAGTTGTGATACTTGGACAATTTGGTGTAGGAGCTTTAATATCCGCACGCCAACCATTTTCTTCCACTGCCACCAATGTATTAGCACCAAAACAAGCGATAACTGTATCACCCTGCTCCCAATCAGGGAAATTCTTCTTGAGTGCTGCTACACCAGATGGTGTAAAAAGCACCACCATATCGTAGTTGAATGATTTTTCCTCTGGCCATTCTGAAGCTACTGTACGATACATTATAGCTGGTTTGACAGCAATGTTATGCTCAGCAAACATATTAATATCATCGTCATTATGCACATCCGACATGACCATCAAATACTTTTCGTTTGGACGTCGCAACATGGCAGGCAACAAATCCTCAAAACGATTATTCTCTGCCGTAAACACTTTGCGCTTACGATACTGAATGTACTTTTGTAGGTAATTGCCTACCGCCTCGGAAATACAATAGTAATGCATGTTTTGAGGAACAGAAAAACGCGATTCTTCGCATAAACGAAAAAAATGATCTATTCCTAAACGCGAACTAACTATAACTGCCGTATAATCTTCCAAATAGATGTGCTGGTCGCGAAACTCGCGCACATTCACGCCCTCTACGCGAATCAATTGCTGGAAATCACACTGCACACCAAAAGATGCCGCCATGTCTGTATAAGGATTACGATCTGATAACGGACGAGGCTGAGAAATAAGGATATTCTTAATTTTTTTCATCATCATATTAAATGCTCTACTATCAAAACACTAACCACTATAGGAAGTATTTCCAAGCAGAAAATATATAATAAAATGTATAATATTGATAACGGATTCGTATAAAACAATTGTAAACTCTTACCTATTAGCATAATAAAAAATAAGACAATTATCAGACCTAAGAATAGTGACGGTATTACTGATACGTTCATCCATAATAGTAAAATAGGGTAAATACCTATGCAAACTAATGTACGGATATTATTGCGTTGTTCTAACACGGCATCCATTCGTTTTGTAGACAAAAACACCCATGCAACTATATGTACTAATATCGATTGAACCACATACGTCCCCAATAATACGCCTAATACTTTTGCATATATTATAGGATGCGAAACATTCATTGGATGTATCCACATCAATATCGCCATTGCCACAATCCCCAACTGAAAACCACGCAATGTAATTTCATCAGCCCAAGCTCGTGCGCGAAAGGAGTAGGTGCGCTCTGCTTGACTAAACACCCCATGCCATATTACCCCTACCTTCCCCACCGATGGATTAGATAGAGCGACTACCAACAAAGCGAACAAAACCCAAGCCACCCAAGACTCAGAGTAAATTGAAGATATATGGGGTAAATTAATCATTCGTAAATTAGATTGCAGCCAATCGGCGAGTCGAAGAATCCCATTCTGGAGCTGCAAGAATCGCAGGTATTACATCCTCTGGAGTATTTACAACTATAAACATATCTCGATGAATAGGACGCATCATTTGCTCCTCTATCATATAATCCAAACAAGATAGAAGTCGATCGTAATAACCATCTGTATTAAGGATAATCACAGGACAAGTATGCAATCCTAATTGCTTCCATGTAAGACATTCCAGCAACTCTTCAAATGTGCCTATCCCACCTGGCAACGCCACCATAGCTTCTGCTTTTTGGCAAATAGTAGCTTTTCGTTCATGCATTGTATTAGTAACAATAGTGTGTGTACTTCGTGGATTATTCCAGCCCGCATCCACCATAAATTGTGGAATAACACCTAGCACTTCTCCCCCAGCATCCAATACTCCTTCAGCCGCTGCGGCCATCAAACCTATGCCACCATCACCATAAATCATACAAATACCCGATTGAGCAAAAAGTTCCCCCAATCTCCGAGCCGCATCCATGTAGGAGGAACGAACTTTGTTTGAACTAGAACAATAGATTGCTACAGATGATAATTTCTTCATTTCTAGACGACACTAATAATGGTTAACTCTCAAATCGGGTGCAAAATTACTACTTTTTTTGCATATATGCAACTTTCAACACTTTTTTTCAAGGAAAGCGCATCAAATTAGGTCCAAAAATGTGGTTTTTAGAGGTTGACATGTATTTCTCCCGCCTCTCCCATTACTACACTATTACCATTCCCGTACCATACTTTACTTTCCTCATAGTTTGACAACTATTTGGAACAAAAAAATGAATGTATTTGGTAAATTTTGATGCGATTTCCTTGAAAAAAAGTGTTGAAAGTTGCATATTTGATAAAAAATATGTACCTTTGCCGCCGATTTATGCAAATAAAGTAATTATGGCTGTAGAAATTAAACAAATCACGACACGTCGTGAATTAAAAGAATTTGTTCGTTTTGGCAATGACTTTTACAAAGATTGCGAATATTTTTGTCCACAATTGATTAGTGATGAACTGAATGTCTTTGACGCAAAAGTTAATCCAGCGCATGATGTGTGTGAGCACATATTGTTTATGGCATATCGCGACAATCGTCCTATAGGACGAATTGCAGGCATTATCAATCATGCAGCTAACAAAAAATGGGGCGTTAAACATGTTCGTTTTGGTTGGATTGATTTTATTGATGATCAAGAAGTAAGTTTTGCGTTGTTGGATGCTGTAGCTGAATGGGGTAAGTCTAAAGGAATGGAGAAAATTAATGGTCCTGTAGGGTTTACGGACTTTGACCACCAAGGGTTGCTGTTGGAGGGATATGATCATTTAGCTCCAATGGCTTCACTCTACAACTATCCGTACTATGTACGACATATGGATGCTTACGGATTGATAAAAGAAGCAGATTGGATTGAATATCAAATAAACCCTCTAACGAAACTGCCCGAAAGGTTTGAACGAATGGATAAAATCGTGCGAGAGAGAAGTAGGGTACGGGTGGATAAAGTGAAGAATTGCAAAGAGTTGGTAAAGAAATATGGAATGCAATATATGGATGTAATAGACGTAGCATACCAAAAATTATATAATTTCCAACCACTTACCGACAAGCAAAAGAAATACTATTGCGACTCATTCTTCCCGCTACTTAATTTCGATTTCGTGACAGTTGTTGTGAATGAAAAAGAAGAAGTTGTAGGCGTGGGTGTTGGTATGCCTGACATCTCCAATGCACTGCGCAAATGCAAGGGTAAATTATTCCCATTCGGTTGGTATCATATGCTAAAAGCGTTACACGCAAAACAAATGGAGGCCTTTGACTTGCTGATTATTGCAGTCCGACCCGATTATCAAGACAAGGGACTTAATGCTGTAATTATCGCAGACCAGCACCCATATTTCGTCAAATATGGTATCCAGCGTGTAGAAACCACTTCTATTTTAGAAACTAACAGCAAGAATCAATCACATTGGGAATTATTCCCACATAAGATACATAAGCGTCGCCGTGCTTACATCAAAAATATTTAATGCCGAATAAGAAAGAAGATATACTTCAATACACACGAGAAAAACTTTGTACTTACTTGAATGAGCATCAATTAAGGCATACCTCTGAGCGTTTTACTATATTGGCTGCTATATGTCGATTACAGCGATTTAATATAGAAGAGTTACGCGAAGCACTTACCGAATTGACTATTAGCAGAGCTACCGTGTACAACACGCTCGCACTATTAGAAGATGCTAATTTAATACAACGATTGGACAAAGAATTTGGCGTGCGTACTGCGCAATATGAATTAGTGAAAGCCACTGATTCATCCGTACAAGTTGTGTGTCAGCGATGCGGAAGAGTCAGTGTAGTGAAAGACTCTACCATCAGCCGCATGTTGGCGGACAAACGGTGGTCGAATTTTATTCCACACCACTTCTCGTTATATATGTTTGGCAACTGCAAAGTATGTAGGAGAAAGATGTATAAGAATAAATAATGTAAACAATAAACTTTTAACTATTTATAATTTATGTATTTTGTTTTATTTATTACCATTGCGTTAGCCAGCTGGGGGGTCAGTGCTTTGTTAAACCGTCGCTTTAAAGAGTATTCACAAGTAGGCTTGCCATTGACAGGTCGCCAAGTAGCAGAAAAAATGTTACGCGACAATGGCATTACAGACGTGCAAGTCACATGTACCCAAGGTCATTTGACAGATCATTATGACCCACAAACCAAGACAGTCAACCTATCGGAAGCTGTATATAACTCAGCCAATGTTGCAGCCGCAGCTGTGGCTGCACACGAATGCGGGCACGCCTTGCAGCATGCTTTTGCTTACGCTCCATTGCGTATGCGTACAGCATTAGTACCTGTAGTTAGTTTTGCTTCGCAATGGGTAACTTGGGTGCTATTAGGGGGTATATTATTGATTGAAATTTTTCCTAAATTATTGCTTATTGGCATCATCCTTTATGGACTAACCACTCTGTTTGCCTTTATTACCCTACCTGTGGAAATCAATGCAAGTATGCGTGCTGTGGCATGGTTGGAGCAAGCTGGTATTACTGACCGCCAAACTACACCTATGGCATCAACGGCACTACGCAGCGCTGCTTACACTTATGTAGTAGCAGCTTTAGCCTCCTTGGGAACACTCATGTATTACATACTTATACTCGTAGGTAGGCGAGACTAAGAATTGCAGAACACAAGGCTCCGTAGCTTAGTTGAATAGAGCGTCAGATTCCGGTTCTGAAGGTCCTGGGTTTGAATCCCAGCGGGGTCACACAAAATTGTTGATATGCACAAACGATTATTACATCTATGGATTCTCCTAACCATTTGCCTCATCTCTACCCAAGCAGAGGTGGTCGTTTTGCGTTCTGGGCAGCAAATTAAAGGAGAGAT
>JAFZGC010000068.1 GCA_017555595.1 Paludibacteraceae bacterium | reverse complement strand
TTTAAATTATTAACAAAATGCCAAAGGTAAAGACTAATTCCGGTGCTAAAAAAAGATTCGCTCTTACCGGAACGGGCAAAATCAAGCGTAAACACGCTTACAAGAGTCACATTCTGACAAAGAAGACTAAAAAACAAAAACGCAACTTGACTCACGTTGCATTGGTTGATTCAACTAACTTGCGCTCTGTTCGCGAGATGTTGGTTCTCCGTTAATTATTAACCACCAAATTTTTAAACTAGTAAAACTATGCCAAGATCAGTCAATCACGTTGCTTCGCGCAACCGTCGTAAGAAGATTTTGAGCCTCACACGAGGCAATTTTGGTGGCCGTGCAAACGTTTGGACAGTTGCCAAAAACACTTGGGAGAAAGGTCTCCAGTACGCTTATCGCGATCGTAAGAACAAAAAACGCACCTTCCGTGCTTTGTGGATCCAACGTATCAACGCTGCTGCGCGTCTCGAGGGTCTCAGCTATAGCCAACTCATGGGTGCGTTGAAGAAAGCTGGTATCGAAATCAACCGCAAAGTCCTCGCAGACTTAGCGATGAACCAACCAGCAGCGTTCAAAGCTATCGTTGACCAAGCTAAAAAGTCTATCTAATTAGATGTGAACAAAAGTAAATAAGGTGTTCCTGCCCTTGGGCGAGACACCTTATTCACTTTATATTATTTTATGCGCGCATACGCATACACGCACACGTTGGAGTTACGTTAGAGTATTATAATTCAACACGATATGAAACACACTAAGATTTTTGCCCTTGCGGCGATTCTTTTATCGGTTTGCAATCTGTTTGCAGACGAGTTGCCTGGCTTCCGTTATGAGGATGCTACCAAGTTCCAGATCATCAACAAGGGTTGGGATAATACCACTGAGCCTTATACGCGTCTTCCTCAGCAATATATGGACAGCTGCCGCGAGGAGCAAGCATGGCTATACAACCACTCGGCCGGTATTGCAGTTCGTTTTGCTACGAATAGCAAACGTATAGCAGCCCAATACAATTTGAAGAACAATTTCCACATGCAACACATGGCGATGACCGGTATCAAAGGCACCGATCTATACTACCTCAACGAGGATCGCAACGTTTGGGAACATGTGAACACCGCTCGCCCACAAGAGAAGAACTTTAAAGCAGACTCTATCCAATCCAAACTCTATGTGGAGAACTTGGATGGCGAGATGCACGAATATATGATTTACTTGCCACTCTATGATGGTATCAACTGGTTGCAAATCGGTGTGGATTCTACCGCAGAGCTCACTATGCCACGCGTAGAGAACCCTCGCAAGATGGGTAAGATTGTGATTTATGGCACTAGTATCCAACAAGGTGGTTGCGCCAGTCGCGTAGGTATGGTGCCAAGCGCGATGATCCAACGTGAGTATAACCTCGAGTGTGTGAATCTATCTACCTCGGGCAATGCGCGTATGGATTTCTATATTGCAGAAGCATTAGCAAACATTGAAGACGCCATATTGTATGTGATAGATCCTGTGCCCAATTGCACGGAAGACCGCTGTGATACAGCTACTTACGACTTTATTAACATCCTTCGTACCCTGCGACCAGAAGTACCAATTGTTATGGTAGAAGGTTTGATGTATCCATATACTCGTCATAACAGTTTCTATGCAGAATATCTTCCCAAGAAAAATGCGGCATTCCGTCGCGGCTATGAACAACATCTGGCAGAGAATCCAAAAGGATTGTACTACATGACTTATGAGGGACAGATAGGACCAGAGATGGAGGGCACCGTAGATGGAGTACACCTGACCGACTATGGTTTCCGCGCATATGCTGATTTGCTGGAGGTAAAAATAAAAGAAGCGTTGGATGACACCGATGTTGACTATGATTTAACCCCATCCTACAATATCGTTCGACCAAAAACATGGTGGGAGCGATTGCTGGATTTGTTTCGATAATATTGTGTAAACCAATTGTATAATTCAATATAATATGAAAAAACTACTGATTTTATTCTTCAGCGTTTTGGCAACTGTTGCCACATTCGCTCAATCAGTTGCTGTTACTGGTACAGTAATTGATGCAGACAACAATGAGCCATTAATTGGTGTGTCTGTACTTGAAGTAGGTACTACCAATGGTGTAGTAACCGACTTGGATGGTAATTTTACCCTTTCTGTAAAAGCTGGCGCTACATTGCAACTCTCTTATGTGGGTTACAACACCCAAGAGGTTGCTGCCAAGAGCAATTTGGGTACAATTGAACTCAAACCTGAAGCTGTAGGTCTTCAAGATGTTACTGTTACAGGTCAAATCGCTGTTCAGCGTAAGACTCCTATCGCTGTGAGCCAAGTTACTGCTCTTGAGATTGAAGAGCGTATTGGTGGTGGCGAGTTCGTGGAGGTATTGAAGAACACTCCAGGTGTACACGCCAATTCCAATGGTGGTAGCTGGGGCGATAGCGAAATTTGGATGCGTGGTTTCGACAACACCAATATCGCTATGATGATCAACGGTGTACCTATGAACGGTATGGAGAACGGTAAGGTTTATTGGTCTAACTGGCAAGGTCTTTCTGATGTGACCAGCGTAATGCAAACACAACGCGGTTTGGGTGCTTCTAAGATGAGTGCTCCTTCTGTGGGTGGTACTATCAACATCGTTACCAAAGGTCTTGATGCTAAACGCGGTGGCTCATTCTCTTACTCTTTGGGTGACAATGGCTACAACAAGGTGGCATTCTCTGTTTCAACTGGTCTTATGGACAATGGTTGGGCAATTACTGTTATGGGTTCTCGTACTTGGGGTGATGGTTATATCCAAGGTACTAGCTTTGAGGGTTACAACTATTTTGCTAACATCTCTAAGCGTATCAATGAGAACCATCAATTGTCTTTGACTGCTTTTGGAGCTCCACAAGAGCACTATCAACGTAGTGGTAAATACAGCGCATTGACCATGGCTGAGTGGAACAATGTGCGTAAGTACATGAAAGATGGCATGCACTTCTCTCGCTACAACCCTACCTATGGTTATGATGACTATGGCAACCAAAACTCTGCTAACTACAACGTATATCACAAGCCACAAATCTCTCTCAACCACGTTTGGCAAATCAACTACAAATCATCGCTGTCAACCACAGCCTATGTATCACTCGGTCGCGGTTATGGTCGTACTGCAGAGCCTGGTCATGGTTCTTCATACAGCTATAGTGATTTGACTAACGGAGCAAGCAATGGTAAATTATCCTACACTTTCCGCCGTCAAGATGGTACATTTGATTATGGGGCAGTAATGGAACTCAACGACCGCAATAATCCTATTTACACTCAAGGTTCAGATGAGTACCAAGGAGAATATGCAGGTTCTCAATTGGTTATTTGCGAAAACCGCAACGACCACAACTGGTATGGTCTCACCTCTACCTATACCAACAAGTTTGCAGATAAGTTTGACTTCTATGCTGGTATCGACGTTCGTTACTACCAAGGTAAGCACAATGCTACCATCTCTGACCTCCTTGGTGGTGAGTACTTCATTGATGCTACTCGTGCAAAAGTAAAAGGTGAAAACAATGCAGCAGCCCTTGATCCAACATGGAAATATGAGAAACTCACTATTGGTGATATCGCATACCGTAACTACGACGGTTTCGTAGTTCAAGAGGGTGCTTTTGCGCAATTGGAATACAATCAAAATAACTGGTCTGCTTTCGTAAACGGATCTATCAACTACAATCACTATTGGAAGGTTGATTATTTCTACTACGATGCTGAGAATGGTCGTTCTGAGACTCTTGGTTTCCTCGGTGGAACAATCAAAGCAGGTGCTAACTATGAGTTCAATAAGCACCACAATGCATTTGTAAACCTAGGTTATATTTCTCGTGCACCGAACTTGGACTATGGAGCTTTTATGAGTGCAAGTACCAGCAACGCAATAAACGTTGAGGCTAAGAACGAGCAAATCGCAAGTGCTGAAATTGGTTATGGTTTCCACAATGAGTATGTAAATGTGGCTGTTAATGGTTACTTCACAGAATGGTTGGATAAGACTATGACTAAATCGGCTACGCTTAATGATCCTGCTCAAACAGAGTATTATATGAACATGACAGGTGTTAATGCTCGCCATATGGGTATTGAGTTTGAAGCTAAAGCTCGTCCTACCAAATGGCTGGAGATTTCTGCTATGTTGTCGCTCGGTAATTGGAAATGGGACAGCGATTCAGTAATCGGTTATATCTATGACAAACATGGTCTCCCTCTAACCATGGACGGCGAATTGACAGAGGAACATGCTCCAAATCACGGATATGCAATCATAAATATGAAAGGTATCAATGTTGGTGGATCTGCTCAAACTACTGCTAACTTGGGCATAACATTCAAACCTTTCAAGGGATTCCGTATCGGAGCTGAATACACCTTGTATGATCGCAATTACGCATACTATTCATTCTCGGGTAGCGATTTGCAACTTGGAAAAACAATGAACTTGCTTGAGCCATGGCGTGTTCCTACTGCGGGTCAATTGGATATGCGTGCATCATATCATTTCCAAATCGGTGGTGTGGATGCAACTCTTGCAGGAAATATTGATAATGTGCTCAATCAAATCTATATTGAGAAAGCATGGAACCCATCAACTGTTTCTGAGAGAATAACAGAAGTAAATGCAGACAATGTATATTTCTATTTCTCTAAGGGTATTCAGTATAACGTTCGCCTGAAGATTAACTTCTAATCTCCTTAAGAACTGTTAAAACTATTAGAACTTTTTTAACTTTTAAAAACAATGAAAAAAGTATTATTTTTCTTCGCAAGCGTGCTTATGCTTGCTTCTTGCGAGAACTTCTATATCGACCAAAATCTGGGTGGTAGCGAATACAATCCAACCGATGTTCGTACTGTAGATTACACCCTGACAGATGCTGACTACAAGAACATTGTAACCAATAAGGACAATATCGCTATTGCAGAGGCTACCTTGGTGGCTGATTCGTTGGGCGTAGTTGATTCTACTGAATACAAGGCATTTTTGCAAATTGCTACAGACTTGGCTTTCAACAAGGTAGCTATGGCTGACGTATATGTACCGGCATTCTTGACTGCTAAGTTCCCACAATTTTCTAAGGGTTCACTCTTCAATATCACTTACAAGAACTGCGAAGGTGCTCCTGAGTACCTCACTACTTTTGCTTCTACTACCAAGTACACCCTCTCTACTGCTGATTATGAGACTATCTGGGGCGAGGGCAAAGGTGGTATCTACTACCTCACTCCTGCTACTATGATGGGTCTTACTTCTGTACTTCCTGCAGAGGCAGAGGAGGGCGCTATCCTTGCTGTAGTATATGAGTACAAAGATACCGAGCCTTCTTTTGGTGGAGGCAATAACGATGCTCCTAAGGGCTTCTTCGACGGTACTCCAGAATCTCGTGGTTTCTATACTACTTCTGAGGCTATCGCCGCAGTAGATGCTGGTAATATTGTTAAAGATGACTCAATCAAGGTGGGTGGTATCATCTCTCGTTGGTTCAAGAAGTCTGGAGGTTGGGATACATACCACAGTGTATCATTCTTCGTAATGGACCCTGTTAGTGGAATGGAGCACGAGTTTGAGTTCTACAACTGCTACACCTTGAATCAAGACATCTTTGCAACTTATGAGTTTACTGACCAATACAATGCTATCTGTATAGACAGCAAAGGTCGTGAGTTCCATCTCGGTGATACTGTTGTGGGTGCTGGTAAATATACTATCTACAATGGTACACACGAGCTCAACACCAACTGCTACCTCACAGAGTGGCGTCCTGTATCTACTGCTTCTGCAGCTCCTAAGAAAGCTGCCGCTGCTGCTAACGGCAAGAAGACTGTGCTCTATCAATATACCGAAGGCAAATGGAAAGCTTATAAGAACGATGCTGCTACTGTTGTAGCGCTTCCTGAGGATGTATATTCTGCTCTAGGTAAGGATGCTTATGTGTCTGATAAAAACAAAAACGTTCTTACCACTTTCCTCGCTCAAGAGTATCCTTATGCACAAGCTGGTCAAGCATATACCGTTGTATATGTTTCTACCAAAGAGAGTGCATATAATGCAATTGAGTTTGTGTATGATGGTGCTACTTTCGTTGAAAATCTCGGCATCTCATATACTACTACTGCTTTCTCGCTCTCTGATGTTTGGGGTTCTACTATCTATTACAAGCAAGCTATCATTGGTGAGGGTCAAGGTAAATTGATTGTTCAAAATGTACTTTGTGATCCTCCTTTGACACGCGTATGGTACTATTCTGATGCTTATGGTATGTGCGCTTCTGGTTTTGATAATACAACATCATCCAGTTATGAGTGTGAAGCATGGTTAGTTACTCCTCAAATTGATTTGTCACGAGCAAAAAATCCTCAACTAAGTTTTGATCAAGCATTTAACAAAGCATCTAATTTTACAGAGGAAGCAGCAGTATTTGTTTCTACTAATTACACTGGCGATGTGACAGATAAATCATGCCAATGGATTCAACTTGATTGGGATGTGAATGAGGATGGAACTCTGAATGTGCCAGCAGGTACAACATGGACATTCCAACCTTCAGGCAATCTCGATATGGCTGCATTTGTAGGTGAGAAAGTGCATGTGGCTTTCCGCTATAAAATTGTGAAAAACGAGGAAACAGGAACTACTGTTTCTGGTACTTGGGAGATCAAGAACCTCCTCCTCAGCGAGCCAGAGAACTAATTCAGATACTCATACACAAAAAAATGGTTGCTCGCGAATGTGGGCAACCATTTTTTTTGTTTTTGTCAGTCGTGTATTACAAAAGTCTTAGTGGTAACCGAGTGGTTCCCGAAGAGACGGGATACCTGACAACAAGCGGGAGAAAGTCTGGCGGACTTAGATAGTAGCGGCGTGATACTCCAGCGCCTTGCGGATAACCATCTGATGATTAGGCGTATTAGCCACCAGTGGAAGACGCAAAACATTTTGGATGAATCCCATCTCGCTCAGTACCGTCTTGATACCTCCAGGATTACCCTCTACGAAGAGCAGATGGATGAGGTGGGCATACTGCTGTTGAACCAACGCACTGTGTTCGTGTACCAACTGGCGCATGACTGCAGGCCAAGCGTTGCTGGCTACACTGATAAGCCCATCACCACCCGCACGCATCATCTCATATGCCAAATCGTCATCGCCACTAATCACGGCATAATCGCCATTGGCAATCTTTACCGTCTCGGTGAACTGCTCCACGCTATTGCATGCCTCTTTGATACCCATAATCTTATCAGGATGTGCATCGTAGATACGGCGGGTGGTTTCTGGTAGAAGGTTCACGCCCGTGCGTTTGGGAACATTGTACAACAAAACGGGGATTGGGCTGGCTTCGGCAATCGCGCAGAAATGCTGAAATAGTCCCTCTTGTGGGGGACGGTTGTAGTAGGGCGTCACCGAAAGAATAGCGGCGAAATGCTGCTGCAAGATGGGCGTCAATTGGTGCAAGCGATTCACCATTGCTGCGGTGTTGTTTCCGCCAACACCTAACACCAAGGGCACTCTACCTGCTACATGTTCTATGACAAATTGTATGATGCTTTGTTGCTCATCTGGCGATAGGGTAGGCACTTCGCTCGTGGTGCCCAAAATGACCAGATAATCAATGCCACCATTGATTTGGTGCTCAATGAGGCGTTGCAATGCTTGAAAATCAATGCTGCCGTCCGCCTGAAATGGCGTGACAAGTGCTGTACCGATACCTTTCATAATTATGATTGTTTGGTGGTGAACATTTGAATATACCGCAAAATCTGTTCCAACAGATAGTCGGGTGTTGATTGTGCAGGAGTGTGGATGGTCAAATCGTGTATGCCATCGCATATTTGTCTGCCTACCTTAAAATCTGCTCGGAAATACATTGCCATATACTGCAATGTCAGCGAGGGCTGCTGAGTGAGATCAATGAGCAAATCGTATTGATATGCGCGCAGGTGGTATTGCACCGAAGAAGACGGAGAATGGGTCAGCCAATTGATTTCTTTCTTGTCTGGGATAGTGAAAAAATCTATTCGCTTGTTGTCTGTGTCCAACATACGCTCAATGGAAGCGGGCGTGCCGCAGTCATAGAGGATAGCTATGTTATGCACTTTATCCCACGCTCGCATTACCACTTGTCGCTTTGGCTGGCGGCGAAGGATGAATTGAAATATTGTTTGTCGTATGTTCATATACCTAATTATTCGTTGTTGAGCATTAGCAAAAACTCCTCTTCCGTGAGAATAGAAACGCCTAATGCTTCTGCTTTTTTACGTTTTTCAGGACCCATATTTTCGCCAGCAAGAATGAAACTGGTTTTCTTGCTCACAGAACCTACGTTCTTTCCTCCATGGGCTTCAATCATCGATTTATATTCATCGCGTGAGTGGTGCGCAAAGACGCCAGACACCACAATGCTCTTGCCCTGCAATATGTCGGATTGTGGTGCTTGCTCCTCCTCTTGGCTCTCCATCTGTACGCCTGCCTGGCGCAAGCGGTTGATAATCTCCAGATTGCTTAGGCTGTTGAAGTAAGTAATGATGTTTTTGGCTATCTGCTCGCCTACATCGTCAATGGCGGTTAGCTGCTCCAGTGTTGCCCATTGCAGTTGGTCGATGCTGGGGAAACGACGAGCAATCTTCTTGGCAGTTGTCTCGCCTACCATGCGTATGCCAAGGGCAAACAACACGCGTGCCCAAGGCACTTGCTTGCTCTGTTCTATACCTGTTAACATGTTTTGTGCTGACTTCTCGCCAAGGCGCTCTTGGCGGGCAATGTCCTCTTGCTGGAGGGCGTAAATATCAGCGATATTGTGGAGCAATCCTTGTGAGTAGAGTAGGTCGATAGTTTCGCTACCCAGTCCGTCTATGTTCATCGCCTTGCGCGAAACGAAGTGCTCCATCTTGCCCTTAATCTGTGGCGGACAACTCGCCTCATTGGGACACCGCCATGCCGCTTCGCCCTCTACGCGCACAAGAGGGGTGCCACATTCAGGACAATTTTTAGGGAATATAGAATAAGGAGCAAGGAGCAAAGACTTATCACCTTCGTCTGTCCTGTCGTTACTGATTGGTCTTGGTTCTTGGTTCCTGGTTCTTGGCTCAACAGAAACTATCTTCGGAATAATCTCGCCGCCTTTCTCTACCCATACCATATCGCCCTCGCGGATGTCCAATTGGCGAATGAAATCTTCGTTGTGCAGGGTGGCACGTTGTACTATGGTGCCAGATAACTGTACTGGTTCTAGATTTGCCACTGGAGTCACCACGCCCGTTCTGCCCACTTGATAGGTGATGGCGTTGAGGCGTGTGAGTTGTTTCTCTGCTGGAAACTTGTACGCTATTGCCCAACGAGGTGATTTAGCGGTGTATCCTAATTCCTCTTGTTGGGCGATGTTATTTACTTTCAATACAATGCCATCGGTGGCTACGGGCAGGTTCTTGCGCTCTACATCCCAATATGCAATGTATTCCATCACTTCTTCCAAATTGTGGCAAACTTTCACCGAGTCGCTAATGGGGAATCCCCATGCCTTGGCTATCTGCAGACGGTCATAATGTGTGTTGGCAGGCAGATTGTCGCCTAACATATAATATAGGTAGCAGTCCAATCCGCGGCGTGCTACCTCGTTGGGGTCTTGCAGTTTGAGTGTGCCTGATGCCGCGTTGCGTGGGTTGGCAAAGAGTTGTTCCTCTTGTGCTTCACGCTCTTTGTTCAATCGCTCGAATGCTTCCCATGAGAGGAGCACCTCGCCGCGCAGCTCAACGAAAGCGGGGATAGGGTATCGGGTATCGGTAATCGGGAGGCATTGTGGAATAGAGGTGATTGTGCGGATATTCGCCACCACATTATCTCCCTTAACGCCATCGCCTCGCGTAAGTGCTTTGGTCAAAATGCCATTCTCGTACCATAGCGAGATGCTCAGCCCGTCATACTTTAACTCGCACACAATCTCCACATTTGCTGGCAGTTTCCTAAGCCAATCGGCAATTTCCTCCTGCGAGTAACTATTGCTTAACGATAGCATAGGATAGCGGTGCGTCACTTGCTCAAATCCCTTGCCTTTCTCCGTACCTTTAGCCTTTAACCTTTCGCCTTTCGCCCCTATCAGGTCGGAACCCACATGTTGGGTTGGCGAGTTCGCATCGAACATGTCTGGGTGGAGTGCCTCCAGGTCTTGCAGACGACGAAGCTTCTGGTCAAAGTCATAGTCGGACATAGTGGGGGCATTCAATACATAATATTGATAGTTCGCCTGCTCTAATTCTTGACGTAAGGCAAGAATTTCTTCGTGTTCAACGTTATTCAATTGTGAGAACAAATCCATTACGAGCGTAGTTCTAACGTTTATAGCCTAAAAGCTAGATATAATCAATTTGGCTTGCAAACATTTTCCGTTCGCGTAGATATTGATGATATATAATCCTTGCCGTAATCCATAGATTGGATAATTGTTGGAGGTAATGTTTACGGGTTGTGTAGTGACAGCTTGACCATCTAGTGTATATAATGCATATGCCCCTCCATCTGCATTGCTGATATGTGGGATTCCGTCTGTATAGTACAATTTTGCTTCATTGACCAATAATTCAGGAACGTATGTCAGTGTACTATCTAACCGTAATCCAACGATGATGGGGTCATGGTCGCTACAGCGGAACATGCTTTCGTCGTCTGACTTATCATAGGTGTAATTGTCGCTTTCATCGGAGTTAATGTGGTAGGCTAACATGCCCGTAATTTGCGGAAGGAGTGTGGTGTTGCATAATGCGTGATCAAGGTACCCTACCGCACCACGGTAGTTGTAAGAATAACTACTATCAGCATGGAATGTGCGATGTAAATCAATCATACCGCCTTCACGAAGTGTGGTGATAGGATCTTCCATAGCATAAGCATTGAGATCACCCATGATGAGAATATCGTCGTCACCAAAATAGGCTTTGTCTTTTTGGTAATTGTTTAACACACTCTCAGCCTCTTCCACTCGAGCATAGTTGTACCCTCCTTGACCATCACCTTGGTCTGCATTTAGACCGCTTCCATTCCCGCTTTTAGCCTTGAAGTGGTTGACAGAGAATAAGAATTTCTCTCCACTTGCTTTGTCAATAAATGCTTGCGTCTTTTTGCGGTTTGTTACCCCCTTGTTGTTGTTACGCAACTTTCCATATGGCTCCAATATATCCGAACAGTAAACAAATCCAGCTTTTGTGTATGTTCCATCAGGCAAACCTCCATCGTCAATATAGGTGAAATGGCGCCCTGTTTTGTTGCTTAGATCTGACGCTATTTCTGCCAATGCGCTTTGCCCTTGCTCAATCTCCACAAAACCATAGAGATCCGCATTGATTTTTGCGAGTGCTTTGCTCACTTTTTCACGTTGTTTTTGATGTTCCGCAGGGGATGCTGGTCCCATACTTCTGTCTCCCCATGTTTCTACCAGATAGTATTCCAAGTTCATACAACACACCAACAGCGAATGTTTACCTCGCATGTCAATCATATTAAGATTAGGTCCATCTTGCAGATCTGCTCGTGTGTTTCCTTGCCAATCACACGAGACCAAGCTGACACTATTTTGGCTATTGACTTTTACAATTAGGTTGTGCAATCTTTCGCCCATACGATGGTAGCCGCTAACGTTTGTAAGTGTGATTGCTCCATATTTATTTGCACTCAAAATACTATTGTATTCGCTGCTCAATGGTAAGGCTTGATTGGTAGGCGAGAAAATTCTGTGTGGGGATATAGTAAGATTGGAGGAATAATTATTACAAACATAAAATGGAACGTCAAAACGAATCGTCTGTCCTACATAGGATTTCAGACTCGTGTATTGCCAGTTCTCTGTATCCGTTATGGTAACTTCGGTTTGTGCTAGTAGTATGTGGCACAAACAACTCATCAGTATGAAAGACCAGATTCTTCGCATGATTCAGTGTTATTTACTATTGCAAAATATTTTGCAAAAGTACAAAAAAGATTTCAATCATGCAAATATATCATACATTTTTGTGGTTTGCATATAAAAAGTTGCATTTTTTTTGTTTATTTCGAAAATTTGCACTACCTTTGCAGAAAAATTGCGGGAATAAATTTATTGTTTTTATATGGAAGAAAAAACTACATGGCAGAAGGCGCGTAAATGGTTGATTAGCAAATATGCAATCGTCATTTATGTATTTGCATTGATGCTCCTATTCATGGGAGATAATAGCATTATTCATTATGTACAGCGTGCTAAGAAAATCCGTTCAGTAAAAGAACAAATAGTCAATACACAGCAGGATATTATTGAAGCACAGTCGGTTATTCAGGCCCTAACCAATAAAGATAGTCTGGAACACTTTGCGCGCGAGGAATATCGAATGCACGCACCCAATGAGGATGTGTATATTGTGGAGTGATGTAAAACAACGAAATTTGAATCAAGCATGATGAAATGGAGTAATGTATTGTTAGTGATCGGCATGGTTGTGTTATTAGCTGGTGCTGTAATGAGTGTATTAGAAGTGCGTCCTTATTCTGATTATGTTTTGGTGGCTGGTGCAGTTATTGTGATTTTTCGTGGTGCAATCAAGAGTAGAGAAGGTAATAATTGATGGTGTGATGACGGAATAAAAGTGTATTTGTATGAAACCAATAACGATTAAAGATATTGCTTGCGAATTGGGAATTTCGGTTTCCACAGTAAGTCGTGCATTGCAAAATCATCCCGATATTAGTATTCGTACTAAAGAGCTAGTGCAAGAGTGTGCTAAACGATTGAACTATAAGCCAAACTTAATGGCAAGCAACTTGCGTACGTGTAAGAATATGACTATTGGAGTGGTCATTCCAGAACTCAATCATCATTTTTTCTCATCCGTTTTAGATGGGATAGAACAAACTGCAAACGAAGCTGGTTACCACATCTTGATATGCCAAACGAGTGAAGACTTTAACAAGGAGGTTCAAGCAGTCCATACTCTTATTGGTGGTCGTGTTGCAGGAGTTTTGGTTGGAGTTAGCAAACAGACGACCAATCTTAACCACCTACAAGAGGTTATCGATAATGGTATCCCGCTTATATTGTATGACCGTCCATGTCCTTCACTGAAATGCGATCAGGTTGTCTCTGATGATTATAGAGGCGCGTATGATGCTGTAGAATATTTAATTCAGACAGGATGCCAACGTATAGTTTGTTTTACATCATCTATGCAATTAGAGGTTTCGCGTCGCCGTTATCAAGGTTGGCGAGATGCGCTGCAGAATTATCGTATGTCTGTGGATGACAATTTGGTGGTGGAATGTGACACGCGTCTTCAGGCTATTATTGATACACCGCATATTATCCAGTCTGACCATCGTCCCGATGCTGTGTTTTGCGTTAATGATGATTGTGCGGCTGGTGTATTACATGCCGCCAAGATTCTTGGGGTAAAGATACCAGAGGAGTTAGCTGTATGTGGCTTCTCTGATGCTCCTATTTGCAGAGCAACTATGCCAATGCTAACAACGGTTCAGCAACATGGGGTAGAAATAGGTAGGCATGCTATGACCAGACTATTGGGTCGGCTGAACGGGAATAATAAAATACCACAAACAGAAATGGTTCCTACAGATTTAATTGTAAGAGAAACTACAAAATAGTGTTTAGAGAAGATATGTTACAATACAATACTTGGACCATCGAACAAAACGCTTGGAACCCTACAGAGGAACAGGCAATTCAACAACAACTAACTTTTTCAAACGATTATTTGTGTCAAACAGCACATTTTGAAGAACACTATTCTGGTGCGCATCGCTTGTGTACATATATCAAGGGTATAGATGTAGCTATCTTAAACTTATCAGCTATCTCAGTTCGTTTGCGTGACGAACGATTAGATTTAAACGAATGGAAAGTAGAGCAATTTTATCGTTGTTTATATAAGAACCAACCCCTGTTGGAGCGCCATTTTGAGGTTACTTCTCCCAATGGGAATAGGTTGAATGTTACTGCTAAACGCCAACTGGCGATAGATAGAAAAGAATGTATGCGATTGGAGTATGAGGTGCAATCTGTTAATTATACGGGACCTATTACCATCCTATCCGTACTGCGTGGAGGAGAGGAAATAGAAAAGTGGTATCCATTGATGAATGATGTGCGGGATGATTTGTGTTGGACTTGGATGCAACTTCAACCCATGAATATTCAATTGTGTTGCGCAATGAAGTATCGATTAAAGAAAAACACCACATGGGTTACCAAGCGACCTGTTAAAGTGGAAAAACAAGAAGTGATTGGCTATTCTGTGACACAACAAGTAGTTCCTGGCGACCGATTAACCTTGTATAAAGATGTGGCTGTAGTAGATTCGAATCGTTGCGCTAAAGACCATTTGATAGAAGAAGCGATACGATGCTTGACAAACTGGTAAAAGAACATATCATCTTAGGCGTGGATCCGGGTACGCTCTTTATGGGTTATGCCGTGATTCATACCATAGGTAGCAAGGTCGAGATACTCGACTTTGGCGTCTATGACGTGCACAAACTCGATGACCAATATGCACGCCTGCAAAAGGAGTTTTTCTTCCTGCAAGAGCTCATTGATAAGTACCACCCTACTATTCTCGCAATCGAATCGCAGTTTGTGGACAAAAACCCGCAAACGATGATCAAGATCGTCCATGCACAAGGCGTGGCCATCGCGGCTGCATTGTCGAAAGATGTGCCCGTGCAAGAGTACTCGCCGATGAAGATCAAGATGGCTATCACAGGCAACGGACATGCCGACAAACACCAAGTCGCAGATATGCTGCAGCGATTCTTGCACATACCTCCCGAGCAGATGCCCAAGAAACTAGATGCCACAGACGCACTAGGTATCGCCTACTGCCACTACTTGCAATTAGGTATGCCACAACTGGAAAAAGGAGTTAAAAACTGGACCACGTTTGCCAAACAAAAGGGATTGGTTGACAAGGGATTAACTGGTCCAAACGCACGCCTATTAGCGGCCATGCAAACGGCAAAGAAGAAAAAGTAAAAACGATTTTTTTATAAAAATTACTCCCTAATATTTGGTAATTTGATTTTTTTATTGTACCTTTGCAGTCGATTATAAGAAAGTCGAATATCAATTATTAACTATTAACAATAAATTATCGAATTATGGCTTACGTAATTTCTGAAGATTGTATCGCAGGTGGTACATGTATCGATGAGTGCCCAATGGGCGCAATTTCTGAGGGTGACATTTACACAATTGACGCTGACTTGTGCACAGAGTGCGGCACTTGTGCTGATGTTTGCCCAAGTGGCGCAATTTCTAAATAAATTGCAGACTAACGCTTGTTAGAATCCCCGAGCCTATCGCTTGGGGATTTTTTTATACAATTGTTAAAAAATAATATTTTTTTACAAAAATGTCTTGTAGAGTTTGCAAATTTGCAAAAAAAGTCGTACCTTTGCACCGTGGAAAGAATGGTTTAACCTGAAAGTCTTAGTTTAGTAGCTATGTTAGATGCTTTTCGAAAAACGCATGATTACTTGGTAGAGCATGTCCAGGTGCCAGCACGCCGCGTGCTCCAAGATGAGATTAATTGGAACGATCGACTCATCGCTATCAAAGGTGGTAGAGGTGTCGGTAAGACTGATTTCTTGCTTTATTGTGCCCAAGAGGAACGCCGATTGCATCCAGAGGAGAGTAAACATTCTCTCTATGTCAACTTCAACGACTTCTACTTCACCGAGCACTCGCTCGTGGAGCTGGCAGGTCAGTTTGTGGCTGCGGGAGGCAAGCGACTACTGGTAGATCAAGCGTTTAAGGATCCTAACTGGTCGCGTGAACTTAGTCAGTGTTATTACCGCTATCCTAACCTGCATATCGTGTTCATCGCTTCGTCGGTGATGCGACTCGTCGAGGACAACAAGGATATTGGCAGCATCGTTCGCCCATACAACTTGCGCGGCTTTAGCTTCCGCGAGTATCTCAATATCACACTTGGTCTTAACTTGCCAGTGTATTCGCTCGAGGATATCCTCAAGCACCATGTTGAGATCGCGCAGCAGATATGCCAGATTATCAAGCCACTGCAGTATTTCGACGACTACTTGCACCATGGCTATTATCCGCACTTCTTGGATGCTCACGATTTCTCCGAGTCGCTGCTGAAGATGATGAATGTGGTCCTTGATGTGGATGTGTTGCTTATCAAGCAGATCGAGGTGAGCTCGTTGCCTAAGCTCCGCAAACTGCTTTACTTGATGCTTCAGCAAACGCCTTGCTCGCTCAATGTCAGCAGCCTAGCAGACGCCATCGACTGCTCACGCTCGACCACGATGAACTATATCAAGTACCTCAAGGATGCGCGTCTACTGAACATGCTTTACCCAGAAGGCAAGCAGTTCCCGCTCAAGCCAACCAAGGTATATATGCAGAACACCAACTTGTGCTACGCCACCTGCACTCGCGAACCAGACAAGCAGGCTATCGCCGAGACTTTCTTCTACGCGACCTTGCACGGCAATCACAAGATCAACGCCACCGACCGTAGTGCGATGTTCATCATCGATGGCAAGTACTACATGGACGCTCTGGCAACCACGCCAAGCAAAACCGGCATCCGCTACTGCGCCATTGGCGACCTCGAGGTAGGCCACCAGAAGAACATCCCATTGTGGCTCTTCGGCTTCCTGTATTGATCCCTGCGGGATGAGGAGTTATGCTGCGCATGAAACCCAGCTTTGCTGAAAAGTTAGCCCTGCGGACTGAGCCCCATTGCTTAGCAATGAATATTCACGAAGCAACCTTTCATGAGCGAAGCGAAATAACCATTCACGAAGTAAATATCAGCGGCTTGCCGCTAACGAACATAATTATTAAATTATTACTACAATGAAACAAAAAAAGTATTTAACCCTTGATGGTAACGCTGCTGCGGCGCATATCGCGTATATGTTCACCGAGGTAGCTGCCATCTATCCTATCACTCCATCTTCTCCTATGGCGGAGAACGTGGACGAGTGGGCTGCTGCAGGTCGCAAGAACCTCTTCGGCGAGACAGTGTTGGTACAAGAGATGCAATCTGAGGCAGGTGCTGCAGGTGCTGTGCACGGCGCGCTCAACGCAGGTGCACTCACCACTACCTTCACCGCTAGCCAAGGTCTGCTCCTAATGATCCCTAACATGTACAAGATCGCAGGTGAGTTGATTCCTTCTGTATTCCACGTATCTGCACGTACACTCGCGTCACACGCTCTTTGTATCTTCGGCGACCACCAAGACGTGATGTCTTGCCGTCAAACGGGCTTCGCTATGCTCGCTGAGGGCAGCGTACAAGAGGTAATGGACCTCGCTGGTGTAGCTCACTTGGCTACTATTAAGAGCCGCGTTCCATTCCTCAACTTCTTCGACGGTTTCCGCACCTCTCATGAGTATCAAAAAGTAGAGGTAGTAGATATGGAAGACTTGCGTCCGCTCGTTGACATGAAGGCGCTTCAAGAGTTCCGCGATCGCGCACTCTCTCCTATGCGTCCTGTGATGCGTGGTATGGCTGAGAACCCAGACGTGTTCTTCGCTCACCGCGAGAGCTGCAACCCTTACTACAACGAGGTTGCTGACATCGTAAGCGACTACATGGACGAGATCTCTAAGATCACTGGCCGTACCTACCGCCCATTCACCTACTATGGTGCACCTGACGCTGAGAACATCATCATCTGTATGGGTTCTGCTTGCGAGGCTATTAAGGAGGTTATCGACTACGAGGCAGAGAAGGGCAACAAGCTCGGTATGATCAATGTTCACCTCTACCGTCCATTCTCACTCAAATACCTCAAAGAGGCTCTTCCAGCTTCTGTTAAACGTATCTGCGTGCTTGACCGCACCAAAGAGCCAGGCGCTAACGGCGAACCTCTCTACCTCGATGTTAAGGATGCACTCCAAGAGCTCGGTCTTGGCGATATCCTCGTAGTAGGTGGTCGCTATGGTCTTGGTTCTAACGATACCACTCCAGCACAAATCCTCGCAGTTTACGAGAACCTCGCATTGCCAATGCCTAAGAACCACTTCACAGTAGGTATCATCGACGATGTTACCTTCACTTCTCTCCCAGTAGGCGAGGAGGTTGCTATGGGTGGCAAGGGTATGTTCCAAGCTAAGTTCTACGGTTTGGGTGCTGACGGTACCGTAGGTGCTAACAAGAACTCTGTGAAGATCATCGGTGAGACAACTGATAAGTACTGCCAAGCATACTTCTCTTACGACTCTAAGAAGTCTGGTGGTTTCACTTGCTCACACCTCCGTTTCGGCGACGAGCCAATCCACTCTACATACCTCGTTACTACTCCTAACTTCGTGGCTTGCCACGTACAAGCATACTTGCAAATGTACGATGTGACCCGTGGTTTGCAAGATGGTGGTACTTTCCTTCTCAACACCATTTGGGAGGGTGAGGAACTCGCAAAGAACTTGCCAAACAAAGTGAAGAAATACTTCGCTGATCATAATATCAAGGTGTACTACATCAACGCTACCAAGATCGCTCGCGAGATTGGTCTTGGCAACCGTACCAACACTATCCTCCAATCAGCTTTCTTCCGCATTACTGAGGTTATCCCAGTAGAGCAAGCTATCGAAGAGATGAAGCACTTCATCGTGAAGTCTTACGGCAACAAGGGTGAGGATGTGGTCAACAAGAACTACGCTGCGGTTGATCGCGGTGGTGAGTACCAAACTCTCGCTATCGATCCAGCATGGTCTGCTCTTGACAATAGCCAATCGCCAATTGCCAATAGCCAAGATGAACCCGCATTTATCACCAACGTTGTTCGCCCAATCAACGCTCAAGACGGCGACCTCCTCCCTGTATCTTCTTTCGTAGGCGTAGAGGATGGTACATGGCCTGCTGGTACTGCTAAGTACGAGAAACGCGGTGTATCTGCTTTCGTTCCTGTATGGACAGCTGAGAACTGTATCGAGTGTAACAAGTGTGCATATGTATGTCCTCACGCTTGCATCCGCCCATTCGTTATGGACGAAGAGGAGGTGAAGGGTATCCAAGGTACTACACGCGAGATGAAAGCTCCTGCAGCTATGAAGGGTATGCACTTCCGCATGCAAGTGGGTGTGCTTGACTGTCTCGGTTGCGGCAACTGCGTGGATGTATGTCCTGGCCATCCTAAGACGGGTAAGGCGCTCCAAATGGTGCCACTTGAGGGACAAATGCTCGAGGCACAAAACTGGGCTTACTGCACCGACAATGTGAAGTCTAAACAACACCTCGTAGATATCCAATCCAATGTAAAGAACAGCCAGTTCGCTACTCCATTGTTTGAGTTCTCTGGTGCTTGCTCTGGTTGTGGTGAGACTCCATACCTCAAGCTCATCTCTCAACTCTTTGGTGATCGCGAGATCGTAGCTAATGCTACTGGTTGTACCTCTATCTACTCTGGTTCTGTACCTTCTACTCCTTATACTACCAACGAGAAGGGTCATGGTCCTGCATGGTCTAACTCTCTCTTCGAGGACTTCTGCGAGTATGGTCTCGGTATGCAAATCGCTCACCGCAAGATGCGCGAGCGCCTCGCTGCTCTCATGACCAAGGCTCAATCTTGCACCTGCTGCACCGAGGAGATGAAGGCACTCTTCACCGAGTGGCTCGAGAACCAAAACGATGCTACTATCACCAACCGTCTCTACGAGCCAATCGTAGCGGCTTGCGAGGCTTGCCAATGCGATACATGCAAAGATATCCTTACATACAAAGATCATATCGTTAAACGCAGCCAATGGATCGTAGGTGGCGACGGTGCTTCTTACGATATCGGTTACGGCGGTCTCGACCATGTGATTGCTTCTGGCGAAGATGTGAATATCCTCGTACTCGATACCGAGGTGTACTCTAACACCGGTGGTCAAGCATCTAAATCTACTCCTATCGGCGCTATCGCTAAGTTCGCTGCTGCAGGCAAACGCGTTCGTAAGAAAGACTTGGGTATGATTGCTACTACCTATGGTTATGTATATGTAGCTCAAATCGCTATGGGTGCTGACCAAGCGCAAACCCTCAAGGCTATCCGCGAGGCAGAGGCTTATCCAGGTCCATCTCTCGTGATTGCTTACGCTCCATGTATCAACCACGGTCTGAAGGCTGGTATGGGTAAATCTCAAGCTGAGGAGGCTAAGGCTGTTGAGTGCGGTTACTGGCACTTGTGGCGCTATAACCCAGCGCTCGAGGCAGAGGGTAAGAACCCATTCTCATTGGATAGCAAAGAGCCACAATGGGATAAGTTCCAAGACTACTTGAAGGGTGAGGTACGCTTCGCTTCTGTGATGAAGCAATACCCAACCGAGGCAGCCGAGCTCTTCGCTGCCGCTCAAGAGAACGCTCAATGGCGCTACCGCAGCTACCTGCGCATGTTGTCCACAAATTGGGACAACACTCAAGAGTAATTCAAGAATTCCTCTCAACAAGAGAATATGCAAAAGAGAGCCGTCCTTTCAGGTCGGCTCTCTTTCGTGCATACGGTCTATCCAATTCTCAAGGTACATTCCACCGATTTCTTTTCAAATATTTTTTTTCAAAGGCCGCTTACGCGTGGGGAAGAAATTCCTCAGTCCGCTCTCTTCGTTCGCGTGATTTAGCATGTCTCGAGTACCAAAACAACTCTCAGCACATCCATACTGCGCCTTGTGGCGCAACATCTGCTTTTGCAGATGCATTCTATGTCCATTACTCCCGAATGCTATTCGGGTATTCTTGTGAAAAACACCCCTTCTTTTAGGAAGGGGCTCGGGGTAGGCCATATATGCTGTTTCTTAAGATTTTCCTTCTCATTTACCCCTCTTATACCTTGCCCTCTTCCGCCGAGAGACGAGCGGGAGAAGACCGAGCGAACAGCGGCACAACTCCCCGCCAACAAAAAGTGCTGTTTGTTAATATTTGCCATCGCTATTGGCTGTTTAGTGCTCGCGGCTATCCCCGCTACTAAATCCCCGCCTTTCTTTGTCCATTATCCCGAATACTATTCGGGGCATCCTTGCGTTCCCGCCACCTGTTGTGTATTTGCCAGTGATCTGGCAAAATTCTCGCCTCTTTTCTTTCGCTACCGTAGGCTGTTATGCTCTCGCGGTTCCGCCCGCGAGATTTCCTCGCCTTTAAACCTTAAACTTTAAACTGCGCTTTGCGCAACTCCCCGCCTCTACACCCTACACCTTCACCCTTCACGAAAAAATCGCCTTAAAAGCGATTTTTATTTGCATTTATGCAAAAATT
>JAFZGC010000067.1 GCA_017555595.1 Paludibacteraceae bacterium | reverse complement strand
CGTAATCCGAAACTGTTTACTTACGGACTGAACGGACAAGCCTGTTTGAAGCAATTTTAACGCCTCCATTTTTAACTCTAATGACACTTTTGGTCTCATAATTAAGAACTTAATGTGTCCAAAAAATTGGGGTCAATACATATACGGGATATTCATGGAATATTCGTAGGGTATTCACAGAGTATTCATATGTATCGGTTATGTATCGGTTATGTGTCGGTTATGCGTCGGTTATGTGTCGGAACATTGTGGATGCGAGGGGGCATAAGAGTCCTAAAATTTTAGAGAACTTGCAAAATTAAAAAAAAAGTAGTAATTTTGCCGAAAATTTAGATTTATGTATAAATACACAATAAAAAAGGATCAAGAGAAAGGGATTTACTTGGTCAATGAGCAGGGCGAAGAAGTGGCCGCCACCGATATTTTGGATAAGTGCGGTGACAGACGCGTGTTTGCGTTTGATGGCAAGATGGGTGCTGGTAAAACGACCTTTATTAAGTGTCTGTGCGAAGCGATGGGCACGGAAGATGTGGTAAATAGTCCGACATTTGCGATAGTGAATGTGTATGAAACCAAGCCCTACAACCGTCCTGATGAGTTTAGAGAACGCCCTGCGGGCTACGGTTTAGACTTTAAAGGCGAGGTATATCACTTTGATTGTTACAGGATTAAGGATTTGAGAGAGGCGATGGATATGGGTGCAGAGGAGTATTTGTATTCAGGTAACTACTGCTTTATCGAGTGGGCAGAAATGATTGAACCACTATTGCCAGATGATACCGTTTGGGTAAAGATTGAAGTAGAGGAGAATGGGGAGAGACAGTTGATAGTAGGCATTTAGTAATGATGATAGAAGTAAAGAATATACATAAGTCGTTTGGCACGTTGGAGGTGCTGAAAGGTGTGGATCTGACCGTGAAGAAAGGTGAGATCGTGAGTATCATTGGCAAGAGTGGAGCGGGCAAGACGACACTACTCCAAATCATGGGTACGCTGGACAAACCCGATGCGGGCAGCGTGGTGATTGATGGGGTGGATGTGTTTGCGCTGAAAGAGAAAGAGTTGGCTGATTTTCGCAATCGACATATAGGATTTATCTTTCAGTTTCATCAGTTGTTGCCTGAGTTCAATGCGCTGGAAAACGTGATGATGCCTGCGATGATTGCTCGTGTATCAGAGAAAGAGGCGAAGGAACGCGCGGTGAAATTGTTGACAGAACTGGGTTTGGTAGAGCGACTTACACACAAACCCAATGAGTTGTCGGGTGGCGAGAAACAGCGTGTGGCAGCTGCGAGAGCGATGATGATGTCGCCTGATGTGATATTGGCAGATGAGCCAAGCGGCAGCCTGGATGAGAGCAACAAAAAAGAACTTCACAAACTGCTGTTGCAGATGCGAGAGCAGTATGGACAGACAATTATTATCGTGACACACGATAAGGAATTGGCGGAGATCAGTGATCGAGTGATAGAGATGAGAGATGGCGTTTGCGCTTAGGCGCAGTTTAGGGGACGGCTTCGCCTATAGTTTAAAGGCAAGGATATGATAAAAAGGAATAACATACTTTGTTTTGCTATGCTCGCTGGGCTACTCTGTGGGTGTGGGAATAAATATCAATACATCCCAAAAGATATTGAGGCGGTGGAAGTGGATATTGTGCGGTTTGATAGTGCACAATTGGCAGTACGAACGGATAGCATAAAGCAGGATATAGAGAGACTCTATACTGATTATGAGGAATTTATGCCGATGTTTGTGGAGGGCGTTTTGGGACTTCCGAGCGAGGATACTGCGTATCTGTGCAAATTATATGCTGACTTTTTGACAGATACCGTGATGGGGTTTGCACAAACCAACGCTTTGGCAAAAGAGCGTTTTGCGAATATCGATTCCATACAAGATGGACTAAATACCGCTTTTTCGCGCTTGCATTATCTGTATCCCGACTGGGCGATTCCAACGGTGTATTTGTTTGTTTCGGGCTTCAATTCCACTGTGATTTACTACGAAGGTTTGTTGGGAGTAGGCGTGGATATGTATTTGGGAGGTGATTATCCGTATTACAATAATGTGGTGTATGACTACCAGAAAAACACTATGCAAAAAGAATTCGTAGTGCGTGATGTGGTGAGTATGTATCTGGCATACAATATTTCGTATAACAGCAAGTATAACAGGCTGTTAGAGCAAATGATTTTTAGAGGTAAGCAACTATTCTTACTTAGCCAATTACTGCCCGATGCACCCGCATGGCAGGTGATAGGTTATACAGCAGAACAATGGGCATGGTGCGAACATTACGAACGAGCTATCTGGAGCCGCATCATGGAAAAGAGGGATTTGTTCAAGACCGAGTCCAGTGTATTGAGTTCGTATATGAACGAAGGTCCATTTACCGCCGAAGTCACACAAGACTCGCCTGGACGATTGGGACTATGGGTTGGATGGCGAATAGTGGATAGTTATATGCGTAACAATAAAGATGTTACGCTGCACGAATTGCTAAACGAGCATGACGCACAAAAGATATTAGAACAGAGTTATTATAAGCCATGAGACGAGAAGATTTTCCGATATTAAACGAGAAGGTACACGGACGAGCATTGGTGTATCTAGATAATGCTGCGACCACACAGAAGCCACAAGTGGTATTAGATGCCATAATGGAGGCGTATAGCATGTGGAATGCCAATGTTCATCGTGGCGTGCATCATTTGAGCCAAGTGGCGACACAAAAGCATGAAGAAGCTCGCGAGAAAGTGGCGAGATTGATTCATGCACAGTCATCGGAGGAGATCATTTTTACCAAAGGTACAACGGATAGTCTCAATATGTTGGCGCGCAGTTTTGGTGATGCAATGGTGAAAGAGGGCGATGAGATTATCGTTTCACATTTGGAACACCACTCGAATATCGTGCCATGGCAAATGCTCTGTGAACGTAAGGGAGCCGTGCTGAAGGTAATTCCTTTGCGAGATGATTTATCGCTTGATATAAAGGCGTTTAAGGGACTTTTGAGTGAGAAGACCAAGTTGGTATCTGTGGCACATGTGAGCAATGTGTTGGGCATAGTGAACCCTGTGGAGGAAATTATTCGATTGGCGCATGAAAAGGGTGCGGCAGTGTGTGTGGATGGAGCACAGTCGGTTCCACATTTGGCAATAGATGTGCAGCAGTTGGATTGTGATTTCTTGGTGATGAGTGCGCATAAGATGTATGGTCCGACGGGTTTGGGCGTGTTGTATGGCAAAAAAGAGTGGCTCGATAAACTGCCACCAGCAGAGGGTGGGGGAGAGATGATTGAGCATGTGAGCTTCGAGAAGACAACCTACAATGTGCTGCCGTATAAGTTTGAAGCAGGTACTCCAAATTATGTGGGCAGTTATGCGTTTGGGCAGGCGATTGATTATTTGCAAGAGATTGGTTTAGAGAAAGTTGCGGAGTATGAGCATGCTTTGGCGGAGTATGTTGAGGAGGAACTCGGCAAAATCAGTCAAGTGAAGATATATGCCGCAGGGCGAAAGAAAGCAGGGGCGGTGTCGTTTAATGTATATCGTGCGGATGGAGCCTTGATTCATCCATTTGATGTGGGCGTTTTGCTAGATCGTCAGGGTGTGGCGGTGCGCACGGGACATCATTGTGCAGAGCCGTTGATAGATTATTTGGGCGTGCCAGGTACGGTGCGTGCGTCGGTGGGGTTGTACAACACGAAAGAGGATATTGATACCTTTATTTCTGCACTTAAAAAAGCTATTATGATGTTAGAATGAGGTGGATCTTTCTCATTTTGGCGTTTATAATTCAGTCAGCGGTCTTGGCGCAAGACTCGCTGACTATTGTTTCGTATAATGTGGAGAATTTGTTTGATTATGAGCATGATACGCTCAAGAACGATTCTTCGTTTTTGCCCGAAGGTATGCACCATTGGATCTATCATCGCTACCAAACCAAACTGGATCGTATCGCGCAAGTTATTGTGAATATATCGGGGTGGGAGAGTGCTGCTTTGGTGGGATTGTGCGAAGTGGAAAATGCGCGTTGTTTGCGCGATTTGTGTTATCGGCTGAAGCGATTTCACTACAAGTATGTCCACTATGAGAGCAGTGATGAACGCGGCATAGATGTGGCGTTGCTGTATGATAGTACGAAGGTTAAAGTGTTGGATAGCAAGCCATTGTGTGTTCCATTGGAGGATGATGCTACACGCGATATATTGTATGCAGAGGCATTGGTGGAGGGAAAAGACACCCTGCATACTATGGTGTGCCATTTGCCATCAATCTTAGGCGGAGCTGGTGCTACAGATTGGAAACGTATGGCTGCCAAACAAGTGATTCAGCAGCATGTGGATAGTATCTTGCATGTGCATCCTAATGCAAAAATCGTAGTCATGGGGGATATGAATAGTGATGCGAAAGATGATTTGAGCGGTATGAGCAATATGATGAAGGATTTGAAAAGGGTGGGGAAAGGTACACATAAACATCAAGGCATGTGGTCATGCCTTGATCAATTTTATGTTTCTAATATCCTTAGAAATAGTACCCGAGTGTGGGTTTTTGCACCCGAATGGCTATTGGAAGAAGATCGTAAATATCTTGATTTTCAACCAAAACGAACCTATGTTGGCTATCGGTATCATGGTGGTTATTCCGACCATTTGCCGATAGTATTGCGGATTGGAAATAATGCGTTATAACACTACCTTCGTTTGTTGATCGTCTTGAATAATCACAAACACACCCTGCTTATTGTAAGGCAATTCGGTGCCGATATACCGTCCCATCATGTCGTAAACGGCTCGTTTTGAGTTGGTTGTGATAGGATGGAGGTCAGTGGAGAGTTCCTTCCATTTTGCATGTAAAGTGCCATACCAACCTTCTGTAAGTTCTGTCAATGGACTTCCTCTGAAGGTTTTAGTTTTATACCAACCACCAAACTCACACCCTTCCTTCTTTGCGGTAGGGAGAATGTATGTTTCGGTGACATATTTAGGTAGTTCTACATCTACAGTTCCTCCATATAATTCCCAGAAAATCACTTGTGGGAAGTCGTAATATCCTTCTCCGTCATATACGGCAGCCTCATGTTCAACGCCGTATCTATCATAACTACAAATGGCAATAGAGAGTTGGCTGATATCGCCTAATCCTGTCATATCGTAGGTGTTACCATATACTACTCGTTTGAAATATAGTGGGTTGTATATTGCATCATCTTTGGCAATAGTGCGAGGGAAGACATAGATAGTGAATCGTTGAGCCGTTGGGTGTGACCACGAGAGAAGGCTATCTGTTTGGGTAATGTCGGTAGGAGCCGACAGTATCTCTTTGGATTTCCAATTCATAGGAGGGCATAAGGCTTTGGCTTGGAAATGCGACTCTTTCAAATCGCGGAAGAGTTGCATGTAAGCCGTGGTATTGAAGAATACAGAGCCAGTATAACCAGATGATAGGTTTCGGCGATTGGCGTCTATCTGACGTTGTATCTCTACCACACCATCTTCATAACCAGATAGTCCTGCGTCTGGATCGGTAACTCCGTATGCCGCTTGGGAAGCAAAGAAATGTACGCGTTGACCATTGGGGAGTTTGTTTGAGAAGTTCTCGCATACGGTTTTTGCCCACCAAGGACACAATACATCGTAGTCTTGTCGTGGGGCTTGTGTGGACCAATATATTTGAGGGTTTAGGTAGTCCACCCAGCCTTTTTTAGCCCATTCAAGCGCGTTGCAATACAGATAATCGTATGATTCCATAGCACTTATGCCAGCGGGCAACGAAATGCCATATGCAGCGGCTGCTGCGGATTTTGAAGACCAACTACCAGGAACGCCCATACCAAAGCGCACCCATGGTTTGACCTCTTGAATAGCTTTGTACAAATTGCATATTACCGAATCTACATTTGCGCGGCGCCAGTCATCATCGGTGGTTCCATCTTTGTCCACGTCCTTTACATTAGAGGGCTTATATAGACTTTTAGATGTCGCATCTTCACTTTTTGTGCCACCATAAGCATAGAAATAATCGTCCATTACAATGCCGTCCACATCATAGTTGTTGATGATTTCCATACAAACATTGTGTACATATTTGCGTGCTTCGGGATAACCTGGGTCTATAATCTGCCCCTTAAATGAACTATTATTATATTTGATGATCCATTGTCCAGCGTTTTTCCATACGAGATCTGCGGTGTCTAATACTCCAGAAGAGGTTACACGGAAAGGGTTTACCCATACATGTAGTTCTATACCTCGTTTGTGTGCTTCTTCAATTGCAAAAGCCAGTGGATCATAGCCAGGGTCGCCACCGCGTGTGCCTGTCAATGATGAAGACCAAGGTTCGTAGGATGATTTATACATGGCATCGCTAAACGAGCGCACCTGAAGGCATGCTGCGTTCATATTACCTCTTGCCATCACATCCAATATTTGGCAAAGACTCTCTTTTTGCTGTTTTATGGCATGTGTTTTGGGCCAATCAATACCACAGCCCGTCAACCATGTGGCACGAAACTCGTGTTTAGGGTTTTCAGCCAGACCAAACGAAGCTACAAGAGTTGCGAATAAACAAATCAATAAACTTTTTTTCATAGGTATATATTTTATTTGCGGTGCAAAGGTAGCATAATTTTCTTACTCGTGCAAATTTTTTCTTGTTTTTCATAAAAAAAGGCCGTGCCAACAACTGGCACGACCTCCCATAAAAACAATCTAAAAACAATAAAAACAAATCCTTATGCTTAACATTTTTTGTGCGGGATTTGAGCGCACAAAGGATTATTGTATCTCAATGACTCGAGTAGGTTCTTTCTCTGGCAGATTGTCCAGTTTTGGCAATTTAATTTTTAGTACACCATGTTTTGCTTTGGCAGTAATTGCCTCACGATCAATGTTTTCTGGCAGCATGATTGTTTGTTCAAAACGGGTGTAGTTGAACTCGCGGCGGAGGAATTTAGCTGACTTTTCATCATCGGTACTTTCTTGTTTCTTTTCCACAGAAACCACCAGTTGGTCTTTGTCATTGACATGCACCTTGAAGTCCTCTTTTGTCATGCCAGGCACAGCCAATTCGATGACAAACTCTTTTTCGTACTCCTTGACATTGATAGCGGGTACAGTGGTCGAGCGCATAGGAAACCACTCGTCATTGAAAAAATCATTGAAAATTGTTGGCAACCAATTTGAACTTTGCCTTTTGATAGTAGGTAACATAATAACAATAAATTTTATAGTTAGGTTTAGGTTTATGGCAACATTCTCTTGGATAGTCTGCTTGCCATTTTACCTTTGCAAGTGTGGATGTGCAAATAGCGTGCCAAAGCATGACACGCAAAGTTATTTCTTAAGGAAGATGGGTTAATTTATCTGAAATAAGTACCTTTTTTGTGGTTTAAAGGTAAGTGTTTCTAGATTCAGCATGTCTGATGCATCTGCGATGTCGCGCACGGATCCGTCTTTGAAATAAATACCAATGGACTCGCCTTTTTCGCTATAGGTATTGGAGGTGGATATATGCTCTACGAAGCAATATTGTGCTTCCTCGTGAGTTATACCGAATAATGCCGCGTAATGTTCGCAGAGCTCTTGGTGTTCTTCTGCTGTCAGAGGGTGATCTATGCGATGTCCCTTGAAGAGTTGGCGATTGGTAAAGTGTTGGCATAGCAGTGCCAATACTTTGTCTTCGTTCTGCATCCATACTTTGATGGCAGAGAGCAGATCTGAATCATCGAGCAATGCGTATTGCTTGAGTGCCTCTGGTCGTTCGGTGAACTCGGTCTTGGATATCTGGTTGTATAGAAAGAATCGCAACGCGGGCGAACCAAAGAGTTGTACTCCGTTGGTTGCCAATGTTTTGGCTCGGTCAAGAATCTTTATGAGCAGTTGTTCGGCAGCCACACTGGTGTGATGGAGATATACTTGCCAATACATCAATCGGCGTGCTACTAAAAATTTCTCCACAGAATAGATGCCTTTGGCTTCGACAACGAGATGATTATCCACCACATTGATCATTTTGAGTATGCGGGCACTGGCTACGCTACCTTCGGTGACGCCGCAGAAGAACGAGTCGCGGCATAAGTAGTCGAGGCGGTCCACATCCAATTGCGATGAGATGAGTTGATGTAAGAAATGCTTGTGGTATTCATCTTTGAAAATGGTAATAGCCAAGTTAAGCAGTTGTGCATATTCGTGTTGTTGATTTTGTACCATTTCTGCTTTGATTTGCGTCATCATCATCAGACTGATGTCCTCATGTGTAATACCGCTGACTAACGTGTGTTCCATCACATGCGAAAATGGTCCGTGTCCCACATCGTGGAGAAGTATAGCTAACATTGCCGCAGTGGTTTCTGCATCGGTGATATCTATGTTTTTTTGTTGGAGTACGGTGATGGCCTCATGCATGAGGTGCATAGCACCCAACGAGTGCAACAAGCGCGTATGCATGGCACCAGGATAGACAAAGAAACTCAAACCAAGCTGACGGATACGGGTTAGGCGCTGCAAATAGGGGTGCTGCAATACATAATACAATACACCATCTGGAATGTTGAGAAAACCAAATACAGGGTCATTGATGATTTTGCGCGTAGGAGTCATAGCTGCAACGTTTTTGAAAGATATAAAATTCATGCAAAAGTACAACAAAAATTGCATATACGCAAGCAAAATAGGTTCAAAAAGCAACTTTCTCTCAAAAATCTTGCATATGTGCGATTTTTATTGTACCTTTGCAGGCATAATCAACAAATAAATCAATCGTAATATGAGTGCATTTTTTGGAACATTTGACATTTGGCAGGTATTGTCATCGTTTATTTTCATTTTTGCTATTGTTGATCCGTTGGGTAATATTCCAGTTACTCTCAATATGGAGCGAAAGGGCGTTAAGATTTCTCCATGGCAAGTATCATTGGCTACTATCATCATTCTCATTACTTTCCTTTTTGCGGGAGAGTGGGTACTGAAACTCTTTGGTGTGAAGATTGAGTATTTTGCTATTGCTGGTGGATTTGTTATTTTCTTAATGGCGTTGGAAATGGTGTTAGATATCACTATTTTCAAGAACGAAGGACTGGAAGGTTCTGGCAGTATTGTTCCTTTGGCGTTCCCGATGTATGCAGGGCCTGGTGCCTTTACTGCAGTGTTGTCTATTACTGCGGAATACGATATTGTTAACCTTGTATTTGCTATTACGCTCAATACAATAGTGCTTTTTGGCATTCTCTCTGGCACCAAATGGCTCACCAAATACATTGGACAAACAACGCTTTATATTTTGCGTAAGTTCTTTGGTATTATTGTGTTGGCTATTGCATGTAAATTGATGTTTGCTAACTTAGCTATGGTATTTGCAGGATGATGAAGCGTGTATTGATATTGCTATTTTCATTGCTCGTTCTGTTGGTTAGTTGTCAGCACCAACCAATATTCTCTGTGACGGGCAGTATTACTGGTGCTGAGGGGCAAATGCTCTATTTGGAGCACACAACTCTGGTGGCGACATCGGTTGCGGACTCGTGTGTGTTGGATGAGTGTGGTGTATTCTCGTTGCAGGCACCAATGCCTGAGTATCCAGATTTCTACCGTTTGCGTGTGGGTGCTTTATCTTTGCCACTAGCAGTTGACTCTACCGAAACCATTGTTGTGACTACGACGCGCGATAGTTTGCCATACACATTGGCTATTGAGGGTAGCGCGTCTTCGTTGGCTATTGCGCAATTTCGTGCTACTGCTCGCACAGTTTCCTATGAGGTGTTGCGTGAAGAAGCTAAGCGTTTGATAGCTACCAATCCTCTTTCGCTGGCAGCTTACTATGCTGTTTTCTTCAAACAAAAAGGAGAATATCTGTGGAATATCTTGGATCCTGTAGATAGGCGTATGTATCAGGCGGTTGCAACATCTTTTCATACTTGGATGCCTGACTACGAGCGTACTAAAGCTCTCTATGCACAAGTTAAAGGGGTATTGGAAGCGGAGCGTGAGTTGAAGCAACAAGCGGCGATGCAGCAGATTATTGATAATGCGGAGAATACGTTCTTGGATATAGTTTTACCCGATAATAATGGTATTACCCAATCGCTCTCAGATTTGCGAGGTAAAGTGATTATATTGGACTTCTCAGCAATTGATATGGAGCAAAGCAATGGGTATATCTTCGAACTACGCGACTTGTACAACCAATACAGTAAACAAGGATTGGCCATCTATTCCGTCTCGCTTGATCGCAACAAATTGCTGTGGGAAGATGGTGTAGCGAATTTGCCTTGGACGAATGTCTATGCTGGCGAACGAGCTATGGATGTATTGCTGCGCTATAATGTCCAATCGTTACCAACGCTCTTTTTGCTTGACCGAAAAGGTAATGTGCAAGGGCGATATACCGATTTTAACGCACTTGAAGCTGACATTAGAAAATATCTGTAAACTGGCGCACGAGGTAGGTTTTGACGCTTGCGGTGTGGCTCCTGTTCATCGTTTGGACGCGGATGCGCTGTTTATGGACAATTGGATTGCGCAGGGACTACATGGCGAGATGGATTATCTGGAGCGCAACTGCGACAAACGCTACGACCCAGCTCTGCTTGTGCCTAATGCACAAATGGTAGTGGTGTGTTTGCTTCATTTCGATCGTTCGGGTAGAGACTATCATCGCCGTGTTAAATCCATGCTTTATGCGTTGGATGCCAAACTGCGAGAGGTGTTCGGGGATGATATTGTTTCGCAGACGCACCAGCATGTTTTTTGCGACTCGGCTCCGATGCTTGAACGCCGTTGGTGTGTGGAGGCAGGATTGGGGTTTATTGGCAAGAACCATCAATTTATTCATCCTGTATTGGGTAGCATGGTGCATCCGGGCGAAATAATAATAAATAAAGTTGTTCCATTATCCGATAAGCCGTATCCGATTGCTGAAACGTGCACCGATTGTCAACTTTGTATAGATGCCTGCCCAACAGGAGCACTCCGAAACGATGTTTGGGATGCTCGCGAGTGTATTGCGTATGCCACTCACCATTGTTTACAGTGTCAGATTGTTTGTCCTTTTAATAAGCATATATGATGAATACTCTTAAACTTGGCGTTGCCTGTGATCATGCAGGCTTTGCACTCAAAAAAATCGTTATTTCATGGCTCAAAGAGCAAGGCGTACTGGTTACAGATTACGGTTGCCCTTCTGCCGATAGTTGTGACTATCCTGATTTCGCTCATCCTATGGCAACTTCCGTAGAAGAGGGTGTCAATGATATGGGTATTGCCATTTGTTCTACAGGTAATGGTATTACCATGACTTGCAACCATCATCAGGGGATTCGTGCTGCTCTTTGTTGGGATGAATCTCTCGCTCGCCTTGCTCGTCAGCACAACAATGCTAATATTATTGGGTTGCCTGCAAACTACATCTCTGCGGAGAAAGCTATTGAGTTGATAAAGATATTCCTTACAACTGAGTTTGAAGGTGGTCGTCACGAGCGTCGTGTCAATAAGATTCCTTGCAAGTAGAATTACCAATCAATTATCTTGTTGGTGGAGTTACGCACTATCTTTGTTTGGAATAGTGCGTGTGCGTCATTTACCTACTTTTGTAAGCATTGAACCTGCAAATCTGTGTCAGTTGCGTTGTCCTGAATGTCCTGTTGGAAGGCGCAAAAACATCCCAGATGACACGCATTATTTATCGCTCGAATTATTTGAAAAGATACTATCTGAAGTGCAGTCCACGGCGCATACGATTCAGTTCTATTTTCAGGGTGAACCTTTGCTCAATGAGTGCCTGCCACGGATGATTACTCAAGCTCGCCAAGTAGGCCTATACACCATCGTCTCTACCAATGCGCAAGCACTCAATAAGGAGATGGCACATGCTTTGGTAAAGAGTGGATTGAGTAGAATAATCGTGTCTATTGACGGGTTTTCTGAGGAAGCGTATGCGGCTTATCGCATAGGAGGTAGTTTGCATCGCGCATTAGCAGGATTGCGTTTTTTGCGAGACTCAAAAGATATGCTTGGGTCAGCTATTCGTATTGAATTGCAAGTGCTTCGATTGCGCAGCAATGAACATGAGTGGCAATGGATTAGGCGTAATTACAAATCTTTGGGTGCTACACACCTTGTGTTCAAGACTGCGCAGTTATACGATTATGAACACGGTCATCCGCTAATGCCAACCAACGAACGGTATTCTCGCTATAAAAAACAATCTGATGGTACGTATCGTTTGCATCGTTTTCCATTCCCGTTCTCTGTTTTTCGTTTCTGGTTTACTCCTTGCTACCGCCTCTGGTCAGGATGCGTCATAACGACCACGGGTGAAATTTTGCCTTGTTGCTATGATAAAGCAGGTGAATATGCTTACGGTTTGTTGCTTAACCATTCATTGGCATCGGTTTGGCGCAATAAAAAAGCCGACGAATTTCGTCGGCAAGTAATACGTGATAGCAATAAGATTTCAATCTGCAAGGAGTGTTGGCATTAGTTACCTTTCTTATGTTCGTAATGTCCAATCTGTCGCTGTGCAGTATTACTCATTTGCTCCAAACGCTCAATATCTTTCATTAAAAACCCAAGTTGATAGGTTTGTGATAGTGCATTTTTCTCTTTGTCTGTCAAGTAATATACCCATGCGTTTGATGAGTTTTTTCCCTCCCCACGCACGCGAATCCGATCGTTGGTGTGGGATGATACAAAGTTTAGCAATTGTAAAGCGACATCATCTTCCATACTCATAATCTCATGCCATCCTTCTGCTTCAAAAGCGTGGTTACTACCTGTAAAGGACGCTTCTTCGTCAGTTGCGGATAGAGTGATTTGTTTTTGATTAGCAGCATAATGTCCATAATAATAACTTTTTACAATGGTCTGGTAATCATCGCGCACATAAGCTTGTAGGAAATTTCGCTCAGTGTTATCACCCGTATTTAATAAGCGATGTACATATCGCCCTTTATCTTCGTATTTGTTGTTTTTTTCGTATCTAAATGTTTTGATAAGTTGATCCGATTGCTCCAATAAAGGAGGTAACATCGAATCTGCATATGCTAAAGTGCGTTTGGCTTCAAGATAGGTAATGCTATCTTCTAGTGCTTTTGCTAATCGGCGTTGTACTATTTCACGAGGATAGGTGGAGTGTATCGAATCTAGCACAATGCGAGCTTGACGCCATTGACCGTTATTGACCAATATTTGCGCTTCGCTTACTAAGGCCATTGCTTGTTCTTGATCAGTCGGTTGACAACCTGCTAAATATAGCACGAATAGAGGTAATAGAAATAATCGTTTCATAAAATTCATTTTAAATTTGCTGCAAAAATACTACAAATATTTGAGATATGCAACTAATTCATAGACTTTTCATGATACAAATATAGTTTTCCATCAATTCGTACTTGTTTAATGATTATTTGAGCAAATTCTCGATATTCTCTAATTTTAGATGGATGAATTTAGCATCATTTTTAATGAAAAATAAAATTTTAATAGAAAATGTTTGCATATGTCCATTTTTTGTAGTACCTTTGCAGGCGATATATTATGCCCTTTAGCACGGTTTTTGTAGGTAAATAAAAAGCACACTCCATTAACGTGACGATAGGGCTTTGAATGGAATAGAAACGTTAGTCAAAAAAATAAATAATTAATAAAGTATGAAAAGATCATTATTTTTTGTATCAGCAATTGTCATTGCAATGCTGACATCTTGCGGAACCGCAGTTCAACCAGAACAAATTTCCGTTAATCCAAGTCCACTAAAAGTAGTAGGCAACCAAGTAGAAGCAGAGATTACAGGAAACTTCCCTGTAAAGAAATTTGCTAAAAATGCTGTATTGACAGTGACACCTGTCCTTAAATATGAAGGCGGAGAAGCTTTATCCCAATCAATTGTTTATGTTGGAGAAAAAGCTAAAGAAAACGGTCAAGTTGTATCGTACAAGGAGGGTGGTAAATATACACAAGTAGCCACCTTTGACTACGTACCTGCTATGGCTAAGTCAGAACTGTATTTGCGTTTTGTTGCGCGTTCTGGTAATAAGGAAGTGGTTATTCCTGATGTGAAAATTGCTGATGGCGTAGTTTCTACTGCTAAATTAGCTGTGGCTACAGCAGAGGAGGTTAAACCACAAATTACTGCTGATAAGTTTCAACGCATTATCCAAGAGGTGCAAGAGGCTGATATCCGTTTCTTGATTCAACAATCAACTCTCCGTAGTTCAGAGTTGAAGTCACAAGAGATGAAGGACTTGTACGCTGCTATCAAGGATGCTGATACTACCGCTAACAAAGCTATCAACAAATTGGAAGTTGCTGGTTATGCATCCCCTGATGGTGATGTTGAGTTGAACACTAAGTTGGCTGACGCTCGTCAAACAAAAGCTCAAAAATATTTGGCTAAACAACTTAAGAAAGCTAAAGTAGCTGCTGCTATCGAGTCTAACATCACAGCTGAGGATTGGGCTGGCTTCCAAGCTGCTATGGAGGCAAGCAACATTCAAGATAAGGAACTTGTTCTCCGCGTGCTCAGCATGTACTCTGATCCAGAGGAGCGTGAGGCACAGATCAAGAACCTTAGTGCTGTTTACAAGACTATCGCTGACGAGATTCTTCCTGCTTTGCGTCGTAGCCGTTTAATTTTGACTACAGATTTAATTGGTAAATCAGACGAGGAAATAGCTGCCTTAGCAAAGAATGATCCTAGAGCATTGAATGTAGATGAGTTGCTTTATGCTGCAACTCTCACACAAGATGCTACCGAAAAAATGACTATCTATACCCAAGTTTCTGAGTTGTTCCCTACAGATTATCGCTCATTCAACAATATTGGTATGCTCTACTTTACCCAGGGTGATGTTGCTAATGCACGTAGAAGCTTTGCAAAAGCTCTTCAATTGGCTCCTGCTAATCCTGATGTTAACTATAATGCAGGTATTGCAGCTATGGCAGAGAATGACCTCGCACAAGCAGAACAATATCTTGGCAAGGCAGCTGGCACAAAAGGAGACTTAAAAGTAGCAATGGGTACACTCTATACTATGAAGGGAGATTATTCTGCTGCTAAAACAGCTTACGGAAAAGAGGCTACCAACAATGCTGCTGTACAACAAATCTTGAATGAAGATTATGCTGCAGCACGCCAAACATTAGCACGTGTCGCTAAACCTAATGCTACCACTGCTTATTTGGCAGCTGTAGTAGGGGCTCGCACAAACGACCGTGATGCTGTATATACCAACCTTCAGTTGGCTGTGCAACGCAATGCACAAATGAAGGAAAAGGCACTCAACGACATCGAATTTGCTAAATATCAAGGAGACGAGCAATTCCAAGCGATTCTTAAGTAATGTCGGTCTTTTTCCCAAAAGTACCCAAACCACGTGGGTGGGATTATCGCCCCATCTACTATGATAAAGAGAAGGAGGCGCGCAAGGATAAACTTGCGCGTCTTCATCGTGGTTCGTTTCGTGAAGCACACGAGGCGAACACTTATTATAGAAAAGACCAAGCAAAGCGTAAGTCTAAACTCGTATTTTGGATTGCACTATTGGGATTATTGCTCTTTGCCTTCTACTACTTGTTATGAGTGATATAATTCATCTGTTACCTGACAACGTAGCCAACCAAATAGCGGCTGGCGAAGTAATTCAACGCCCTGCATCTTGCTTAAAAGAGTTAGTCGAAAATTCGCTAGATGCTGGGGCTACACATGTTCGCATCTTGGTAAAAGATGGGGGACGAACCTTGTTGCAGGTCATAGATAATGGCAAAGGGATGAGTCCTACTGATGCTCGTATGGCATTTGAACGCCATGCGACGTCTAAAATACAACAAGCATCCGATCTTTTTCAATTGCATACAATGGGATTCCGCGGAGAGGCATTGGCTAGTATTTGCGCTGTTGCTCATGTCGAGCTCGTCACTCGGAGACCAGAAGACGAAGTAGGTACACAATTGGAAATCACGGGTTCTAACGTAATCAAACAAGAGGTTGTACAATGTCCTATAGGTACAAATATACGTGTCAAAAACCTATTCTATAACGTTCCTGCACGTAGGAAATTTTTGAAAACCGACCAAACAGAGATGCGAAATATCATAACAGAATATAATCGCATTGCTCTTGTTAATCCGCATGTACAATTCACTCTCGTCCATAACGACGAAATTATATCTGAACTGCCTATATCTACTACCAAACAACGGATAGAAAATATTTTTGGACACACTTCTAAACCCTTTACAGGACAATTGGTAGATGTAGCAACCAATAGCGAATTGGTAAATATTTGTGGGTTTGTTGGCAAACCAGAAATGGCATCTAAGAATAGCCAACAATTTTTCTTTGTTAATGGGCGATTTATGCGCCATCCTTATTTTCATAAAGCAATTATAACAGCATATTCAGGTTTAATAGCAGCCGATTATACCCCATCGTATTTCATTTATTTTGATATACAACCTGATGCTATTGATGTCAATATACATCCAACAAAGACAGAAATAAAATTTGCCGATGAACAAGCCATATTCCAAATATTATTAGCTGCTATACGAGAGGCTTTAGGCAAATTTAATATAACTCCATCTTTGGATTTTACTTCAGAAATGCACATTGAAATGCCACAGGCATCTCCGCAAATTCCCCCTATTGCAATGCCAAAACTGCAAGTTGATCCATCGTATAGTCCATTCAAAAAATCTGCACAACAACGACAAAATACTGCGGGATGGGAAGATTTATACACCCCATCTTTCTTCGAACCAACTAACCAAGAGCCAAACCAACAACTATTTAAATTGCCAAACATTACCGAATCCACACCTCTAGTTCAATGGCAGAATAAATATATCATAATGTTAACAACTGATGGTATTGTAATCTTACATCAACATCGAGTGCATACTGCTATTTTATACAAAGAATTATTAAAACAACTGCAACAACAAAAAGGAATATCACAATCATTGCTTTTTCCCGATGTACTAGAACTATCTAACGAAGATATTAACATACTACAAACACTGCAACAAGATTTACAGACAATAGGGTTTGCTATGCATCAATTAACTCCGAATGCCTATACAATTACCGCAATTCCGATGTTATTAGAGAATGCTAATCCTGCAGAGACAATTTTGCAAGTGATACATCAAGTACAAGATACAGGTTCCAATCTCAAACAGCAATGGCAAGAAACAATGACATTAGCATTGGCTGATAGGATGGCTATACCTATAGGTAGAGAACTTAGCGATATAGAAATGCGCGATTTAATTATGCGTTTCACAGAAAATTGTTCAGCACAATATCTCAGTAACGGTCAAACCATTTTTACAATCCTTACAAAAGATGAAATACAAAAACGTTTTTAATGGTTGTTTAGGGCTGATATTCAGTCTTATTACCTTTTCTTGTTCACCCTCTACGGATACACTTGTGATTTTACACACCAATGATACGCACTCGCAAGTGGAACCGATTGCTGTAGGCAAACGTGATGGCAACTATGCTGGATATGCACGACGAATGGGACTAGTACAACAAGAAAGAAATCTACACCCTAATCTCATATTGGTCGATGCAGGGGATTTTAGTCAAGGTACACCATATTTCAATTTCTACCATGGACGTATCGAAATAGACGCTTTTAATAGAATGGGATACGACGTTGTCACACTCGGTAATCATGAGTTTGACAACGGAGTTGATACTTTGGCTGTGGTATTACAACATGCTAATTTTGCTGTAGTATCTGCTAATTACGATGTACAAGACACACCTCTTGAGGATATTGTCCGTCCTTACGTTGTACTTACGCGCGCGGGCATACGAATAGGTATATTAGGTGTAGGAGTTAATCCAAAGGGGTTAGTGGCAGAGAAGAACTTTTTCCCCGTTCGATATTTAGAACCTATTTCCGCAGTACAAAAAGCCGTAGATGAACTTAAAGAACAACATAATTGTGATGTTGTAATATGTCTTAGCCATCTTGGTACTGATGCTACAAACGATGAGCAAGTATCAGATATATTGTTGGCAAAAAAAACACGAAACATAGATGTTATTATAGGTGGACACACCCATAAGATAGTAACAAATAAATATATCGAAAATCTAGATGGTAATAGGGTTTTATTAGCGCAAATGGGGAAATCAGGGGCAAGAATTGGTAAAATTTCACTAATTTTAGGTGAATAATTGCATATTTATGCTAAAAAATTTGCATATTCCAAAAAAAAGTAGTTACTTTGCACCCGATTTTGCAATCATTCAAAAGAAAATAATAAAAATAGTATAATTAACAAATTAAAAACATTGTAATTATGTCAGCAATTTAATCAAAAGTAAAAGCAATTATCGTTGATAAATTGGGCGTAGAAGAATCACAAGTAACTCCAGAGGCAAGCTTCACAGCAGACCTTAACGCAGACTCTCTTGATACTGTTGAGTTGATTATGGAATTTGAGAAAGAATTTGGTGTGCAAATACCAGATGAAGATACTCAAAAGATCAACACAGTACAAGATGTTATTAGCTACATTGAGAAACTTCAATAATACGTTACTTTGATTTTGACCTTAGCGAGTTTATGGAAAAACCATAGACTCGCTGTTGTGTTTAACTATGAAGATGAAACGGGTAGTTGTTACGGGTGTTGGAATGGTAACCGCTCTTGGCAATGATGTAGCCGCCAACTGGGGAAATTTGGTACAAGGAAAAAGTGGTGCAGGGCCTATTACCCGATTTGATGCCTCCAAGTTTAAAACACAGTTCGCTTGTGAAGTGACTGGATTGAATATGGAGCCTATTTTTGACCGCAAGGAAGCACGCAGGTATGATCGCCACATTCACTTTGCTGTGTATTCTGCCGAAGAAGCTATGCGCGATGCACACATTGACATGAGTCAAGAGAATGAGTTCCGTTGTGGTGTCATTTATGGTAGTGGAATGGGTGGTGTGCATATGTTGGATGAGAATATTTCAGCATTTGCTACGGGGGACGGTACGCCTCGTTATAGTCCATTCTTTATTCCTACGATCATTACCAATATGGCTGCGGGTATGTTAGCTATTCGTTATGGATTCAGGGGTGTGAATTACGCTACCACTTCTGCCTGTGCTTCTTCTTCGCATGCTATCGCTAATGCATACTATCAAATTCGAATGGGAATGGCAGATGTAATCCTGACTGGTGGAAGTGAGGCCGCTATTGAGTGTTGCGGAATTGGTGGTTTCAATGCGTTGCATGCGCTTTCCACACGCAACGAGTCGCCCAAAACGGCAAGTCGCCCATTCTCAGCCTCTCGCGATGGATTTGTCTTGGGAGAAGGTGCAGGTACACTTATCTTAGAGGAATATCAGCATGCTAAAGCACGCGGAGCCCACATCTATGCTGAGTTAGTAGGCACAGGGCTTACGGCTGACGCATACCATCTCACTGCTTCTGACCCAGAAGGTCATGGTGCTAAAAATGCCATGCAACTTGCTATCAATGAGGCTGGCATTGCACTTGAGGATATTGATTATATCAACACCCACGGCACATCCACTCCTATTGGCGACTTGGCTGAGGTGAAAGCCATCCAAAACCTCTTTGGAGAGCACGCCTATCGCATCAATCTCACTTCTTCCAAGTCTATGACGGGTCACCTATTGGGCGGAACAGGAGCGGTAGAGGCTATTATATCCATTCTATCTATGCAACATGGTATGGTGACTCCTACTATCAATCACGAAGAGGGAGACAGCGATCCAAATATTGATTATAAACTCAATTTTACATTCAACCAAGCACAGTCGCGTGACATCCGCTATGCCATGAGCAACAACTTTGGCTTTGGTGGACACAATGCTTGCTTGCTTTTCAAAAAATATTAACTGTTTTATTTTTAAGGTATTATGATTACAACTAAAATTGGTGAGAACGCAGGTTTAATCTGGAATGCATTACAAGGTGGTGCTCTCACGCTCAAAGCTTTGAAGAAAGCTACAAAATTGAAAAACGACGAACTTTATCTTGCTTTGGGCTGGTTGGCTCGCGAGGGTAAAGTATCTTTCACAGAGGGTGAAGATTTAACTATCACACTTCTCTAAGTACTACGATAGGGTTGTTTGACACATGTCAGACAACCCTGTTTTACCTATCAATAACGCACTATTCACACACAATAGACGGACAATAGACGCACAATTCGACTACTATGAATATAGCTATCGTGGGCGCATCAGGCGCCGTAGGACAAGAGCTTCTCAAGATTTTGGCTGAGCGCCAATTCCCAATCACATCTCTCCGACTTTTCGGTTCCGCACGTTCTGCGGGCTCCACATATACTTTCTGCGGCAAGGAATATACCGTAGAACTGCTTCAACATGGCGACTTATTCAAGGGCATTGACATCGCCTTTGTATCCGCAGGCGGCTCTGTATCCAAGGAATATGCAGAGGATATCACCCGTCACGGTGCCATCATGATTGACAACTCGTCTGCCTTCCGCATGGACAACGAAGTGCCTTTGGTAGTTCCAGAACTCAACTCCGACGACATCGCCGAGGCGCTCCAAGAGGGTGGCAAACGTATCATCGCCAACCCAAACTGTACTACCATCATCATGGCTGTTTGCTTGAAAGCGATCGAGGAACTCTCACATATCAAGCGCGTACACGTTTCTTCTTACCAATCAGCCTCTGGTGCAGGTGCTTCAGCTATGGCTGAGCTCGAAGATCAATACCGCCAAGCCCTTAATGGCGAGGAGGTAACACACAATAAGTTCGCTTATCAACTCGCATATAACCTCATCCCACAGATTGATGTCTTTGGCGATGACGACTATACCAAAGAGGAATTGAAGATGTACCACGAGACCCGCAAGATCATGCACTCCGACATTGCTGTGTCGGCTACTTGCGTGCGTGTACCTTCCTTGCGTGCGCACTCTGAAGCTATTTGGGTAGAGACTGCAGAGCCACTTACTCCACAGCAAGTTCGCGAAGCCCTCTCTCATGCCGAAGGCGTACAAGTGATGGATGATCCAACCAAGTCTAGCGGTACATTCCCTTATCCAATGCCTCTCTACCTCAGCGGTACAGACGACGTGTATGTGGGTCGCATTCGCAAGGATTTGGCGAATGAGAATGGTATTACTTTCTGGTGTGTTGGCGATCAAATCCGCAAAGGTGCTGCCCTCAATGCAGTGCAGATTGCCGAGAAGATCCTCGCCAAGAAATAATTCCTTGAGGGTTCTCACTCGCACCACACAATAACCACACTATTACCAGACAATAACCACACAATTCGTGGCGGTTATAGAACTCCGCGAGAAGAAATAGAAAAGAAAAACTCACCCCGCTACTTAAATGCAATTGTAGCGAGGTGAGAGGTTTTCAAAGAATTTTTATTTAATACGTTTGGACACTAGTGATAAAAACCTATAAATAACCTAAGATTTACAAGGGAAAAGCAGGGGTCTTTTGACAATTTGCTTTTCCTTAGAACAAACTCAGTTGTTCATCTACGGGTTTGCTATCCTCGGGCACTTCGTTGGTGATAGTGAATGGAACATCTACCGTTTGTGCTTCTGTTGCATTATTGTCTTCCGTAGTTTCCTCGATCGCTTCGTTCTCACCTTCTTCGTCTATCTCCTCTATTACTTCTGGCTCTGGAGTGATATCCTCAATCTTGGCGATATCCAAGGTAGAAAAACGTTTGCCTTTGGCTTTTGGCGATTTTGCCTCGATAAATTCGGACATATTTACCTCCAAAGGCAGTTTGGTCTCATCCACGAAAGTGATACGGAATATAGCTTCCTCGCGGTCAGTAAGAATAGTCATCTTACTATCGCTATTCTCACCCAACATATTCTGCAACTTCGCTTGCGCATCCAGTTGGAAACGCTTGCCGTAGTAATATCCCAAATCGGCATTCCACATGGCGAGTGACCATACTTTCTCGCTATCGAACTTCTCAATACGCCAGATATTCTGATCAAAGTGCGCTGTCAAATCAAAGTTCGTAAGGTAGTAGCCACCATTATTGGTAATCACCAAGATACGATCATCATCTGTAAACTCGCCCAAATACATGCCTTGTCCATCATAATTCAAACGCAATACGTCTGGATCGAACCACACCTTGCGACCACCCAAGGTAGAGTGACCTTTTTGCTTCAAGGTGATAGACTTCACCTCGTACTTGGTCAGCACATTGCCTCGTGCGGTACGGCTCTTGATGGCCAGTTCGCTCAAGTCTTTGATTACCTCCATTTTCTTAAGATGCAATGCAGGTTTGAGTTGAATCTTAATCACCTCTGCCTCACCATTTGGGTTAGCGGTGAAGTACATCACGCGCGAACCTGGTTTGCCTTGAGTGAGATCGTATTCTTTGTCGCGAGCTACACCAGTAACCGCGAAACGCTTCATATAGTAGATACCCTTCTTACCATCACGATAGATAGCATTGTAGATGGTACGATGGTCATTCTTGCGGAAGATATCGATATGGATAATGTCTGTTCCAACAAACACCTTATCTGCTACCTTCACAATCTTATACTTACCGTCTTTGTGGAAGATAATCACCTCATCTATGTCCGAACAGTTGAATAGGAATTCATCTTTCTTCAGACCAGTACCTATAAAGCCATCAGCGCGGTTGATATACAACTTTTCGTTGGCTTCAACGACTGTCTTGATATTGATATTTGCAAAGTTACGTACCTCCGTGCGGCGTGGATAGAGATGGCCATACTTGCTCTTCAATGAGTCAAACCAAGCAATGGTATAGTCATTGAGGTTCTTGAGATTCTTGATAGTAGCTTTGATCTTCTTATCCAATTCGCGCATCAGTTCATCCGCCTTCTTTGAATCAAAACGAGTGATACGGATCATGCGAATCTCAAACAATCGCTCAATATCTTCGCGACGTACCTCACGAATCAGTTTCTCTTTCCAAGGATCAAGGGCCTTGTCCACAAAAGCAATCAGCTTCTCTTTGTCAGGCGCCTCTTCGTAACCCTTTTCCTTATATATGCGATTCTCAATAAAGATCTTCTCTAGTGAAGTGAAGAAGTATTGCTCCTCCAATTCGGCTTTTGCAATCTCTAACTCCCACTTTAACAGCGATTTGGTATGCTCAACGGACATACGAAGCAGATCGCTCACCGTGGTGAAGATAGGTTTTTTCTCTTGCACCACGCAGCAGTTAGGCGAAATGTTCACCTCGCAATCGGTGAAGGCATAGAGTGCGTCGATGGTCTTATCGGACGAACTACCTGGCGCCAATTGCACTTCGATACGTGCCTCTTCTGCCGTGAAATCATCTACCTTGCGCACCTTGATCTTGCCTTTCTGCACAGCGCGCATGATAGTCTCGATGATCTTGGTGGTGGTAGTGCCAAACGGAATCTCGGTGATGATCAGCGTTTTGTTGTCATCTGACTTCTGAATCTTCGCACGAATACGTACAGCACCACCGCGCTCGCCATCGTTGTAGCGACTCACGTCAATCTCGCCACCTGTTGGGAAATCTGGGTATAGCTGAAACTCTTCACCACGCAAATACGCCAATGCAGCATCACAAATCTCGCAGAAGTTATGAGGAAGAATCTTCGAGTTGAGACCTACGGCGATACCCTCTACACCCTGTGTAAGCAGCAATGGGAACTTGATGGGCAAATGGATTGGCTCCTTCTTGCGACCATCGTAAGACATCATCCATTGGGTAGTCTTAGGATTGAAGACTGTGTCCAATGCAAACTTGCTCAACCTCGCCTCAATATAACGAGGTGCCGCAGCACCATCACCCGTGAGAGTGTTACCCCAGTTTCCTTGGCAGTCGATGAGAAGGTTCTTTTGGCCGAGCTGTACCAACGCATCACCAATACTAGCATCACCGTGAGGGTGATACTGCATGGTTTGACCCACAATATTGGCAACTTTGTTGTACTTGCCATCATCTACACCCTTCATCGCATGCAGAATACGACGCTGCACAGGCTTCAGACCATCCTCGATTGCAGGGACGGCACGTTCCAATATGACGTACGAAGCATAGTCCAAGAACCAGTCTTGGTACATGCCTGTCAAATGTTGTTTCACTGAGTCGTTATGCTCTGCCATAGTCTTGTTACTAAACTCTGATCTAAATCTCTACCTCTGCCCATGCTACAGGCAAATCCAATGGTGGTGCTTGCTTTGCCACTTTTACTGCCACATCGCGAGCCTGCGGAAATGACTCTTCCAATGCATGTTTGATACGCCATGCCACATGCTCCAGCAAGTCGGATGGTTGTTGCATCTCCTGTTTCACTATTGCACAAACACAACGATAATCCAAGGTATCTTGGATATCGTCCGAAGGCATGCCCTGTGGGTCATCTACCGTGATGCTTACATCCACGAGAAAGGTGTTGCCCTTCTGCTTCTCCTCTTCCAGTACGCCGTGATAAGCATAGCACTGGATGTCGCGAAGACGGATTATCACAATTATCCTAAACGCTTATTAAGAAGGATGTAAGATAATACACCTACTACCTCAAGAGCCAATGCTGCTACTAATAGACCATTGACTTGCATACCAAAATAATACACGGCTAAGCAAATTACGCCGAGCAACACAAGGATTGCGCCTAAGTTTTTCAATAAAGTATTCATATATTTTATTTTTGTTGTTTCATAGATTGCGCCGCAAAGGTACAAAAAACTTCGCAAATACGCAAGTTTTTAATCATTTTTTTAGCGAATTTCATCTTTCCACCCTACGCCAAACGCCTCCTGGTAGTCCTTTCACTAGTCCATTTAGTTCCATCATCATCAGTTCGGCAGCCACTTCATTATAGGGTAGTTGCAATTCCATTACTAATTGGTTCACATGCCATCCGTCTTCTGTTACGCTCAATTTCTCCCACAACTGACGCTGCAAATCGGTCAAATCATGCAAGAGTTCCACCATCACTGTTTGGGCAGGTTGTTTGCTTTCAGTTTGCCATTGCATAGCATGCGTCAAATCTTCTGCCGAAGTGATCAATTGCGCCCGTTGCATTTTTATCAAATCGTTACACCCTGTTGAATTATTGTCATTAAATCGTCCTGGCAGCGCAAATACATCGCGACTATAGTCTTGTGCCATCTGCGCAGTAATCAGTGAGCCACCTTTGGTTTTTGACTCTACAATTACAACGGCATCTGCCATGCCTGCAATGATGCGGTTGCGGGCGACAAAATTATACCGTTCTGGCTCGGTGCCTGTAGTATATTCTGTCACTATTCCTCCGTTATTCAACGCTTCTACAGCCACATTACGATGCGCGGCAGGGTAAATTCTATCTAATCCGTGCGCAGGGATGATGATTGTAGGTACTCCAGTATCTATTGCTGCTCTGTGTGCTACCACATCTATGCCATAAGCCAAGCCACTCACAATGGTTACATCTGGTACTTGCGTTGTCAGATCTAATACAAATTGCTTGCACCAATCTTTCCCTCTTTCGCTGGGCATACGTGTGCCCACTATACTTACCACGCGCTTAGGGTTGATATCCATGTCTCCTTTTGCATACAATACAATTGGAGCATCAGTACATTGTGCTAAGCGATATGGGTAGTTATCATCTTTGTAGTAGTAGAGCTGGATACGATGTTTTTCGATAAAATCGAGTTCTCTGCGTGCATGCTCTATAGCATCACGGCTTATCATATCGGGATGACGAGCAACAGCTTCCAAGGCACTACCGTACTGATCCAATACGTTGCGCAACTGTCGCTGACGCGTGCGGTTACTCCATGCTATTGCTATTCTATTTATCCACTCTTCTCTCATGCCATTTTTGCCCAATCACCCACACAGCTATACCGATCAGTATGCCAATACAATCTGCCAGCCAATCCGCCCAGTCACCTGTGCGGGGGTAGAAGTATCGCTCTTGCAATAGCTCGATAAAACCGCCATAAAAAGCAGGAAATACTATTGCTAATAGCCACATTTCCCAAGATTGCAAATTTGCTTTCTTGCTATCCCATAACACCACCAATGTTAATACCATGAACGCCAACCAGTGCGCCCATTTGTCACCATGTTCTATTTGAGGTAATCTGTATGATGGCTCACGCAGCAGACACGCGTATGCGATTGCGAACGCTACTGCTAGGCTACGCCAGTATGTTAGAGCTTTTCGCCAAAGCATAGGTCGCCTGCGTCACCTAAACCAGGAACAATATATTTCTTTTCGTTCAACATTGGGTCCACTACAGCACACCACAATGTAGCATCCTCTGGCATTGTTTCTGATAGATGATTGATTGCTTGAGGAGTACCGAACAGACAAGCTACATGGACATTTTTGGGAGTACCATGACTGAGTAGTGCCTTGTAGGCAACCTCCATTGATAAGCCAGTTGCTAACATTGGATCCACCAAAATCAATGTCTTTCCATCAATATTGGGAGCTGCTAAATATTCTGATACAATATCAATATGCATCTCACCTCTTCTACAGATAGTCTCTTGGCGGTAAGCACTAATAAAGGCATTCTCTGCTTGATCAAACATATTCAAGAAACCCTGATGCATAGGCAAACCTGCACGCAACAATGTACCTAATACTACCTTGTCTTGTGGTACTTGCATCTTGGCAATTGCCAATGGTGTTTGTACTTCCTCTGTGGCATAGGTAAGATGTTTGCTAATTTCCATAGCCATCATCTCTCCTATTCGTTCGATATTGCGGCGAAAGCGCATGCTATCTTTCTGAATAGTCACACTACGTAGCTCTTTGATGTATTGGTTGAGCAAAGATGGTTGCTCGGATAGATTGATTACTTTCATTTTGGTATGTGGTGTTAAAAATTCGTGCAAAATTACTATTTTTTTTTCATATGTCAAAAAAAAATCGTACCTTTGCAAATAATTTATGCAAAATATAGTTATGTCCACGAACCCTACGTATTATGTTTACCAAGAGCCAGTCATCGAGTTTGTGACGGTGGCGGTGCAGTTGTGCTTATATCTTGAGCAAGTGGCAGAGCATGAGAAGTCTGATTTTATCGAGAAGATGCTTTGCTTGTTGCCCCTTTTGTACCTCAAAGCGCGTCTCTTACCCAAAGCCACCGAGGAAATGGATGGCTATCCTGAGCGTTTTGTGACGGATCAAGAGTACGAGGACCTTCGCCAGATGATAGCTGCTAAATTGGGTTCAGACGATGCCTACTTAGAGGTGTTTGTCGAGGATATGCGTTATTCAGACGAGCCCATCACAGCATTTATTTCGGAGAATATTGCAGATATTTACCAAGAACTCAAGGACTTGGCATGCAACTATCAGACTCGCGAAGAAGCCATTATGAACGATGCGCTCGTCAATTGTTTGGAAGGCTTTGAGCAACATTGGGGACAAAAACTGCTGAATGTTCTTCGTCCGTTACACGCATTATCATTATCCGCAGATGAGTAGTTTTTTGCCAAATACTTTTGCACCGCATATTGATAAGGCGATTATTCAGACGCTGCCGATAGCGTTTTTTGAAGGCGAAGTGATTGTGGTGGACAAGCCCGAGATGGTGGCAGAGGCTGCCGCGTATCTGCGCCAGCATACTATCTTAGGTGTAGATACCGAGGCACGTCCTTCTTTCAAGCGTGGTGTGCATTATCCTACTGCTTTGGTGCAGATTGCTACCTTGGAGCGTTGCTATCTGTTCCGCCTAACGCATGTGGGAATGCCCGTTGAAATCGCACAAATCTTCGCTAATCCTGATATTTGTAAGGTAGGTCTTGCTTTCAAAGATGATATCAATGGTCTACGCCGCAGACGCGACTTCAAACCTGCCAATTGTATTGATCTGCAGTCCATTGTCTGCAAGTATGGTATCATGGAATTGGGATTGCAAAAGATTTTTGCCATTATCTTTGGTAAGAAGATCAGTAAGGCGCAACAACTCACCAACTGGGAGAACTCCCACCTCACTGCCGAGCAAGCGCGCTATGCTTCCACCGATGCATGGGCTACGCTGAGCATCTATCTGGCATTGCAGCAGGTCAAACCGCTATCCAAGCGCGCACTAGAAGCGCTCAAGCGTGCAGAGAAGGAAAAACAAATCCAACGCCAACAAGAGGCCATGGCTAAGAAGTGCGCTGAAAGCACCCCGCCTTTAACCTCTAACCTCTAACCTCTCGCCTAGTATGACAACAGTATATTTAAAGCCCCATAAAGAAGAGTCGCTTCTTCGCTTCCACCCTTGGGTTTTCTCGGGTGCTATCCGCAGTATTCAACTCGATGCCGACTATCACATCCGCAACCACAAGAGGGAGAAGTGGTACAAGTGCGCGATTCCAACGGAAAAATCTTAGGTGTCGGTCACTACCAGATAGGCTCTATTGCTGTGCGAATCTTAGCCTTTGTAGTAGGGGAGTTGCCTACGGATTTTTGGCAAGAGCGTATTGCTGCGGCGTATCAAGTGCGTTGCTCGTTGGGACTTATTGCTGCCGATAACAACTCTTATCGGCTTGTGCATGGCGAAGGTGACTTCCTCCCTGGCTTGATTGTGGATGTGTATGCCGATACAGCTGTTATTCAAGCCCATTCCATCGGTATGCACTACCATCGCTTGGAGATTGCTAAGGCTATTGAGCAGGTAGTTCCTCAGGTGGATAAGGTGTATTATAAGTCCGACGATACTTTGCCCCACAAGGCGCAGATTGATGGCGAGCGTGTGGGATACTTGATTGGTGCAGAAAAAGCCGACTTCAACGGCGATTTCTGGGCAAAAGAGAACGGATTGGACTTCCGTATCGACTGGCTCCGAGGACAGAAGACGGGCTTCTTCATCGATCAACGCGACAACCGTTCGTTGCTGGAGCATTATGCTAAGGGCAAAGAGGTGCTCAATATGTTCTGCTATACAGGTGGGTTCTCTGTTTACGCATTGCGCGGTGGCGCTAAGTTGGTACACTCGGTAGATGTCAGCCAAAAAGCCATTGACTTGGTGCGCAGCAATGTGGCGCACAACTTTGGTAAGAATGCTCCGCACGAGGCGTTTGCTGAGGAGGCATTTGAGTTTATGGCTAAGAATCAGAATAAGTACGATTTGATTGTACTAGATCCTCCAGCATTCGCTAAGCACCGCGATGCGATTAAGAATGCACTCCGTGGCTATCAACGTTTGAATGCGAAGGGCATACAAGCCATCCGTCCGGGCGGTATCTTATTCACTTTCTCTTGTTCGCAGGCGATTGATAAGGATATGTTCCGTTTGGCAGTCTTCTCTGCTGCGGCACAGGTGGGACGCAAGGTGCGTATCTTGCACCAATTGCACCAGCCAGCCGACCACCCAATCAATATCTACCACCCCGAGGGCGAGTACCTTAAAGGATTGGTCTTGCAAGTGGAGTAATTTATCTGCCCGCAGCGGGCATTTACAATCCATCCTATAGTGAAAGTTGCTGAATAACTAAAGAATAACTAATAAATCACTAAAGATTTATGGCTGCATTCTAGTGAAAATCCTAGTGAAATCACAATAAATACTTGATGACTGCTCAAAAACAAGCGATTTAAGCGACTTTTATTTTTTCGAAGGATTTCGAGTAAGGTACAAAGACCCTAAGAGGCAGTTTATTTGCGATTTGAGCGCATTTCTCGAAAAAGGCGTGGAGGGGTATTGTGGATGTCAATTATTTTTTGTACCTTTGCAGCGCTTTTTTTGCGCATACGCGCGACGCGAATCGTTAGAAAATAATAAATACAAAAATACAATGGAAGAATTGAATCAACAAGTAGAACAACAAGAGAAGTATGATGGATCTAGCATTCAGGTGCTTGAGGGTCTGGAGGCAGTGCGCAAACGCCCTGCGATGTATATCGGCGATATCTCGCTGAAAGGTTTGCACCACTTGGTATATGAGGTAGTGGACAACTCCATCGACGAGGCGTTGGCAGGCTTCTGCAGCAACATTGAAGTAACAATCAACGAGGATAACTCCATTACCGTTCAAGATAACGGTCGTGGTATCCCAGTGGATATGCACCCAAAAGAGAAGAAGAGTGCGTTGGAGGTAGTAATGACCGTATTGCACGCTGGTGGTAAGTTCAACAAAGACAGCTATAAAGTGTCTGGTGGTCTTCACGGTGTGGGTGTGAGCTGCGTGAACGCGCTCTCCACGAAGTTGCACGTAGAGGTTCGTCGTGATGGTAAGATCCACGCGCAAGACTACGCCAAAGGTAAACCATTGGCTCCTGTGAGCGTGGTTGGCACTTATGCAGAGGGCGAGGGAACAGGTACTCGCGTACAGTTCTGGCCAGACGGCAGTATCTTCACCGAGACTGTTTATCACTACGAGATCCTCGCTAACCGTATGCGCGAATTGGCATACTTGAACGCAGGTGTGCGTATCACCTTGACCGACTTGCGCGAGAAGAACGAGGACGGTACATTCAAGGGCGAGGTGTTCTATTCAGAGGAAGGCTTGAGCGAGTTCGTTCGTTATATCGACGGCAACCGCACGCCGCTGATCTCAGAGGTTATTCATCTGAACACCGAGAAATATGGTACTCCAGTGGAGGTGGCAATCCTCTATAACACCGATTTCAACGAGAATGTACACAGCTATGTAAACAATATCAACACCATCGAGGGTGGTACACACGTGGCTGGTTTCCGCGCTGCTTTGACTCGCGTGATGAAGAAATACGCCGACGAGAGCAAGATGCTCGAGAAGGCAAAACTGAAAGACAAAGATGGTAATGCTAATATCGATGCCAACGACTTCCGCGAGGGTTTGACCGCTATCATCAGCGTGAAGGTGGCAGAGCCACAGTTTGAGGGTCAAACGAAGACCAAGTTGGGTAACTCAGAGGTGGCAGGTATGGTGTCTTCTGCTGTGAGCGAGGCATTGACCAACTACTTGGAGGAGCACCCAGAGGATGCGAAGAAGATTGTAGAGAAAGTGATCTTGGCTGCTCAAGCGCGTATCGCTGCGCGTAATGCTCGTCAGAGCGTACTCAGAAAATCGCCTCTCGGCGGTGGTGGTTTGCCAGGTAAGTTGGCTGACTGCGAGAGCAAAGACCCAGCAGAGTGCGAGTTGTTCCTCGTGGAGGGAGATTCTGCGGGTGGTACTGCTAAGACTGGTCGCGACCGTAAGATTCAGGCTATCCTCCCACTCCGCGGTAAGATCTTGAACGTGGAGAAAGCCATGGAGCATAAGGTGTTCGAGAGCGAAGAGGTACGTAATATCTTCACTGCATTGGGTATCACATTCGGTACAGAGGAAGACCCTAAGGCGTTGAATCTCAGCAAGCTGCGCTACAATAAAGTGATCATCATGGCCGATGCCGACGTGGATGGTGCGCACATTGCTACGCTGATCATGACCCTCTTCTTCCGCCATATGAAGGAGATCATCGAGCAAGGTCACCTCTATATCGCCATGGCTCCGCTGTACTTGTGCTCAAAAGGTAGCTACAAGGAGTACTGCTGGAACGACCAACAACGTATGGAGTTCATCATGAAGCATTGCGGTGGTGATGAGAAATTGGTGAAGACTCAACGCTACAAAGGTCTTGGTGAGATGTCTGATGAGCAATTGTGGGAGACCACCATGGATCCAGCGCGCCGCTTGCTGAAGAAAGTGACTATCGAGAACGCTGCTGAGGCAGATCGCACCATCGCGATGTTGATGGGTGATGATGTGGCTCCTCGCCGCGAGTTCATTGAGAAGAACGCTACCTACGCGAAGATTGATGCGTAATGAAGATAGCAGTATATTGTAGTGCGAAGGATCGTATCCCCGAGGAGTATCTGTCCTTGGGGGATACGCTTGGCAAGTGGATTGCTGAGGCTGGGCACACACTCGTATATGGCGGAGCTACAGGCGGACTGATGACCCGCGTGAGTAATGCGGCAAAAGCAGCAGGAGGCGTCGTAGAAGGTGTTATTCCGCAACGCATCATCCAAGCCAAGCGCATGGCAGATAATTGTGATACGCTCTATGTGGTAAACAATATGTGCGAACGCAAGCAGAAGATGAAGGAGTTGGCTGATTGTTTTGTTTGCTTGCCTGGCAGCTACGGCACCTTAGACGAGATGATGGACGTGGTGGCGAGTGGCACAGTGGATGAACATAGAAAACCCTGCTTCGTGCTGAACTACAAAGGGTTCTACGCAGGACTCAAGTTTCAGGTAGAGCACATGCGCCAGCTTGCATTCCTGCCACAAGAGGAGCAATATGCACCACGATTCGTGGATACAATGGATGAATTAATACAGATGTTAGACCGCTGCGCTGTTGGATATTAGACCGCTGCGCTGTTAGAAACAAACAAAAAGACATGAAAAGTACCAAATCATTTGAGCAATGGCTTCAGGAACAAGCACAAACTATCGTGCGATATCGCCAAGTAGAGAAGAGCGATATCTTGGCTGAATACAACAACCTGAAGCAAGTGGTAGAATCAGTTGATTTCCAAGCCAAGAAAAAAGAGTTGACTAGCACCCGTTATGCAGACACTCCAGAGGGAAAGACCATGGCGCAATACAAGAGCCTGAAGTGGAACACCTCAGTTGTTCTATACAACTTGCTCAAGAAAGAAGCATACAAGGAGAAAGCGGAGGTAGCACAATACCTTGAATTGGCTGCGCAAATACAAGAGCCAGAGTTCCAAAAAAACAATGCATTTTGGAAGAACGCTAAGCGCTGGTTTACTACCTCAGAGAGCCAACAAGAGAAGCGCTATAACGAATTGGCGAAGCACGCAGATATTGTGTTCTTCTTGGCGCAAGATGAGAAGCAAATCGTTGAATTAGAGAATTATAAGACTGTGTGGGCGGAGGAATTTGAGACTAGCCAAATGTCCAATGTATGGCAAACAGGTTTCCTCTATCCAAGCAAGGAACTAAAGGCTAATCACTCGCATGTGGGCGAATTGCAGGCCTACACCCAAGGTAAGAATACTAATGTAGCAGGTAGCGCATTAACCATTACAACCAAGAAGGAGAAAGCTACCGCAGCTGCTTGGCATCCAACCAAAGGTATGGTTATGCAAGAGTTTGCTTACACCAGCGATGTGTGGCATACTGCTGAGGCAGTGGCTCCAGCAGCAGGTGTGCTGCAAGCAAAGGTGTGCTGTTCGGGCAAGGCTAATCATGTGCTTTGTCTCACTACTTCAGAAGTGCAAAAGGCATTGCCAATCATCTCTCAACCAGCTAAGGGCGAAGTAATCTACACCCTCGTCTGGAATGAGAAAGAGGTTATCAGTTATGTAAACGACCAAGAGGTAAAACGCGAGAAGAATGCGTTGGCAGGCGAAGCGATGCACTTGTTGGTTCGCAGTTACTTGCCTGAGAACCAAAAAGCAGGCGCTGGTCAGTTGAAAATTGATTGGATACGCGTCTTTACAAAGTAATTTGGAAACCGGTGGCCGGAGTCCGGAAACCATAAAAATGGATAAACTATGTTTCTGATAGCAGGGCCATGTGCCATAGAGAGCCGCGATATCGTGATGCATACTGCTGAATCATTGAAGCTGATCTGTGAGCGATTGGGTATCACACTATACTTCAAATCGTCGTACGACAAAGCCAACCGCACGAGTATGTCGGATCGCGGTGTGGGTATGGACGAAGGACTGAAGATTTTGCAAGAAGTGAAATCTACTTTCGGTTTACCCATCTTGACCGATGTACATGAGTCATGGCAGTGTGCTCCAGTAGCAGAAGTGGCGGATGTATTGCAGATTCCTGCTTTTCTCTCTCGTCAGACCGACTTGCTGGTGGCTGCGGCTAAGACAGGCAAGATTGTCAATGTGAAGAAGGGGCAGTTTATGGCACCATGGGACATGCGCGGTGCGATAGCGAAGATAGAAGAGGCGAGAAGACTATTAGGCGATGAGGCGAGAGGCGAAAGGCAAGAGGCGGGGATTTGGCTCACGGAGCGCGGAAGTAGCTTTGGCTATGGCAACTTGATTGTGGATATGACATCGCTGGTGAAGATGCGCGAGTATGGCTATCCTGTTGTGTTCGATGCTACCCACTCCGTACAGCAACCCAGCAGTCAGGCAGGCGTGACGGGCGGCAACCGAGAGATGGTACCGCATCTGATTCGTGCGGCGGTGGCAGTAGGCATAGATGGACTATTCTTGGAGGTTCACCCAGAACCAGAAAAAGCCATCTCCGACGCTGCCAATCAAGTACGTTTGAGCGATGTAGAAGCGATACTGAGGCAAGCGATGGCGATTGAGCAGGCGAGAGGTTAGAGGTTAAAGGCGAACGGTTAAAGGCTAGAATTATGTACGCAAATAGAGCAAAAGAGATATTCGAAGAAGAGATTCGCGAGTTAGAGAAACTCAAGAATAGCATTGATGCAACCTTTGACAAGGTGGTAGAGGTGCTATATCATTGTCAAGGCAAAGTGGTAATGATGGGTATTGGTAAGACAGGTATCATTGCCCACAAGATGGCGGCTTCGTTTGCTTCGACAGGCACTCCATCCATCTTCGTGAATGCCGCTGAGGCTGTGCATGGTGATTTGGGTATGATCAATGCTAATGATGTGGCAATATTAGTTAGCAATAGCGGATCTACCAATGAGATTTTAAATATCATAGACCCACTTCACCGATTGGGTTGCACGATTGTGGCAATGACTGGCAATATGGATTCGCCATTAGCACAGCGTGCTGATTATGCACTCTCTATTCACGTGGATACCGAGGCTTGTCCGTTGGGATTAGCCCCCACTACCTCCACCACCGCGACCTTGCTGATGGGCGACGCGCTGATGGTATGCCTCATGGAGATGCGCGAGTTTAAGGCAGAGAACTTCGCCCTTTACCACCCAGGTGGCGCATTGGGTAGAAAACTGCTGGGACGCGTACAGAATGTGATGACTACGGATGTGCCACGCGTGGCAGTTAGTACTTCGTTCCGCGATGTGGTATGCGAGATGTCGGACAAGCATTTGGGTATGACTATGGTTTATGACCAACAGCCAACTATCAATTGTCAACTATCAACTGCCAACTGCATTGGTATCATCACTGATGGCGATATCCGCCGTGCGATACAGAAGTACAACGATGTGCATATTACCGCTGCGGACATCATGACACCATCCTACAAGCATATTGCTAAGGATGCTCTTCTGACTGATGCACTGGCAGTGATGGATACCTACAACATTACCACACTGGCGGTGACCGAAACAGAAGAAACGACCGATATCATCGGTATCATATCGATTCACCACATCATTGACTTTAAATAATTTTGAATTAAGAATTAAGAATTTTGAATTGACAAAATGATAATTCATCTACCTAAAAATATAACGCGCGCAAGCGCGCATGCATACGCGGAGAGTGCAGGTGCATTGTGTTTGGAACAACCAGAGCATTACGTGCTAATCACCAATCATACTGTCAAGCAACTGCCAACTCAATTCGCAGACATAGCACTCAATCACTGGGTGTTCCAAACAGACATGCAACTCTCCTCACGACAATATATGCCAGAGACACACCGTATTGCGATTGGCGATACCTATATTGGAGGCGATGGCAAAAACCAACTGATGATTGCAGGTCCATGTGCGGTGGAGAGTAGGGAGCAGATTGAGCAGTCGTGTCAGATGCTCAAGCAACAAGGTATTCGTGTGTTGCGCGCAGGTAGCTATAAGCCTCGCACATCGCCTTACACCTTTCGCGGATTGGGCGAAGACGGATTGAAGTTGCTGGCAGAGATGCGCGAGAAGTACGGACTACTGATTGCCACCGAGATGCGCGATGCTACGCATGCCGACAAGGTGGTGGAGTATGCTGATATTGTGCAGGTGGGTGCCAAGGCCATGTATGACCACGGGCTGCTGACCGCAGCGGGTCAGTCGGGCAAACCTGTGATACTGAAGCGCGGTTTTGGTTCGACTTTGCAGGAACTAGTCAACTGTGCCGATTTCATTATGAGTTGTGGCAATGATCAGGTTATCTTGTGCGAGCGTGGTATCCGCAGTTTTGAGACCAATACCCGTTTCACATTGGATCTTTGTGGCGTAGCATGGTTGAAAGAGCATTGTAATCTGCCTATTATCCTCGATCCAAGCCATGCGATGGGTTATGTCTATGGCATTGGCGATTTGGCTCGTGCTTGTACTGCAATGGGTGTAGATGGTTTGTTGATTGAGACGCACCCATGTCCATCGTGCGCTCAGAGTGATGCTGCACAGCAGCTTGACCACCAGCAGTTTGCGGACATGTATGCATCGTTGCAACCGATAGCCAAAGCGGTTGGCAAGACGTTGGTGTAGTAAATACGGTAAGAAGACAACATAAACAACAATTCCGCTTCGCCAACATTGCTCAGCGGCAGGGGCACTACCAAAATACAGTTGTGAGTCTTGAAGACTTATTCTATAAGGCACTTTTCGGAGTTCTTTGATAGCTGATGACGTGCAAAATTGTCCTTCTGGAAGCTAAAAGTGCCACTAAAAGAATGAAAATCAATACTTTTTTATTAAAATTCTTGCGTATTCCGTAAATTTTCCGTATCTTTGCGCGCTAAAGCGTTTGTGTGGCTGATTCTGCCAAATTTTTGAAGAAACAAAAATATGGCACGTTGCGCTACCAAAATAGGATTGATGTTAATTTAATACCAAATATTTATGAAAAAACTTACTCTATTTTTAGTTGCGATGACGATAAGTTTGTTATCGTTTGCAGCACAACCTAAGCGAATATACGCTTATGATCTTTCGTCTGCGCTGGTGGATAAGGTTTATACCTTTTCTTTCACAGCGAATGAAACTCCTACATCTGGTAAGATCATATTTTATGATGCAACCTCCAGTGAGTTGGTAGGAGAGATAGCATTGACAAATCCTGTATTGGGCAAAAACGAAGTTGAAATTGCTGAGTATAGTTTGCCAGGCAATGATGGTCAGCAACTCAATTGGTCAGTAGAGTTATCAGCTGCAGAAGTTACTGCATTCGAAGCAGTGTACACTGGTGCCAAAAAATATGGTCGCGGCCATGCTACTATCGATAATAGCCCAGAATCTGATTACTTTGGTCGAGTATATGTTACAGATAGACGAACTTCTAATAGCAAGAGTGGCTTATATGTCTACACTCCTGATTTACAGCTTATTAATAATACGGTCTATGCACTCGGTCGAGATGAAAGTGGATACGCACGTCCCGCAGTAGCTGCAGACGGTACCTTGTTTTTAGCAGATTATACAGATGCTAGAAGATCTGGAATTTGGGTGGTAAATCCATCAGACCTAACCACTTGTACACAGTTCTATAATGGTACTCGTGATTCTAATGGTCTCTTTACCAATGCTGCAGGCAAAGAAATAGGTAGTTCTACTTCAGGTGTGGGTATTTATGGATCAGGTGCAAATACTGTTCTTTATACTATGATGGAAGATGGAACAAATGCTTCATCAGCAGTTTGCTATCATATTGGTCAACTAGATGGTAGTATATTAAAAACTTGGAGCGATGTACCTACCTGGATATGCACCGCCTATGCTAGTATAAATCCATCTACCAACAATGCCTTTGCTGCTACAGAAAAAGGTGTTTGGGTGAGTCAAAATGATGGAACAACAGGTCGTAAAGAATTAGCGTTCATTGATAATACAGGAGTTCTGCAATATTCAATAGACAAGGGAAAGTGTGAAGGTGCAGGTCTCGCTGTAAATAGTGATAATAGTAAGTTATTTATTTGTGGTTCAACAAGCATATTAGAATATGATGTAGTATGGGATGGTAAGACACCTGAGCTTGCTTTAAAACAGACGCATACCATTTCTGATAGATATGTTAGTACATTATCGTTTGATTATGCTGGCAACCTTCTTGCTTGTACCGGAGCGTCTTATAGTGGCACAGATAGTGATGTTATGCGTCTTATACAATATACAATACCTACAGACAACAATACCTGTGAAGTACCAGCTAAAAAGGCGTATATTGTTACGAAAAAAGAAGCGGATGTAACATTATACACGGTGACAACACAAGTTGTTGGCGAGGGTTCAATTACAGGTAATTTGGGTACTTATGAAGCAGGCGCTTCCGCAGAACTTACTGCTGTAGCTAACGAACACTATGATTTTGTCAATTGGACAGGTGATGTTACTTCTAATGAGAACCCATTGACCATTACGGTAAATAGCGATATGACTATTACTGCGAACTTTGAGAAGCAGAAACACACCTTGACCGTGTTTGTTAATGACGAGAACAAAGGTACAATAGATGTCGCTACAGGTTCTTATGAATATGGTACAGAGGTGGCACTGACTGCTACTCCAAAGCCTGGCTACAAACTGCTTGCTTGGAGCAACAAAGCAACTACACCTTCTATCACTCTCACAATGGATAACAATAAAGCAGTTTCTGCTTACTTTGTAAAAGAGTACGCAGCTGATCCTACATTTACCATTGAGAAAGTTTGGGAGAATACGCATGTTCCTACATCTACAAGTAATGGTTATCAAGCAGTAGGTTGGGATGGAACAATTTATATGCAAGATGCTGGTAACAAGAAAATATTAACCTACTCTGATGCAGATGATACTGGTACAGAATATGTGACATCATCTGGTATTGGTCAGCAAATTGCTGTTGATGAGGCAGGTAACTTGATTGTGTTTAATGCTACTTTCTATGCTGCAAATCCCAATGCTATCATTATTTATCCAAATGGTAGCACTACAGGAACTCCTGTAAGTTTCACACTAGATGCACCAGGTCGTTGCGATTTCCTAACAGCTTCTGGAAATATCTATAGTGCAGAGGGGGGGTATGTGTATTTCTTCTGTAAGGATCAAAAAACGATATCAAGATTATTTATCAAAAATGGTGCTGCAACCGCTGAAGATGTAACAGACGATACTATAGCAAATATTACTAATGCTGCTTCCTCGCAAAGCAATGTGGTATTGGATATTTATGGTAATATCCATACACAATCTAAAAATGCAGGTGCATTTGAGTACAATATTACCACATTAACATCTACCGAAGATCCTTATTTAGCTAAGAAAAATTCTACAATCGGTGGCTGTACATTTGAATTGGGAGGAAAAGAGTTCTGGGCATATGTCGCTGGTACAACTGCCTACTCCAGCGAATGGCAGTTGATAAATGCTACAGACGGAAAACTTGTTTCTGAAGAAATACTCTTTGCAAAAGATAAGACAAGCAAAAATAGTGCTGCTAACTGGCTCAATGTGCAAGTTGTAGATGAGAAGACGGCTTATATCTATCAATTCTGTCCAGCTGTAGCAGCGGCTGTTTGGAGAGTATCTCTCAAAGAAAACTACACCGTTTCTGCAAGTGCTACAAACGGAACTGTTACAGGCGCAGGCGCTTACCAAGAAGGAGCAACTGCTACTTTGACAGCAACTCCTAACACTGGTTACAAATTTGTGAATTGGACAAAAGATGGTGTAGAGGTTTCGACTGAGGCAACCTATTCATTCCCTGTAACAGAGAATGTAGAACTCGTAGCCAACTTCGAGGCATTGGCGCAATACAACATCAATGCACACGCAGACCATACAAGCAAAGGTTATGTAACAGGTCGTGGCGACTATTACGAAGGCGAAGAAGTTACGCTCAAAGCTGTTGCTAAGAGCGCTTACTACTTCACTCAATGGAATGATGGTAACACCGACAACCCACGCACTATTACTGTAACTGGTGCAGCAGAGTATATCGCTGAGTTTGCAGAGGCGCACCCTCGCGCATGGGCATACGATATGAAATTAGGTGAGGATGGCGACAACTACACATTCACCTTCAAAGCGACTGCCGATGGACAAGCAACCATCACTTTCAAAGATAAGGACGGTAATGCGTTGGCGCAACCTGCATCACAAACAATAGCAGCTTTTGTTGGAGAGAATAAGTTCACTATAGCTAAAAACGCTTTTGCAGCAGGTGTGGATGCTTTTTGGTCTATTACAATGGACGGTGAGCCTATCCCTGCTATTGCAGAAGTAACCGACCAAACCCGCGGCATCTACGACTTCTATAATATGATGGGTGTGGTTGTGGATAATAATACCGACTCAAAAGACTTTGGTAAAATTTATATTCAACAGTCGTATGAGCGTTCTTATGCAAGTAGTAGTACAAGTAACAATGGTCTAACTACTCGTTCAAATGACCAAAAATCTGGTGTGTTCATCTATAATCAAGCGTTGGAGGAATTGAATAATCCTTCAAATGTTGGTCTTAAACCTACAATGCCAGCTGGATATACAGAGATCGGTTCGTCTTCTTCTGCATTCCAACGATTGAATATCCATCCTAAGACAGGTAACTTGGTATTTAGTCACGCAGTTGCAGGTAAACCAGCAGTGTTTGCTATCAATCGTGATGATATGACTGGTGATGTTACCAACTTGCTCACAGGTGTTGCAGATATGACCCGTTCGGTAGCACATTGCTTTGACGCAGAAGGAACACTGTATGTAATGGATTTCGCTGGCAGCACAGGTGCTGTTTACAAGGTAATAAATGGAGAAGCAACTCGAATTACTGAAATTTCAGCTAAATTTATTAATGCATATATCACAATGGCATCCGATGGTCGTGGTGGTCTTTGGATAAGCCAAAACCGTGGTCAAATGGATGGTGCTCCATATTATTATCAATTGGTGCATGTAACAAGCACTGGCGAATTTGATTGGTGGGTAAATCAGGAGACACCTCATGGTTTTGAAGGAGGTTCTAATCGTGGTGCGTTGGCATACGATGTAGAGCGTAAGATATTAGCACAAGGTAGAAATGGTAAGGTAGAGCTTTATACTGTAAGCTACGAGCCTACTATCGAATTGACTCCATTATATACTATCGCAAGTGATGATTTAGGCAATAATATTGACGGTCTTGCATTTGACTATGCAGGTGACTTGTATGTAGTAAACTCACATAAAGAGAAATTCCAAAAGTTCACCTTGCCTACCGCAGACAACATCTGCACCGTAGCAGCTCCTGCATTAGAGGCTGTTCGCTTTACTCCAGTGTACACCGTAAGTGTAGCATCTAATAATAATGAGTGGGGTATCGCTAACGGTGGCGGAACATTCGAAGAAAATCAAAATGCTACTATCACCGCTGTTGCTGCAACAAACTACAAGTTTGTTAATTGGACTAAAGATGATGCAGAGGTATCTACTGAGAATCCATATACATTTGTCGTAACAGAGTCTGCTACTTATGTTGCTAACTTCGTAGAGAAAACGAAATACACCATCAATGTGACTTATGATAACATTATGGGAACTGTTACAGGTGATGGTTCTTACTATGAGGGTACAGAGGTGACGCTGACCGCAACAGCTAAGGGTGGTTATGTATTCGTAGATTGGAGCGATGGCGTAACTGAGGAAACTCGTACTATAGATGAATTAACAGGGGATGTAAATCTGACAGCTAACTTCAAAGTTGCCGTTCCACGCGCGTGGGCGTATGATTTAAGGTTAGACGCAGATACAGATCCAGCTAATTACATATTCACCTTCAAGACAACCAGCGCAGGTACTGCTACCTTAATCTTTAAGGATGAGGATGGTAATATACAGAACTTTGGTACACATACCGCAACTGCTACTACTGCTGAAGAAAAAACAATTACGATTGCAAAGACCGTATTTGCTGCTGCTACCAAAGATATTTACTGGGAAGTAGAACTCGCAGGTGAAGCAATTGCTAAAATGGCAGAAATCACTAACCCAGCACGCAACATCTACGACTTCTACAACATGATGGGCGTAGTAGTGGATAATGATCCTAACTCCGATGAATTTGGAAAGATTTATATTCAACAGTCGTATAATGGTGCATCAGATGGCATAGCGGATCGCTCTGATACCCAAAAGGCAGGTATATTTATCTATAATCAAGCATTAGAGGAGTTGAATGCCCCTGCTAACACAGGTATCAAACCCCAATTGCCATATACAATAGGTGCAAACCGACAAGTCTTTAAGCGTATTACAATTAATCCAGCGAATGGAGATATTGCATTCTGCAATAATACAACCACGAATGGTGGAGCATATGCAGTAAGCAGAGAGAATTTAGCTGGTGAAGCTATCAATCTGACAAAGCATATTTCAGAAATTCAAAAAGTAAATGCACTATGCTTTGACGATGAAGGCAATTTGTATGTAGTAGCTAATGTTTCTACATCTGGTGCTCCAAATGGAAACATATATCAGATAAAGACTGATGGTACTTATAAAGAGTTGACATCAAATGGCGGAAACTTGTTCTATGATCAAGAAATTGCTATGGCTTCTGATGGTCATGGTGGTCTTTGGATTGCACAGAATCGTTGGGGAACGGCAGCTGGTACATTATTCCATGTGAATGTGGCTGAAAATAAAATCGATTTCAAAGTCGAAGCGGATAAAGAATATTCTGATTGGTTCGCTGGAGCAAACTATCGTGGAGCAATTGCATATGATAAGCAACGAGACATATTGGCTGTACATTCACAAGCATGTGCTTCTGTATTCCAAGTGACATATGCTGCTGATGGTGTACCATCAATTTCTAAAATATGCCAAACTCCAAATCTTGGAAGGAATGAACTTGATGGTCTTGCCTTCGACTATGCGGGTGACTTATATGTAGTACACTCTGGCACAGAGCGCTTCTACAAGTATGTTCTTCCTACCAACAACAACACTTGCACCGTTCCTGCTCCTGAGTCACAAATAATCATGAAAGAAGCAAGATATACAGTAACTGTAGAGGCTAATGACAATGCGATGGGTACTGTAGCAGGTGGTGGTGAATACAAGACTGGCGAAACGGCAACACTGGCAGCAACTGCTAATGAGAACTATCGTTTTGTAAACTGGACTTATGGAACAACTACTGTTGCAGACAATCCATTGGCGCTCGTTGTAGAAGGTGATATAACTGTTACTGCCAACTTCGAATTGAAGCCACTTGCAATGGAAGGTGTTGTGAAACGCGCTGTTCAAATTGGCGAAAGCACCGTAGTTCTCACACACGAAGCAAATGGCACTCCACACCTCTATAAAGTAGTGGCTGGTGAGTTAGAAGCAGAAATATCACAAGTGGGTGTAGAGGCTGCTGCGGCAGGTTATCTCTCAATCTCTGATATTGCTGCGACAGAGGACGGCAAGTTGGTGGCTTGTAACTATGTTCAAACAACATTTGGCGGTTCTAACTTAGCAACATTCTATATTTGGGATAATCTTACTGCAAATCCTTCTATTTGGTTCCAGTCTAGTGCTTCAAGCAACTCTGCTACCTCAGATCAAGGTTACACAATGGCCGTTACAGGAACTTCTACTAATGCCAACATTCTTGTTACGGGGCTTCATAACACGCACCGTGGTGTTCGTATGTCGCACTTCTCTATAATAGATGGAAAGTACATTGATACTTCTGATGGTGCGGTATCACTTCCTTATTATTATTATATAGGTAAGAAGTTTAAAGGAGCTAGTGCAGGAGTTGATGCAGCTGTTTACAACGAGACTACTCATGGCGTGAAGTTCCAACTTAATGCATCTCCACTAGCTACAGAAAACTGGATTATTGATGCAGAGTTAATGGAGCCATCAGAGTTTACTAATCCACAAACTTACGGGCAAGACCCTATTGTGAATGCTAATATTGCTGATAATACTCTCGGCAAGAAATTCAATGGTGCTACTTACCTCACTGTTTTAGGCAAACACTTGATGGTGGCTCCATATGCAGACGGCGAAAATGTAGCAGGTGTGAAAATTATTGATATCACTAATGGTCTTGCAACAGCACAAGAATTAGAGACGCGCAATATCACCACGCCACAAGCAGCAACAGCTGCGGCAACTGCTGTGGAAGTAGATGGTACAAATCTTCTAATCACACTTGTAGCAGATGCAACTATTTATACATTTGATGTTGCGTTGGAGTCTTCTGTGACCGTTGACGAAAATGCAGACAACACTACTGCTCTTGAAAATTATGACGGTGAGGTAGTAACAGCAACGGTTAAACGCAACTTCGAAGCGAACAAGTATTTGACACTGACATTGCCATTTGATATGAATGAAACACAAATTCGCAATGTATTCGGCAATGCTATTGTATATGCGTTGGACAATGTAGTTGAATATAATGCAGAAGAAGTTCACTTGCAATTCAGACCAGTCAGCACTATCACAGCAGGTACGCCATACATCCTTAAAACCGCTGCCAGTGGATACGATGCAGAAGATGGTTTCACTATGGAAGGTGTAGAGATTGATTTGTCTTTGAAACCTGTTACCTCTGGTACTGTAACAATGGTACCTGTATTAGATGCAGGTGGTACATTGAATCAGTCTGATGAATACTTCCTGTCAAATAATGCGTTGTATTGCGCAGGAACATATCCTCGTACGATTCTTGGTCTTCGTGCTTACTTCAAGTCTGCTTCACCACTGCCAATTCGAGCTCGTGTAGTATTCCAAGATAATGCCGCTACTTCTATCCCAATGGTAGAAACGCAACCTGCCAACCAAGTAAGAAAGGTTCTAAAAGACGGACAGCTAATTATTATCCGTGGAGAAGAAATGTATAACATGCAAGGACAACGAATGGAATAATAAACATTATAAACAATGATGAATATGAAAAAGATATATCAAACACCCGAGACAAAAGCAGTTCTGCTCTTAAGTACTAACGCTATTATGGCTGGTAGTCCTCCAACGACGATGCTTAACTTATATGATGGAACGGGAACTCCTGGTCAACCAGACTAATACTCATACAAGGTAACTGGCAAAGTTACTAACACATTCCACAATCAACCACCTTTGCGTATGGCAAGGGTGGTTGTTGGTGTTTGTAGTGGAGAAGTACATTATTCTAATAAGCACATTCCTCTTCCTTTTTTGCAAAAACTTGCGTAATTCATTTATTTTTAGTACCTTTGCGGCGTGAAATAAAAATCGTCATTATGTATATAGAAAGAGCTATTGACCAAGCGTTATTAGAGTGGAAAGACAGAGCGAATCGCAAGCCATTGCTTCTGCGTGGTGCACGCCAAATTGGCAAATCTACTGCTATACGCCACTTGGGAGATTTCAAGGCAATGAGACCATATTTTGCAATCGGAGATAAGAAAAGGCGAATGTTTATGGAAAAACATTTTTAGAAGGGAACTATAAAGGTGGTTCCCTTTTTCGTGCATTTTTTAATATAAAATGGCAGAAAAAATGCACACCGCATTTTGCGTTGCCAAGCAGAGAGTAAAGATAGGATAGAAAGTTTGGGCGAAAAAACGCCCGCCAAAGTGCTTATAAACGGGGTTGGTGCATTTTTGGTGCAAGTTTTTAGGCACAAAAAAAGCCAACAAGATTGAATTTCAATACCTTGTTGGCTTCCTTCTGCGGAGAGAGAGGGATTTCTTCGTAATCCCTAATCTTTGCCACGGGCATCCAGCGCAAACCAAAATGAAGAAGTTGCGGAGCAACTCTTCTTTTGTTTTGTTCCCTATTGTGTCCTCAAACAAGTTTGGTCCACCATAGTGCACAAAACAAAACGAGCCCTATCGGACTCGTTCTTCATTTTAGTTTGCGGAGAGAGAGGGATTCGAACCCCCGGAGCCTCTCAGCTCAACGGTTTTCAAGACCGCCGCAATCGACCACTCTGCCATCTCTCCTTTCGGTAGAACATAGTCGTTTCCCGAAATCGAGTGCAAAAGTACTACTTTTTTTTTAAATACGCAAATTTTTAGTGAAAATTCTTGCCAATATGCAAAAAATATAGTAATTTTGCACCCAAAATCGTATAAAAATGTTGTTACAAATCCTAAAATCCAAGATACACCGCGTGACGGTGACTGAAGCGAACTTAGACTATATAGGTAGTATCACTATAGATGAAGATCTGATGAATGCCGCGAACATCTTCGCTGGCGAGAAGGTACAAATAGTGGATAATACCAATGGTGCACGTATTGAGACCTACGTCATCCCAGGCAAGCGCGGCAGTGGTTGTATCTGCATCAATGGTGCAGCAGCCCACCTTGTACATGTGGGCGATACTGTCATCATCATGGCATATGCGTTGATGACCGAAGAGGAAGTTAAAAATTTCAAGCCAGCTATCATTTTCCCTAATAACAATAGAGTATAAAGGCGAAAGATTTCGACAGGATGGAAAAAACTTTTTTTGACCTGATACATACGGACGTGCACACGTGCGCACGCGCTGGCGTGGTGCATACCGACCATGGGGATATCCAAACCCCTATTTTTATGCCCGTAGGCACCGTGGGTACTGTGAAAGGAGTGCAGCGTACTTTCCTTGAAGAGGATATTAACGCCCAAATCATATTAGGTAACACATACCACCTGTACCTTCGTCCAGGCACCGAGATCTTGCATAAGGCAGGCGGATTGCACCGTTTTGAGGGGTGGACACGCCCAATACTGACCGATTCGGGCGGTTTTCAAGTGTTTTCGCTGACCGACATTCGCAAAATGACCGAGGAGGGTGTGCAGTTCTCCTCGCATATTGATGGACGCAAACTGATGTTCACCCCTGAGAGTGTCATGGATATTGAGCGCGAGATAGGGGCGGATATTATGATGGCTTTTGACGAGTGCTGCCCTGGTACAGCAGACCGAACTTATGCGCAGAAATCTATGGAGCGTACGCATCGCTGGCTCGACCGCTGTATTGCGCGCTTCGATTCTACGCCTGATCTGTATGGTTACAAGCAGCACCTCTTTCCTATTGTGCAGGGCTGTGTTTATCCTGACTTGCGTCAGGAGGCGGCTAAACGCTTGCGCGATTTGGATCGCGATGGGTATGCCATAGGTGGATTGGCGGTAGGCGAGCCTACTGAAGATATGTATGCGATGATTGAAGTGGTGAATGACATTCTACCAGAGAATAAACCTCGCTACTTGATGGGAGTAGGTACACCGTGGAATATCCTTGAGGGTATTGAGCGCGGAGTGGATATGTTCGATTGCGTTATGCCAACGCGTAATGGTCGCAATGGTATGATCTTTACGCAGAATGGTGTGATGAACCTGCGCAACAAGAAGTGGGAAGACGACTTCACTGAATTGGACCCATGCGGCACCAGTTTTGTGGATCATCACTATACCCGCGCGTATGTGCGTCACCTGATCCACGCACAAGAGATGTTGGGGTTGGAGATATTGAGTATTCACAACTTGGCGTTCTACCTATGGTTGGTGGGCGAAGCACGCAAGCATATCCTCGCAGGCGACTTCAAAGTTTGGAAAGACGAAATCACCCCACGATTGATGCAGAGGATGTAGGTTAAAGGTTATAGGTTAAAGGGTGAAGCGAATTGATAGATATATCATCGGTAAGTTTTTGGGCACATTCTTCTTTTCGATTGTGTTGATTATGGTTATTGCCGTTATCTTTGACTTGACGGAGAAATTGGATGATTTCTTTGAAAATCAAGTCTCTATTCGAGAGATTGTCTTTGATTATTACCTAAACTTTATCCCCTATTTTATGAATATGTTTAGTCCGCTATTCATCTTCATTTCGGTGATTTTCTTCACGTCGAAACTGGCGGGTGATAGTGAGATAATTGCAATATTGGCGAGTGGTGTGAGCTATCATCGGTTGATGTGGCCTTATTTTGTTAGTGCTCTGCTATTGTTTCTCTTCTCGTTTTGGATGACAGGTTATGTGATTCCGCCTGCTTCAGAGAAGATGCTTACTTTTCAAGACAAGTATATTCAGCACTTCACTCGGGAGAATGCTCGTAATGTGCAGATGGAGGTAGAACCAGGTACGATTCTTTATATCGAGAGTTTCCAAAAACGTACGCAGATGGGATATCGTGCCTCTTATGAGCATTTTGAAGGCAAGAAACTGACCATGCGTATCACAGCTGATCGTATTCATTACGATTCTGCCTATAATTGGCATTTTGACAAATATGTGCGCCGTGATTTTGATGGCATGCGAGAAACACTGACACGTGGCAATCGTTTGGATACGATTATTCCTGTACTACCCAAAGAGCTATTCTACACTGCAGAGAATGCCCAGATGATGCCGAATCCAGAATTGAAAGCATATATTGAAACGCAACGTCAACGTGGTTCGGGCAATGTAAATGCCTTTGAAACTGAATGGTGGAAACGTTGGGCAAGTCCTGTAGGTGCGTTTATTATGACCCTATTAGGCGTTACGTTGAGTTCGAAGAAAGTGCGAGGTGGAATGGGTAAGAATTTAGGAATAGGATTGACACTTAGTGCGTTATATATTCTGTTCTCGACCGTTTCGACAACATTTTCGGTAAATGGTATCATGTCGCCTTTTATGAGCGTATGGTTGCCTAACTTTCTATTCTTTGCTATTGGCGTGGTGCTTTATCTGCGTGTTAGCAAGTAATCCTTTGTATAATTCAAAATTCTTAATTCAAAATTTGCTTGATGAACAACGAATTTCAAATGTTGGCAAAGACTTTCAAGGGTTTGGAGCAAGTGCTTGCAAACGAACTGATTGAATTAGGTGCCAATAATGTCCAAATAGAACGTCGAGCTGTGTCATTTACAGGTGACAAACGTATGCTTTATACCGCAAACTACTGTCTGCGTACAGCCTCGCGCGTGCTCGTGCCAATAGCAACCTTCAAAGCGAAGAAGACCGATGATATCTACGAGCAAGTCAAATCGTTGGATTGGGCACAATACATGACTGCCAAAACCACTTTCCAGATTGACGCCACGGTCTATTCCGACCTTTTTCGCCATTCGCAGTTCATTACCTATCGCGTTAAAGATGCGATAGTGGACTGGTGGATGGAGCATGGCGGTGTACGTCCAAGTGTGCAACTCACTAATCCCGATCTCTACCTCAATGTGCACATAGCAGGCGATACGGTTACACTGTCGTTGGACAGTTCGGGCGAGAGTCTGCACAAGCGTGGATACCGTGTTGCTAACACGCAAGCACCAATCAATGAGGCTCTTGCGGCAGGTATGCTCCTGCTCGCGGGCTGGAAGGGTCAGAGTGATTTCTATGACCCAATGTGCGGTTCGGGCACATTGCTGATAGAGGCAGCATTGATAGCAAGAAATATTGCTCCAGGCATCTATCGCAAGGGATTTGCATTTGAAAAGTGGGCGAACTTTGATGCGGATTTGTTTGAGGATATCTATAGTGATGATAGTCGTGAGCGTGATTTTGATCATAAGATCTACGGCTCTGATGCGGGCTTCTATGCGGTGCAGGCTGCGACAAAGAATGTGCAATCGGCTAATCTTCAGCGGGATATAGAAGTGAAACAGATTCGTGTAGAGGAATTGCGCCTTGCGGATAGAGACACTGAGGGGGCGCTTGTTATGATGAATCCACCATACGGAGAACGATTGTCGCAAGACAAAGATGTACTGCGCTTGTATCAAGATGTGGGTACTGCGCTGAAGCATCAGTTTAGCGGTGCGAACGCGTGGATTATCTCCAGCAACGAAGAAGCGATGAAGTGTATAGGCTTGCGCCCTGCGAAGAAAATACATCTGGTGAATGGCGATTTGGAGTGCTTGTTTAATAAGTATGAACTATTCAAAGGTGACCGAAAATCATGGAAGAAATCCTTATAGAAGAATACAATTACCCTTTGCCTGACGAACGAATTGCCAAATATCCATTGGCAAATCGCGATCAAAGCAAGCTGCTCGTCTATCGCGATGGACAAGTGAGCGAAGATCATTTTTACCAAGTAGGAGAATACTTGGCTCCGGGCTCACTCCTTATATATAATAACACGCGCGTGATACAAGCGCGATTGGAGTTTCACAAGGAAGTAGGCGACAAGGCAAGAGGCGCTCGCATAGAGATTTTCTGCTTGGAGCCAATAGCGCCGCATGATTATCAATTGTCGTTGGGTAGCACAGAGGGTTGTACGTGGAAGTGTATGATTGGCAACGCCAAGAAGTGGAAGGCGGGTGCATTATCTCTGCCTGTACAACTTGCTTCTGGTGAAACGATAACTCTCTTTGCTGAAAAAGGCGAACAAACAGGCAATACTTTCGCTGTACGCTTCGCTTGGAATCTGACAGCGCAGCGGTCTGACAACGAAGTGATCCAACAGTGTAATGGTCTAACAGCCAGTGGCGGTCTAAATATAAGTTTCGCAGAGATATTGGATGCAGTGGGCGAGTTGCCTATTCCTCCGTATTTGAATCGAAAGACTGAGGAGAGCGATAAGACGACCTATCAGACGGTGTACTCGCGTATCAAGGGTTCGGTGGCTGCGCCCACGGCGGGTCTGCATTTTACTGAAAATGTGCTAAATGGTTTGCGTGAGCGAGGAATACAAACAGCGGAAGTGACCTTGCACGTGGGTGCTGGTACTTTCCAACCCGTAAAGGTGGCTGACGCCAACCAACATACCATGCACACCGAGATTATAGCAGTGCCAAAGGATACGATACGGACGATTGCTGAGAATCTAGGGCATATTGTGGCGGTAGGAACGACGAGTATGCGGACGTTGGAGAGTTTGTATTTCCTTGGGGAAAAGTTGGAATCTGGATACCGGACACCGGATACTGGAGATGCTGTGCTCTCCGTTTCGCAGTTTGAACCTTATGAGAAGGAGTATGCGCTCTCTACGCGCGAGGCATTGCAAGCAATAGTGGATTATTTGGAGCAGACGGGGCGGGATGTGTTGCACGCCGAGACGCAGATTATGATTAAGCCTGGGTATGTGTTCCGTGTAGTGGATCAGTTGATTACCAATTTCCATCAGCCCAAATCTACGTTGCTGCTGCTGGTAAGTGCGTTTGTGGGTGGTGATTGGCATAGAATTTATGATTACGCTTTGGCGAATGATTTTCGCTTTTTGAGTTACGGAGATAGTAGTATTTTGTTTAGAAAATGATAGATACTCATTGTCATATAGATGATCCGCAGTATGCGGAAGAACTGGAGATCTTCTTGGCAGAACAGCGCGAAAGCGGTGTGGAAGCCATTTTGGTGCCTGGGGTAGATAAGACTTCGGCGAAGGATGTGCTGGAGGTTTGTGACCGTTTTCCTGCGTATTTGTTTCCCGCTTTGGGTTTGCACCCAGAGAATGTGAAGGAGGATTGGCAGGAACAGCTGCGCGTGTTGAAAGAAGCTGTAGATCAGCGAATGAACTCTTCTTACCCATTGATAGCCATAGGGGAGATAGGCTTGGACTATCATTGGGATGTGACGTTTAAGGAGCAGCAGCACGAGGCGTTGCGCGAGCAAATGCGTTGGGCAGAGCAATACCACTTACCCGTGATGATTCATAGCCGCGATGCGACAGAGGATACGCTGAACATCTTGCGCGAGTTTCCATCTGTCACGGGCGTAATGCACTGCTTTAGTGGCAGTCATGAGGTGGCGAAGCAAGTAGTAGATATGGGTTATTACTTGGGTATTGGTGGTGTGCTGACGTTCAAAAATTGCAAGTTGGCAGAACATTTGGTGGGTATCCCGTTGGAGCGATTGGTGTTGGAGACTGATGCACCTTATATGGCACCTGTGCCTCATCGCGGCAAGCGCAACGAGAGTCGCTGGATGCGGTATGTGGCAGAGCGTTTGGCAGAGGTGTATAATTGTTCTGTAGAACATGTTGTAGAGCAGACAACAGCGAATGCAAAAGCACTTTTTGTTATAAAATTGTGAAAAAAACAAAAAAAAGTGCAAAATATTGTGTATATATCAAATATTTTTTGTACCTTTGCGGGTCGTTAGGTGTATAGTGCCTTGATGTGAGTGTCCATAGGCAAGCGCATTGCGACGAAAGGAGAGATGCTCGAGTGGTTGAAGAGGCACGCCTGGAAAGCGTGTAAACTCCAAAAGGGTTTCGGGGGTTCGAATCCCCCTCTCTCCGCAAAGATATTTAGTTGACGAGTCCAAGCTCGCTTGAGTGAGGCAAATGAATATCTTTGCACAAGATGCCATCGGCAGATTGAGGGATTACGTAGAAATCCCCCTCTCGAATCCAAGCATGCTTGAGTGAGGACGCGCGTAAAAGGATTTGCACAGGATGCCTGTGGCAGACTGTGGGGATTACGGAGAAATCCCCCTCTCTCCGCAGAAGGAACGAACAAAATAATTATAAACAATTTAATACTAAAAACAAAATCGTATGAAAAAAATTTTTGCAACCCTTACGGTGTTGGCAATGTTTTCTTTCGGAAGCGTTGCAGTAATGGCTCAAGACGCAGCTCAAGCTGATGCTCCTGTAGCTGAGGAAACAACTGAAACTGTAGTTGAGGAAACAACTGCTGTAGTAGAAGAAGTAGATCAAGAGGCTGAGGAAAATGCTGTAGTAGCACTCCACAAGACTCTCAAAACTAAGTTTATTGAAGGTGGTGCTGGCTTCATGGCTGCAACCCTCCTCTGCTTGGTATTCGGTTTGGCACTCTGTATTGAGCGTATCATTTATTTGAGCTTGAGCAAGACTAACACCAAGGCTCTCCTCGCTAACGTTGAGGCTGCTTTGAAGAACGGTGGTATCGAGGCTGCTTTGGAGGTGTGCCGCAACACTCGTGGTCCTGTAGCAAGTATCTTCTATCAAGGTTTGAGCCGTTATAGCGAGGGCGTTGACGTAGTTGAGAAAACCGTAGCTTCTTACGGTGGCGTTCAACTCGGTCTCCTCGAGAAGAACCTCTCTTGGATTTCTCTGTTTATCTCTATTGCTCCATCTTTGGGATTCTTGGGTACCATTATCGGTATGATCCAAGCCTTCGATAAGATCCAACAAGTAGGTGATATCTCTGCAACTGTCGTTGCTGGTGGTATCAAGGTTGCTCTTTTGACAACTCTCCTCGGTTTGATCATCGCTATTATTCTTCAAGTATTCTACAACTACATCCTTAGCCTTGTTGAGGGTCTCGTAAATGAGATGGAGGATAGCTCTATCAGCCTCCTCGACCTCGTGGTTGAATACGACGCAGCACAAAAGAAATAATCTATTTTGCATTGTGCAGAACTCTAATTGTTAAACTTGCAAAAGACAGATTATTATGAAAAATTATAAATTATTCCCAAAAGTAACCGTATGGGTACTCATGTTGGTAGGCATCCTCGCAGCAGTGATGTTCTTCGTGGGTGGCTCTGAGGGTTCTTTGGAGGTAGCAGGTGACTTCTTGAATATTCCTAAGTACACCGACTTGCTCCTCTACTGGATTTACGTGCTCGTAGCTATTGTTCTCCTTGCTACCTTTGGTTTTGTATTGGCAAAACTCGTTGAGACCTTTAAGGTAGATCCAAAACGTGGTCTTACTTCAGTAGGCGTTGTTTTGGCAGCTGTAGGTCTTTGCGCATTGTGCTGGTTCCTCGGTAGCCCAGAGAAAATTGAAATCCTTGGTTATGAGGGTACCGACAACGTAGGTAATATGGCACGTATGAGTGACGCTATTATGTACCTCGTTTACATCCTTACCGCTTCTACAGTAGTTGCATTGGTTTGGGGTGTTGTTTATACAAAAATTAAAAAGTAATCCAATAAGTTAAGCATTATGGCAAAGAAAATTCCAGAGATTAACGCCAGTTCCATGGCCGACATCTCGTTCTTGCTGCTCATCTTCTTCTTGGTGACCACCTCTATGGATGTGAATCAAGGTTTGGCACGTCGTTTGCCTGCACCTATTCCACCAGATGCCAAGGTTGAGGACACCGATATCAACAAACGTAACTTGTTTGTTGTGAAGATTAACTGGGAGAACAAGCTCCTTGTTCAAGGTCAAGAACTGGATGTACGTCAACTGCGCGCTAAAGCCAAGGAGTTTATCGCTAACCCAGAGGACAAGGCTGATATGCCAAAACTCTATGAAGAGGATTTTGGTCAACCTTTTGGTACGCTCAAATATACTAAAGAGCACGTGATTTCTGTACAAAATGATGCAGAGACACAATACCAAGCTTATCTGGAGGTGCAAAACGAATTGGTACGTGCTTACAATGAATTACGTGAAGAGTGCGCTCAGAAATATTTCCACAAATCATACAACGAGTTGGATGAGGAGTGGCAAAAGAAAATCCAAAAGATTTATCCTCAAAAGATTTCTGAGGCTGAACCTAAAAATTATGGAGGAAAATAAGTATGGCAAAAATTCGTAGAAACGATAAACGTGAGATGCCTGCATTGAACACCAGTTCATTGCCAGATATCATCTTCATGCTCTTGTTCTTCTTCATGTCAGTAACTTCTATGAAGGAGGTAAACTTCAAGGTTCACTTCACCAATCCACAAGCTACTGAGTTGACTAAGTTGGAGAAAAAATCATTGGTTCGTTACATCTATGTGGGTACTCCTACTGCAGAGTTCCGTAAGCAATACGGTGCTGAGACACGTATCCAATTGGACGACGCTTTCGCAGATGCGAAGGAGGTTGGTGATTATATCATCAATGAGCGTTCTTCTATGAAAGAGTCTGACCAAGGTTTGATGACTGTGTCTATCAAAGCAGATAAGGAAACCAAGATGGGTATCATTGCAGATATCAAACAAGAGCTTCGCCGTGCTTACGCGCTGAAGATTAACTACGCTGCAACCCAACGCACATCCTACTAATCAATAGATTGATATCAACAAAAATCACCTGTGCAATCCAGCACAGGTGATTTTGTTTTGGTACTAAATTGCTTGCCTGTTTCGGGACCACTATAGGACATCTGTAGGACATCTATAGGCTTTCTGTGGGCTAACAATGTCCCTGTACAAATTCCCCACAACTACCACATTATCAACCTTTCTTCCCGTAAAATCATGTACATTTGTTCCATCCCCTTGACCAATTCAAATATTTTCACTACCTTTGCACTCAAAATCAGCCACCATGCGAAATATCTGTGTGCTCATAGTATTGATTAGCTTGCTTTCTTCTTGTCATTGGCAGGAGGCGAAGCAAGTCATCGCCACCGCCGATAGCCTCGACCAAACTGAGCACATCCTCTACGACGATACCGCAGCGCTGCAGCAAGCCATCCGCACGCTCGACAATCCTTTCGGCAAACTCTTTGCCCACAACCAGCTTGGCAAAGCGCACTACTACATGGGGCGCAACCTTAGTCTCGACGACCAAATCACCCAAGCTGCTGAACATTATATCGCTGCCGACCGCGCACAGATTGATGACCCTATCTATCGCGGGCGCATCAACTCCTGCTTAGGTCATATCAGCAAGCAAAACGAGAGCGACAGCCTCGCCCTCATCTTTTTCGTTCGTGCCAACGGGGCGTTCAAAGCCAGCGGTAAGGACTGGTACTACGCACACACCCTATTAGATGTTAGCGAGTTTCATACCGACCTTCATCACTACTCCCAAGCCGACAGCGTACTCCGTATCGCTCAATCCTACAATATCGACAACTACTACCTCGCGCGCTACTACGAGACCAAAGGGCTCTATTTCTACGAGCAGCTCCAATATGACTCTGCCCTCCACTACTTCCACCAAGCCTTAAGCCTCTGGGAGTATGAGGAAGACAAGTTCTACACCTACAAGAAACTCATGCAAGTCTATCTCGACATGGATAACCAAGCAGCGGCTTTGCCTTACGCACAAATCATTGTCGAGCTGTCCGCCGACCCCAACGACTTGGTCAATGCCTACTACTGTCTCATGCAAGATGCCAAGGCACGTGGAGATATAGATAAATTGAGCGCGTATGCACACGCGCGACAGGATGCCAACGAACTCTTGATGGAGAGTGTCGGCAACTACAATGCTGCGCTAACCAAACTTGAAAAATATCTATCTAACCCTTATCCCTACCGCTGGGCATGGATTGCGCTCCTATGCCTCATTGTGGCATGCTTGCTACTGCTCATTGCTATCGTACTGCACCGTCGATATGCTACTCGTCGCTTGCAAGTGGCTCATCATCAGATAGATGACCTCTCAACTCGCATGGAGGTACAAGCCACAGAGTACCAAGAGGAGAAGCGAGTTTATGACTTCAATGCCATGTTGGCAGACATCCGCAGCACATGCCCAAAACCTCGCAAACAATGGAACGATTATAATTCCCTGAAGAAAGACCTTGAACCGCAACTGCATGACTGGTTCTCCCGCTTAGACCAACTCCACCTCTCCAACCGCGAAAATGTCTTCTGCGTATTTATGCTTGTTTATCCAAGCGCTTCGCTAGAGGAACTAGCTGATTGGATGAACTACTCGGCTACAGGTGTAAGTACTTTCAAGCGTCGCATTGCGCAAAAGATAGGCATACCCACCCGAGAATTGCAGAAATATTTACATGACTTTTGCCAACTTCCAAAATAGTACAAATTTCGGAGTAAAAAACTTAAAATATTCGGAGTTGAACGACCAAAAAAATCGGAGTAAAACAACAAAAAAGTTCGGAATAGCTTGCGTATATAAAAAAAACTATACCTTTGCGCCAAATTTCTTGATGGTACTAACTGCGGGACAATATGCTTATCGCCGAGAAGATGGTGTATATGTAGTACCTATCGGATGCTTAAAACCATAAGAATCATTTCGCATTAGCCGATTATTTTGTCCCTTATAGCAAATAGCAATCTGTACATTTTTAATATAACCCACAGAATATAAACACTATACATTTTGGCTATCAGTACAAATGCCCCACGCTATTGCAGCGTTTCAGAAAAAGCAGTACCTTTGCAGCAAAATTCAGCATCAGCAAAAATGTATAACAACTAAAATAATGCGTATGAAAACGATTACCTCTTTCCACAGCAAACTCCTTGCTCTTACCCTCGCCCTCATGGCAGGTGTGTCAACCTTCGCGTATGATAATACTTCCTACCAATCCCAGTGGTGCGATACATGGAATGTATTTGTGGAAAATGGCAGTGTATATCCACCACATGAAGAAACATATCGTTATCAATTGGCGAAAGATACCGTCATAGGTGAGCACACCTATACTGCTGTTGTTAGCAAAGCTATCAACGATGCTCTTGATGCACCTCGATATGTGGCAGCAGTTCGCTTTACTGATGATAGAAAAGTGTATATCTATTACGATAACGCCGAATACTTATTGTATGATTTCAATGTCCAAGAAGGTGATGAGTTAGAAGTATTTGCTGGTATCAACAACTATACATCTGAAATCAAAACATACAAATGCACCGTGACAGGCATTGAACAATACGCATGTGTAGGATGCCCTGCGACTATCACTCTGGAAGTACATAATCACCCTGATGATTTTAGAGAGTTCTATCGTCAAACCCAATGGATAGAAGGAGTCGGTGATATAAATGGATTTCTTAATGGCATCAATCATTACGTAGAAATGGATGGTGGTGGTTCAGAGTATTTGCTCTGCGCCTACAAAGGCGATGAATTAAAATATACAGGTCCTTTATACGAAGAGTACGGTTGTGGTGATGATGCAGAACAAAGTCCCGAAGACCTCTTTCCAACGCTTTGGGGCTTGCAGCGAACAAGTTGCGATGAATGGTTTGATGGATGCGAAGAAAACAAGAGTTATTTATTTTCACCCAAAGAGATAACGGAAATTAATGGCAAACAATATCTTAAATGTGGCGGTGTGTTTTTGCGTGAAGAAGATTCGAAAGTTCTAATTTATAGTTTTCCATACGAAAAAGACTTGGTCTTATATGATTATACTTTAGAAGTTGGCGACACTTTGCAAAATCTCGGAATAGACATCTATTCTTTCCCCGAACTTGAATACGCAGCGGTAGTGGATTACATAGCATACGAAGATTATGATGTAGCAACAGATGAGTTTATAATTAAGAAAGAGCCATTAGGATCGAAACATGTCACTGAAGTATCAACAATCACATTGTTAGACGGAAAAGAATATAAAAGATGGCTATTTGGCAATGATTGGGAAAATGGCAACTATTATGTAGAAGGAATTGGTAGTTTTGGAGGAGATTATATAAATATTGCTAATCCATATCCTCTTCCTGCATGTTATTTGGGTGAACAATTAGTATGCGCCAGCCGTAACGGCAAACTCCTCTACCAAATGGACGACGCCGAAATGGAACGCCTTGGCGCAGAGTGCCTATGTGATGTAGAAAAGAAATGGTCAGACACTTGGTGCAACCAATGGAATATCCTTTCGCACGGATATCAAGGTCCGCAAGACCCGTTGGTAGCGGCGCGTACGAGCATATTTTGGTTGAGTAATAATACTGTCAATAGAGATGGTCAAGAGTATATCCCTCTTATGTGCTCATCCAGTAAACCTGATGTGGAATCAACTAATCTCATTGGTGAATTACGCTTTACAGAAGACAAGCAAGTGTATTTTTACTACGCATTTGACGAAACTGAATATCTGCTTTACGATTTTGGTGCAGAACTAGGAGATACGTTAGAACTCTTTGCTGGTTTAGAATTTTATAACTATCATAAGACATACACCCATGTTATCACAGACAAAGAGACATTAGATGATGGTAGGTTACAAATACAAGCTGATGTTGTTATCCGTATAGATAATGGTGCTGGGGAATATTTTGAAGAAAAACATCCTGTAACATGGATAGAAGGATTAGGTTCTACGTATGGCATTATCTTTAATCCATCTAATCCAGGAGTTGGTGGTGATGGCGCGATAATTATGCTTTGCGCATATCGCGATGATGAATGTGTATATACCACTAACTTCTCGGATTATAAGAACATGGGATGCGTTTATAATAATGATGGAACCGTTGATGAAGATCTTTTCCCTATGCTGTCAGGCTTGCAACGAACAGTTTGCAATGAGTATTGCGGAGAGACAGAGGATGATAATTCTGCGAATAATACCTACAAACAGACTTTTGACAAAATATTCTTTGAAAATAATAAACCTTATATCCTTTGCGATGGTTATCTCCTGCGTGAAGAAGATAATAAGATATTGATATATAGCCAACTACTTAATAAAGACCTTGTGTTGTATGACTTCACGTTGGAAGTAGGCGACTCGCTGCCAGCGTTGTATATTTATTACCATGCGCGCAATGCTATGGATTGGATACCATATAACTTAGATGTGGTAGATTACAACAAAGACTTCGAAGACGGAACAATATACCCTGCTGACACATTTGTCGTTACAGATATTTCTAATGTCACACTCCTTGACGGAAAGGAATACAAGAAATGGACATTCAATAACGGAATGGAGTATGTAGAGGGTATTGGTATGTATGGTGGTCGCCGTGGAGGTAACTTCTTCGGATTGATTCAAGAAGTCGTTGTACCATGTCACACAGGCACCCACCTCGTTTGCGTAAGCAAGAACAACAAACTCCTCTACCAAATGGACGACACCGAGATGGAACGCTTGGGTGCAGAGTGCCTATGCGATTACAATAGCGGTCCTAAAAAAGATAATGCCAAGAACGGCAAGATTGGTGGCAGACCAACGCCTACTCAATGGAATATGTTAGAAGTAGAAACCAAAGAGATGGACGGTACCCCAACTATCCTGCGTGCAGAGACCTTTAGTTACACCTTAGAGAACGACTCCATTGTTACCAAGGGTAAAACCTTCTACCAACTCGCTCGCCAATCTACCAAAGATACGGCTATCACCAAATCTTTTGTGGGTGCATTGCATTTCGGCGAAGATGAAGACAACCGCGTGTATTTCCTCCGTGATGGAGTAGAGTATGTCCTCTATGACTTTACCGCCGAGCCTGGCGACACCATAGAGATCTTTGCGGGTATCAACAACTATCCTCAAGAAACCACCTACACCCATGTGGTGACAGGTAAAGACACCCTCGAGAATGGCGCTTGCCGCATGATGCTGGAAGTTGTCTTCCCTGATGAAACCTCCTCTGTAGAAAACGCACAAAAAGTGTGGTTAGCAGGTCTCGGCTCTGTGGATGGCATCGTGCACAATGCTGCTAAGCGAACAAGTGATGTTCACGCTGCCCCAGCCAGAAGTGCTAGTAGCGAAACACAAACTTCCGTCATGCTCTGCGCTTGGCGCGATGATAACTGCCTCTATACCACCGACCACCCAGATTTCGATGATTATGGTTGTGTCTATAACCAAGCACCAACATCAGTAGGTGAGATCCAGACGCCCACGGCTACTACCTATAAACTCCTCCGAAACAGTCAACTCATCATTATCCATGAGGGCAAGACTTACAACGTGCTGGGTGTTGTTGTAGAATAATCAAACAAATTGCGCTCGCCACATCGGCGAGCGCTTTAGTTATTGTCTTCTATAATTTAGTTTAGATAGTTTAGATCTCTCGAGCGAAGCGAGTAGGAAACATTATCCCTTAAACCCAAACACGAAATACACGGCTGCCACCAAGCACAATCCAGCTACAATGTGATTCCACTTGATTTGCATGTGGAAGGCAATCGCTGAGAATACTACAAACACCACCAACGTAATCACCTCTTGCAGAATCTTCAGTTGCATGAGCGAGAAGGGGCCTCCATTGCCCTCGAAGCCAATTCTGTTGGCAGGTACCTGCAAACAATACTCGAAAAACGCAATGCCCCATGACAAGGCAATCACGCCTATCAGAGGCAATGTCTTGAACCACGAAAACTCAGCCATCTTCAAATGACCATACCACGCCAGCGTCATAAACACATTCGACGCTACTAATAATGCTATTGTGTAAAAACTGTTCATATTCTAACCTTTCGCTTCTCGCCTCTTTCCATATTCGTGTTTCCGTGTCCATCCGTGCTCGTCCGTGGGAGGTGCATGTTCCGTTATTTACCGAAGATTCAGCGACCAACGGGAGTGGTGGCAATTTATTTCGGAGAACTGTTTGCGAGCAATGCGAGCTAAATGGATTTATAAGATTTCTCGCGCGTTAGCGCGTAGGAGTTACCTCATTGCCTTGTACGGGCGCGCTTGGGCAGATACTCTGCCTTGATATTTTCCATGGCGGACCAGATGCTGTCGCGGACATTGGGATTGAGCTGTTCTAGTTGCGTGAGTAGTTGTTTCATCTGCGTGCGGCTGCTCTCTTTCTCAAATGGACATGCCTTCAGTTGCTTCTCGTACCCACTCAACTCCGCATAGCGCGCAATATCGCGTTCTTCTAATAAGCATAAAGGACGAATCATCTGAATAGGCATCTTCTCCATTTGTAGAAGCGGTGGAATAGTGCCGATACTGCCTTGGAAGATCAGGTTCATGAGGAGGGTCTCGACGATGTCGTCCTTGTGATGACCGAGGGCGATCTTGTTGCATCCCAACTCTTGTGCTACATCAAAGAGCGCCTTGCGGCGGTACCAGGAGCATAAGAAACATGGATCTTTCTTTTCTTCCGCGCCAATCTCGGTATCGCGCACGATAAAAGGTACGCGCATGCTCGCGCAAAAATCTTGCAGATAATCAATGTCTGACTGGTATGAACGTTCTTTGAGGCGAATATATACGGCTGTTACCTTAAAATGGGGTACATATATCTGAGCGCGTTTGCCTAACAGTTCCACCAAAGCAAGCGAATCTTTGCCTCCACTGAGTCCAATGAGGATATGATCGCCATCGGCAATCAGTCCGTAATCCGCGCAGGCTTTATGAAAACGTTTGGTCAAACGTGACTGCAATTTGATGTACTCAATTTGTTGGGGTGTTCGTTGCATAATCGGCGAAAAATCATGCAAAGGTAGTAAAAAAATGGCATATTTTGCACAAAAATACAATATTTTTCACTTTTTTGTTATTTTTTTGTCAAAATATTTGGTCAATTCAAAAAAAAGCAGTACCTTTGCACTCGCTTTCGGATGAGAGCGATGTTCTTTAACATTTTGCGGCAATAGCTCAGTTGGTAGAGCACACCCTTGCCAAGGTTGGGGTCGCGAGTTCGAGTCTCGTTTGCCGCTCTATAGAGATGAGCAGGACATGGTTCCTGCTTTTTTTCTAAAAAGGTCTTTGAATACGGAATAGAATCGGCAGTCGATTCAAGGTCGCTGACGTAACGCCCAAATGGCGGAATTGGTAGACGCGCTCGTTTCAGGTGCGAGTGTTGAGAGACGTGCAGGTTCGAGTCCTGTTTTGGGCACAATGCGCAGGTGGTGAAATTGGTATACACGCTACTTTGAGGGGGTAGTGGTCGCAAGACCGTGTGAGTTCGAGTCTCATCCTGCGCACCAAGAGAATGCTGTGATAGTTTATTCTATCGCAGCATTTTTTATTTAATTCACTTCTGTTAACTATATCTGAATGAAAGTTCTACAACCATGAAACAAGTATTATCAATCTTATTTGTTCTTTATTTAGCATTGAGCACTTATGCTCAACAGGCGTATAATGTTCGCGCTCCTTTTGACCCAGCCACGGTGAAGATGGAGGAGAGCTTCCGTGGCGAAGTTTTGAAGTTTATGCTCAACGATTCGCAGATCTATCCTGGTACTGAACGTGAGGTATTGGTATATGTGCCTCAGCAGTACAAGAGTAATGCGCCTGCATGCCTATTGGTGTGTATGGATGGCATCTTGTATGACGCCACCACGGTGATGGACAACCTGATTGCTTCGGGTGAGATGCCTGTGACGATTGGCGTGTTTATTCAGCCAGGCGTGGTGTATGACGAGGAGGGGGCAGTGGTACGCTACAACCGCTGCAAGGAGTTTGACTCTACAGATGATAATTTGGCTACCTTTATCGAGAAAGAGGTTCTGCCTAAGGTAGAAGGCATGCAGACTGAAAGCGGTAAGACCATTGCTCTATCCAAAGATGCGAATGATCGTGCTATCACGGGTGCGAGCAGCGGTGGAATAGCTGCTTTTAGCGTGGCGTGGAACCGCCCCGACCTCTTCAGTCGCGTATATACCACGGTCGGCACTTTCGTGGCGATGCGTGGCGGACACGAGTATCCAGCTATTGTGCGCAAGACCGAACCCAAACCGCTGCGTATCTATATGCAAGATGGTTGGTATGATGTGTGGAATCCCATCTTTGGCGAGTGGTTTGAATATAATATGCTGATGGAGTCTGCCTTCAACTTTGCGGGATATGAGGTGTTCCACAAGTGGGATAGGGGCAATCATAGCATTAAGTATGGCACATTGGCTTTCCCAGATGCTATGCGTTGGTTGTGGAAAGGCTATCCAGCACGCGTGCAAAAAGGTTGGTCTAACAACGGCATGTTGCAGGATATATTGCTGGAGAACGAAGATTGGCACGAGATACCTCTTCCTGCAATCGTAGAAAGCGATCTCTTTGCTGCGGCGGATAGTTCAGCGGTCTTTGCTTCGGGTACTTCTATTTATAAGGTATCGCCTGCAGGTGCGTGTGCACGCGTAGGAGAACTAAAGACGGGCGAGCGCTTGATGGGTGCAGGCTTGACCGCTCGAGGAAGCAGTTTGTACAAAGACGGCGCGAAAGTGGCGGACGGGCTGTCTGGGTTAGAGGCTGTACAGGCGCTATCAGATGGCAAGTACCTTGCGTTGTGCGATGGCAAGGCTAAAAGCCGCGGCCATGTGTGGGTGGTAAACGCGGGTTGTAGAGCCTTGGCTGTGGCACCTGATGAGCATTTTTGTGTAACGGGTGAGGATAAGACCCATCATCTCATCAGCACGATCATTGACAATCAAGGTAAAATGCTCTATAGCGAACCCTACTACTACTTGCATGACCTGAGCAATGGCGTGTTGCAACCAGCAGGAAATATGGCGTTTGATACTAAAGGAAACCTGTATGTGGCTACCGAGATGGGTGTGCAGGTGGCAGACCATAATGGTCGTGTGCGTGCTATATTGTCTTTGCCAGCAGGTAGGGTAGAGTCCTTGGCGTTTAGTGGAAATTATCTGTATGTGGTGTGTGGGGATAGGTTGTTTGTGCGCAAAATGAAGGTAGAAGGACATCTGCCAGTGAAAGGCAAAGTGACCTACAAGTCGCAAGGGCAAGGGTAGGGCGCTACAAAAATAAACTTATAGCCACTTGGCCAGTTCGTTGTAGTAGCGAGGGGAGACCGGAATAGGTTTGAGCTGTGGGTTGTTGAGTTCAGCAGTGATTATTCCCTCCTTATCGCGGCGTAGTACCTTAATGTGTTGTGGGTTAATATAATAGCTACGTTGACAGCGAATCAATCCGTGCTTGTGCATTAGTTCCTCTAATGATTTCATAGACGCTCGTAAAGGGTATTCTTTGAGGCGTTCGCCTTCCATATAGCAAATATGTACGTAGTTCTCTTCTGCTTTGATATACAGTACAGCAGAAGCCGCAATCATTAGTTTAACGCGCTGCGTGCTATCCACAAAACGCATGAGCGAGTCATCGTAGGTGGCTTGCTCTTCTTTTTGTGCCATATAGGCAATGGACAGGTTGAAGATAACGTAGGGATAGATGCAGATGATTAGTAGCGCGTATAAAGATTGCCCTACTACATGGAAATACGGTAAGGTACCTTTGTACATGAGTGTGAGGTATAATGCCATGAATAGGCTCATGGCAATCAGTTCGGCTATTTCCCAATATACATAACGCATCCAGTTGAGTCGCAATTGGTGGTGTGATAGCACCATCATTAGTGCGCGCGAGATAAGCATTATGCCAAGCATTATACACATGATAATGGTGGTATTGAAACTGAGCATGTCTTGTCCCATCTCAAGGAGTCGTACTGCATGGCTGGGCTTGTAGATTTGCACGAAGCAAAGAAAGAATGCAGGTATGCCCAATATGTAGAGCATTTGGTTGCTCAGTTTGCGAGAAATAGCAGGTAGATTGTTCATAATTTAGTCAATTAATTTGTTGTGACGAAATGTTAGTTCTGTATATTTTGTCACAAATATTCATATTTTGTCACTATATTTATGTTTTCAACAAAAATTGTGCCATACTATCACAAAAGTTTGTGTAGTCAGAATTTTGGCAGTAATTTTGCAGCAGATTTTGAAAATGAAGAAGATATGAAACTTGTTGCATTAGGAGATTCGGTAATCAAAGGAGTGATACTGAACTATGAAGGTGAGCGCAGTCGCTACTCGTTGGCGGATAAGAGTATAGTGGAATGTTGCGCGGAGCGCTTGGGTATAGAGAGTGTGAACTTGGGTAAGATGGGTTGTACCATTGAGGCAGGCGAGCGTATATTAAATCGCTTTGCAGACAAGTTCGCTGGGGCGAAATATGTGCTATTAGAGTGTGGTGGAAATGATAGTGACTACGACTGGAAAGCCATTGCGGAAGCGCCTGATGCTCAGCATTTTGCTAAGACGCCGATTGATGTGTTTGAGAGCGTGTATGAGCGCGTAATCAATAAGGTAAAAGAGTTGGGGGCAACACCGTTGGTGTTGTCGTTGCCTCCGATAGATGCGCAAAGGTACTTTGACTTTTTCTCTATGGGTTGGATGCAAGAATTGAAAGATAATGTGCTACGTTGGTTGGGTGGTTCTACCAGTGCGATTATGTCGGGACATGAGTTGTATAATTTAGCTACTATGCGTGTCGCGCAGCGTACTGGTGTACAGTGGGTGGATGTGACGAGTGGACTGCTGAAAGAACATAATTTGGGCGCGTATCTCTGTGATGATGGTATTCATCCTAATGAAAAAGGGCAAAAGAAGATGGCAGAGGCGGTGTTGCAAAGCATGTGTAGTTGCCAAGTGAAGTCTTAATCTTGTGCTATTCAAGATACGCCCGCACTCTTAGCGATGGGGGTGTCAAAGTATTAGAAATATCGTTGTATCCAAATCATAAAGAACGGATCGGAGAGCATATACTGTTTTTGTCCCTGCTCGTTAGAAGAATAACTTATCCAATCTTCTGATAGGAGTTGCTTGATAGATTGTACGGAACTACTGGATGATAAATGGGTTTCTGATGGTTGTCATAGCGTTTTAAGTGAAAATCCGCTGCAAGGGTACAATAATATTTTGAATTATGCAAATAAAATTATTCTATTAGCATAATTTTGTTAGAATAATTGTTTTTTGTTATAAAAGTTTCAATAATAGTACCAAGTTTTTACGGCAATACTTCTTGCTATAGGTGACCGAAATATACAAGAAAACCGCCTGGGAGGCGGTTTTCTGTTGATTGTGAGTTACCTGTTGGTATCTTGTGCCGATACAAAAAGGAACTGTATAAGTTATCTATTAATCTCCGTAAACATCACTTTGTGCAGCACCTGTTGAGATGAATTTACCACCTCCTACAGTAGGGCTACCAGCCATGATTGCATTCTCACCGAGAAGTTGAATTGCCTCTGTTTGAGGCGCGATATAATTCTTTTTCATAATCAAAACTTTGTTTTGTGACCGCTTCGCTGTCGGATGTCAGATCGTTTCACTGTCAGAACACTCACTGCGTTCGCTGTCAGATTCTTGGGTCTTTCAGCCCGTAGGGCGGTCTGACAATGTAATGGTCTGACTTCTTTCAGCCGTAAGGCGGTCTAAATTATTTATAATTTTTGTCCTTGTGCGTTGTACTTAACATTTTCACGGATGATGATGAGTTGACCATTCTCGATAGTCTTAACTACCTCAGCACCTGTTGTGATATTGTCAACACCAGTAGCCTCGTTCTCGTCTTGAACATCCATACCGATGTAGCGACGACCTGGAACTTGTTGTGGTTTGCCACCAGTTATTGCATTCATATTAAGGTATGCACGGTTAGCGTTCACTTTGTTTGTTGTACCATCAGCTGGGATGAATGCGTTGCTGTAGAGAATATAGTGTCCTGCAGGAACAACTGTTTCATCGGTGAAATTACCAATCAAACCATTCTTGCTTCCAGCTTCGTCAGTAGTTGTTCCGTTGCTGTAAACAGTCAACTCGTTTGCAGAAGCTTGGAAGATATAAGGAACACCAGCAACCAATGTGCTTACGCTGCCCAAGTATACCTTACCAGTCTCTTTACCTACTACTTCATAGAAAGTAGCACCAGAGAACTCGGTTGAACCAAATGGCAAGCAGATTGTACCGTAGTTACCAGAAGTTACTGTGCGGGTGAAAACAGGGAAAGTTCCAGAGATAGTTGCGTTGTACATCTTTTGTTCCCAATCGTGCGTAAATGTACCGGTGAGAGTAAATTCGGTGGTTGTTGTTTCTAATAAAGCGTATCCTGCAGTAGCACTAAAGTCATCATCGCCCATGCCATTTCCTGTTGTGAAATATACATCTGAATACTCGCCTTCGTTACCAGCCCATACAGGTAATTCGAAGTTTACTGTGGTTCCATTCCACTCGGCTTTGATGTAGATATTTCCATATTCATCTTTCTCGTAAACAGCGTCAGTAATAGTCATATCTATAATTGGCATTGGGGTTGCCGTAATAGTAACATTATAGGTGTTAATACCGTCAGTAAATTCACCTGTTACGGTGTAAGTTGTAAGATCAATGGCTGTTACTGTAACAGACTCTGCTTGTAGGTATGTTGGATCGTACCAAGGACCATATTCGCATAAAATAGGACGTCCTGCATCTGCGGTGTTGATGCCCGTTTTAAGATTCGCGATTGTAAGTTTTACGCTCTCATCATTTGCGGTTACTCCTGTAAAGATAGTCTCGTTGTATTCGTTCTTATAATAAACCGCATCGCTACAAGTGAGGGTTATGGTTTTTGCGCCTGCAACAGTGGCTGTTACGTAGTAAACCTCAGTATAATAATCGTCATAAAGAGTAGCAATTAGGGTTTCTGTTCCGTCCACTTCTTGCCAAGATCCAGAACCCTCTAAACTTACTTCATTAATGTTTGCAGTAACTTTTAGGTAATCGCCGTATGCAAATGTTCCATCCTCTTGGAGGTTGTAAATCTCAATTGAATTATCGCTAGCATCTGCCAATTGTGTGAAACCACGACCCATACCACGATTAACTTCCGATTTTGTCAAACCTTCCATGGTAAGGGTTGTAGAGGCCATTGGGTCAGCAGGTTGCAATGAGCCTTGGATATACGCAACAAATGTAGTTCCACCACTTGTCGTCATTGTACCAGTTATTGTTACTGTATTTTGATCCAACTCCACAGTAGCATCGCCGTAAGCCATACCTACATAGTCTGACTCTCCCCATGTGCCTACCTCAACCATGACATTGCTATAGTCAAACCTGTCCCAAGTATCAGGCACAAATTCAAATTCTGGAACTTCTGCATGCACAGCTACACCATTCATGCTACCATCTAGCATCAATGTGCCATATTGTTGACTCAATGTAGCATTCCATACTTGTACAGAAACTGTAGCAGATTCTCCTGGTTCTCCTGGTTCTTCTGAACTACCTGCTGTCATGTTTAATGTGAATTTGAAAGTACCCATATCTTCAAAATAAACATATACAACAGCAGTTGCAGATACAAATGCGGTCTCGCTTGCATCCAGCACAGGAACAACAGAGCCAGCCAACACTTCACCAAGAAGACCATGATCTGCCAAAGTTAAGGAACTATTGCCAGGAAGAACAGGTAAAGCGCCATCTACCGCTTCCCAATCGCATTCTAGATATGTTACTACAGTTCCCAATGGGCCACCCAATTGCGTATCATCTGATTGTCCTGAAGCCGCAAATGTAAGCTCCATTGTAGCTTCCAAACCTGTCATATCTACTGTAAACTCTGCATCATACGAAACATCATCACCTCCGGCAGCTTCTTTAGGTTCTGCCCAAAGATCGACCAAGTCGTATGTGTTTGGGTCATCACCAACGAAGTCATACAGTCCTGTTGCTGATATACCAATGCCATAAGGGTAAACTTTTACTGTAGCGGTACCTCTATCAGCATACTTACTGTAATTTGCGATATTCAATGATTGCACATCGCACACAAATGATTCTGCGGTCAAGTCAATGTCATTCTCACTTAAAAGAGTTAATGAAAATGGATCTCCGAGGTAGTCGCCAGTAATATACAACGCCCTACCATCCACTTCGTACTCGAGAGTACACTGATTTTCGGTGATGGTCACCAATTCCGCCATAGCTGTACCGATTGACAGCACAGCTGCGAACAAAAATAAGAAAATTTTTCTCATAATTTTGTAAATTAAAAGTTAATAATAAAAAATAAATAAATCAAACAGATTTGAATATACAATGTACCTTGAACTATAAATCACAAACAGACAAAACAGACAAGTAAAAAAGCGAAAATTGCGCATTGCATAAAACATACAAACGCGCCAAAAAGTGACTGCAATACTATCTATTGCAATCAGCTGCTAATAAATCGTCGTCGAAAAGTACAAGTCGCTGCGAAAAGTCGCGACAATATGCGAGATGTCGTGTTTAAGAAATTATCTCCTGTCAAACCACACAAAATACCCCCCCCTATTTGAAGGGCAGAAGTCGAATATTTTGCATTTTGATAGGCAGTCATGTGTGTGTAAAATTCATAAATCGGCTGCAAAGATATAGAAAAATTTTCGAATATGCAAGAAAAAGGTGATTTTTTTTTGTGTAGGGTGGCGAGGCAGGGTGTTTTTTAAGGTTCAAAAAATGGGGGTCAGTACACTAGACCCTTAACTCCTTCTTTGGCATAAATCTGACTCCAGGTTTGTAATACGCCAGAAGGTATCTTGAGTTGCTTACTTACCGAACTAACGGATAAGCCTGTTTGAAGCAATTTTAACGCCTCCATTTTTAACTCTAATGACACTTTTGGTCTCATAATGAAACACTTAATGTGTCCAAAAAATGGGGGTCAATACACTTTTTCAGGTTTAGTCAGTATTCGTGGGATATTCACGGGGTATTCATATGTGTCGGTTATGTATCGGTTATGTATCGGTTATGCGTCGGTTATGTGTCGGTATATCGTGCGTGCGAGGGGGGGCACTAATTTGACGAAGAACCGAAGTTCCTACGCGCAAGCGCGAGAAATCTTATAAATCTTATTTGCAAAGCGTGTGCCATCTTCATTTCGATGTACTCCGTAATAAATTACCACCGCTCCTCGCTCTGCTCGTGCGCTGAATCTTAAGTTGATGCAACAGGCTTCAACTAAATTGTCGAAGAACCGCATCGATGGTTAGCCAAAGGACGGCGGGAGGCAAAGGGATTTATAAAAGAGTTGGGTTGTTGAAAAGTTTTGTAAGTGATTGGACGAGTAGGGGGTTAAGAGGAAAAGTGGGGTGAATTTTGCAAAGTCGGTTTAGCAATTTTAATTTTTATACAGAAAAATGACTAAAAAGTGTAACTTTTAGCGAGAAATATTTGCCCAATTCGAAAAAAAGTAGTACCTTTGCATGCTTTTTCGCGGCGCGTGCACGCGGGTGGGTGTGATGAAGGCAACACAAACAATAATTCCGCTCGCCAACATCGCGAGCGGCAAGGGGAAGAAAGGGTGGAATGAGTGAGTGTAAAACGAAAGAAACTAACAAGTTTAAATTAACATAAATTATTAACCAAAATTAAAAGTTTAAAATGCCTACAATTCAACAATTAGTTAGAAAAGGAAGAGCAGAACTTATCGACAAGAGCAAGTCTCCAGCATTGGATAGCTGCCCACAACGTCGTGGCGTTTGTGTACGCGTTTACACAACAACTCCTAAGAAGCCAAACTCTGCTATGCGTAAAGTAGCACGTGTTCGCTTGACAAACCAAAAGGAGGTGAACGCTTACATCCCAGGTGAGGGTCACAACTTGCAAGAGCACAGCATCGTAATGGTGCGTGGTGGTCGTGTGAAAGACCTCCCAGGTGTACGTTACCACATTGTTCGTGGTACATTGGATACCGCTGGTGTAGCTAACCGCTTGCAACGTCGAAGCAAATATGGCGCTAAGCGTCCTAAAGCTAAGAAGTAAAGCTGCACGCCCTGTGGGCTCGCTTTGTAGGCTATGAGGCTATGAGGCGAAAGGCTAAAGGCAGGGTTATTCTGACAAAACTAACTAAAAGTTCCATACGCTGGGACAGATTATTAATGGGTTGATCGGTTGAGTAAGCAGGGTGGAGTAAGTTCTTGAGGCGAGAGGCTAAAGGCTAAAGGCGAGAGGCTGAAGAAACCTGCTGAAGTTAAGACAATCAACAAAAAACAAAACAAAACAATGAGAAAAGCAAAACCAAAAAAACGAGTTATCCTTCCAGATCCAGTGTTTGGTGAGGTGATGGTGGCTAAATTTGTGAACCACCTTATGCTCGACGGTAAGAAGAATACTGCATATGGCGTATTCTATACCGCTTTGGAGATTGTAACCAACAAGATGAAGAGTGAGCAAACAGCTCTTGAGGTTTGGAAACAAGCTCTTAGCAACATTACTCCTTTGGTAGAGGTGAAGTCAAAACGTATCGGTGGTGCAACATTCCAAGTGCCAACTGAGATTCGTGCTGACCGCAAGGAGTCTATTTCAATGAAGAATATGATCCTCTTCGCTCGCAAGCGTGGTGGTCACTCAATGGCTGAGAAACTTGCTGCAGAGATCATGGATGCGTTTAATAACCAAGGTGGTGCGTTCAAGCGTAAGGAGGATATGCACCGCATGGCAGAGGCTAACCGTGCATTTGCACACTTCCGTTTCTAATATGTGCCTGCGCGCGTAATATATTATACGGTATTAGATAAGAGAAACGAAAATGGCTAAACGCGATTTAAAATTAAACAGAAACATCGGCATCATGGCTCACATTGATGCTGGTAAGACTACTACCTCTGAGCGTATTTTGTTCTACACCGGTTTGACACACAAAATCGGTGAGGTTCACGATGGTGCAGCTACCATGGACTGGATGGAGCAAGAGCAAGAGCGTGGTATTACTATTACTTCTGCTGCTACAACTACTTATTGGCAATATGCTGGCAATAAGTATAAAATCAACTTGATTGACACTCCGGGACACGTTGACTTTACCGTAGAGGTAGAGCGTTCGTTGCGTATCTTGGACGGTGCTGTGGCTGCGTTCTGCGCCGTAGGTGGTGTGCAACCACAGTCAGAGACCGTATGGCGTCAAGCTGATAAATACAACGTACCACGTTTGTGCTACGTAAACAAAATGGACCGTTCTGGTGCTAACTTCTTCGACGTAGTTACCCAAATCAAGGAGGTACTTGGTGCTAATCCTTGTCCAATCCAAATTCCAATCGGTGCTGAGGAGACTTTCAAGGGCGTAGTTGACCTTGTGACTATGAAGGCTAACGTATGGAATGATGAGACTATGGGTGCTGACTTCTCTGTAGAGGAGATTCCTGCAAACCTCGTAGCTGAGGCAGAGGAGTGGCGCGATAAGATGCTCGAGACAATCTCTGAGTTTGATGATGCGTTGATGGAGAAATATTTCGATGATCCATCTACTATCACAGAGGATGAGATCCGTGCTGCTATCCGCAAAGGTTGCTTGAGCATGCAAATCTTCCCAATGGTTTGTGGTTCTTCTTTCAAGAACAAGGGTGTACAAACCATGTTGAACGCTGTGTGTGCATACTTGCCAAGTCCACTCGATACTCCAATTATCGATGGTACAGATCCTTCAACTGGTGAGGCTATTACTCGTAAACCAGATGATGAGGATTCATTGTGCGCATTGGCGTTTAAGATTGCTACTGACCCATACGTAGGTCGCTTGTGCTTCTTCCGTGTGTATAGTGGTAAGTTGGATGCGGGTTCTTATGTATATAACCCACGTTCTGGCAAACGCGAGCGTATTTCTCGTATCTTCCAAATGCACTCAAACCGTCAAAACCCAGTTGAGACTATTCTCGCAGGTGATATCGGTGCAGGTGTAGGTTTTAAGGATATTCGTACTGGTGACACCTTGTGTGCTGAGGACAAACCAATTGTATTGGAGTCTATCGAGTTCCCAGCACCAGTGATTGGTATCTCTGTAGAGCCTAAGAGTCAAGCTGACCTCGACAAACTGGGTGTAGGTTTGGCTAAATTGGCAGAGGAGGATCCAACATTTACCGTTAAGACTGACGAGCAAACAGGTCAGACTGTGATCTCTGGTATGGGTGAGCTTCACTTGGAGATTATTATCGACCGTCTGAAACGTGAGTTCAAGGTAGAATGTAACCAAGGTCGTCCACAAGTAGCATATCGCGAGGCAATCTCTGCTCCAGTAGAGTTGCGTGAGACATACAAGAAGCAATCAGGTGGTCGTGGTAAATTCGCTGACATTATTGTTCGCGTTGAACCAGCAGACGAGGGCTTCGAAGGTGGCTTGCAATTCGTGGATGTGGTTAAGGGTGGTAACGTGCCTAAAGAGTACATCCCAGCTGTGGAGAAAGGTTTCACTGCTGCTATGAAGACTGGTGTATTGGCTGGTTATCCAGTAGATAAACTCAAAGTAACATTGATGGACGGTAGCTTCCACCCAGTTGACTCTGACCAACTCTCATTCGATATCTGCGCACAAATGGCGTTCAAGAGCGCATGCGCTAAGGCTCGTCCAGTATTGATGGAGCCAATCATGAAGGTTGAGGTGGTAACTCCAGAAGAGAGCATGGGTGATGTTATCGGTGACTTGAACAAACGTCGTGGTCAAGTAGAGGGTATGGATACCGCTCGTACAGGTGCACGCGTGATCAAGGCTAAGGTGCCATTGAGCGAGATGTTCGGTTATGTAACCGCATTGCGTACCATCACTTCTGGTCGTGCGACCAGCAGCATGGAGTTCTCTCACTACGACGCAGTATCAAGCACAATCGCTAAGACTGTCTTGACAGAGTGTGGTGGTCGTGTAGATCTCGTATAATGAACAAATAAGGTCAAGGACCAATCTTCCAATGTGTTGGTCCTTGGCTTAATAAAACAATAAAACCGAGTTCGAAAGTTCGATAAGGTTGAGCAAAGGGCCGCTCAATACTTCAAACCTCTTCACTCACGCGTGCATGTGCGCACGCACCCGCGTACCTTATAATATATACGCTGCGCTGTAAAAAAGGTTCCAAGGTTTCAAGGTTCCAGGCGCGGCATGATTGAGGTAGGCAACCATAGTAAAGAAACACCGAAGCGCGAGTCATCTGAGCAAATGACTCTTTGGATGTGCGAGCGACTAGGGTAATGTAAAACAAATTAAAAACAATTAAAACAATGAGTCAAAAGATTCGTATCAAACTGAAATCGTTCGACCACAATTTGGTAGATAAGTCTGCTGAGAAAATTGTGAAGACCGTAAAAGCAACAGGTGCAGTAGTAAGTGGTCCAATTCCATTGCCAACTCACAAACGCATCTTCACTGTAAACCGCTCAACCTTCGTTAACAAGAAGAGCCGTGAGCAATTTGAGTTGTCAAGCTACAAACGTCTGATTGACATCTATCAATCAAACCAAAAGACCGTAGAGGCTTTGATGAAACTCGAGCTCGCAAGTGGTGTTGAGGTAGAGATCAAGGTTTGATAACAAAGAAAACAAACAGCAAGCCTGTAATCAAAACGAACTACGCTCGGGTCCAATGACGAGGGTAGAGAGTCGAGAGGAAGGGCTTAAAAACAACTAAATCGCCACTTCCCGCGGATAGACACAGTCGTAAGACACGGAAGCCCGGGGGCGAGAGTGGAAAAATAATTATTAACAATTTTAATCACAGCTAAAATGCCAGGATTATTAGGTAAAAAAATCGGAATGACATCCGT